>NZ_JBXWQF010000024.1:0-58237 GCF_059612245.1 Ruegeria sp. CDSA079 | reverse complement strand
GGATCATTGATATCGGGCGGCGCATCCAGATCGGCGGCAGTTGGATTGCTGCCCCTGTTGCCTCCAAACCGCTTGGCTTCTGATTTCAGATCGTCAGCGGCGGCCTCCAGCTCGGCCGCTTCTCCAGTCAGCTCTTGGCTATCGCCGCCAAGACTTTCAGGAGCGCGTTCTGGCGTTGGATTATGGCTTGGTTGCTCTCTTGAATACGTTCCTGTCCTTGGATGATCTGCAATAGTAGGTCCCGAATGGCAGGACCTGGATTCTGCGGTGTTGTCGGAGACGGTCGCGGCAAGCTCGTCGGGTGTCAGTTCTTCATCAGGGCTGATGATGATGTGTAAAAGACCGTTTTTTCGGCCTTTGACTTCTGCAAATTCATCAGCAACCAGAAGTTCAGCGGACGAGTCTTGCAATGACTGGACTCGCTCGTTGTCACCTTGCCGGGTGGCATAGGCGCATACTCGCACCAGAAACTTGGGTACTTTTAGCTTGATAGGACAACGCAAATTTTTTGCTTGGGGGCCATTTTCTTTATCCTCCCTGTGGACTGGGCGCTCGTGTTGAGTATGTCTTTGCCTCCTGCCCACTAAACTTTTCGCCACCTTTCCTGCAATTGCAGGGCATCCTACGCAGGACTTCTTTGTTGGGTGCATCGTATCATCGCGCAGAAATCAATCTTCCGGAACGAAACGGATGAACGTCTTGGATGCGCCATCTGGAAACTGGCATTTCCCAATTATGCTCTCAATCCGATGAAAATCGGCTATGGTTCCAAACATCTTGAGACAGGAGATTGCTATGCTTTATCCACTTGCAACGCTTGAGGCCGATAAACTCAGCTTGGTTAAGGAACTTGAAAAGGAAATCGGAAGCCCGCTTGTGGCGTTTGCCGCAGTTGACGCCGATACTGCCAATCTGCCGAAGGACCAGCTTCGGAAGTTACAGGCCCTTGAGGGTGAACTTGATGTCGTTCTTGTCGCTGTAAGACCAAACTAGGCTTTGTTCACAAAGCCCGCGTAATCACTCTCAGGAGTGTTGAGTTTCCAGCATCCATAGGAGGTTTTGTTGCCACTGTACAATGACATGTTCGAACTGTCTGTCGATGATATCGACTTAATTGAAAACTCGCTCCGTCGCGCTCAGACCGCTCTGTCACATGCCGATCGGGATGAGAGCGAACAGGAAAGGAGGGAACGGGAAGAAGCTCTTACCAGGATTCATGACTTATTGGGGCGGCTTCACGACCAGAAGATTTTCTATCGGCCGAAAAGCGGAGTGTACGTAGGCGGATAGAAGCCGGACTGTTGGAAAATTGGCCGCAGATCTGCAGCCAACACCGGTACTTTGCCATGCCGCTCTCAAAGCTCTCAAAGCTCTCGAAACATCCGATCTCGTCGAACAGTTAGAGGTCCTGCCTTATCCGGCAACGACATTTTGCCGCTGAACACCTAACCCCTCAATCCCCAACTCCATCCGGTCGCCGGGTTTCAAATAGGTTGGTGGATTTTGCCCCATGCCCACGCCCGGAGGGGTTCCGGTTGAGATCACATCGCCGGGCTGCAAGGACATGAACTGAGACAGGTGCGAGACAACTGTCGCCACGCCAAAATGCATCGTTTTGGTCGAACCGTCCTGATATCGATGGCCGTTCACCTCAAGATACATCGGCAAATTCTGCGGGTTGGTAACCTGATCGCGCGTCACCAGCCAAGGGCCGATCGGGCCAAATGTGTCTGCCGACTTACCTTTGACCCACTGACCCGAGCGATGCAGTTGAAAATCGCGTTCTGACAGATCGTTGACCACGCAATAGCCCGCAACGTGGTCCATGGCGTCTGCTTCGGAAACGTATTTGGCCTCTTTTCCCATGACCACGCCCAGTTCGACTTCCCAATCGGTTTTGACAGAGCCTCGCGGGATTTCCACCGGGTCATCAGGGCCGATAATGGCAGAGGTCGCTTTGAAAAAAATGACGGGCTCTTGCGGCAGTTCCATTCCGCTTTCCGCCGCGTGGTCGGCATAGTTCAGGCCGATGCAGATGAATTTGCCGACCCGGGCGACACAGGCACCGATGCGCGGATCGCCCTCTACTTTGGGCAGGCTGGTGGGGTCAATCTTGCGCAGTCGGGCCAGTGTGGCGTCGTCCAGCGCATCCCCTGCAATATCATCGACCACGTCCGAGAGGTCGCGGATCGCGCCTTCAGCATCCAGCAGCCCGGGTTTTTCTGCGCCCATCGGGCCAAAGCGTAGCAGTTTCATATATGATTTCCCTTGTCGCTCAGATCGTCCAGCCGCCATCAATGGCAAATGGCTGGCCAGTAGTGTATTTGCTGGCGTCGCTGGCCAGGTACAGGGCCAACTCAGCGATTTCCTCGGCGCTGCCAATCCGCCCCATCGGTTGCCGCGCGATGAAATCGGTCATCGCCTGATCATAGTCGCCTGTGGCGCGCAATCTGTCATGCAGGCTGGGGCTGTCGACAGTGCCCGGACAAATGGCGTTGCACCTTATGCCCCGGGCCACAAAATCAGCCGCCACGGACTTGGTCAAACCAATGACAGCCGCCTTTGACGCGCAATAGGCAAACCGGTTCGGCACACCTTTCAACGAAGAGGCTACAGATGACATGTTGATGATCGACCCGCCGCCGTTCTCCAACATGCCGGGCAGGGTCAGTTGGATCAGTCTGAACATGGATTTGACGTTGAGATCAAAACTGAATTCCCAGTCTTGTTCCGGGCATTCAAGGATCGAGCCTGCCGCAACATAGCCCGCGCAGTTAAACAGGACGTCTAGATGGGGCAGGTCAGACGCTGCCGTCCGTACCGCTTCGGCATCCAAAACATCCAGTTTGAGTGGAGTGATCCTGTCAATGTCGGTCAGCTCGGCGAGAGTGGCGTCATTTATGTCGCTGGCAATGACATGCGCACCTTCTGAGGCGAAAAGGTCAGCAGTCGCGCGGCCAATACCCTGACCGGCAGCCGTGATCAGAACCGTTTTCCCGGCAAGCCGGTTGGATGATGTCGTGGTCATGGGGCCTCACAGTTTTTCGGTCAGAAGGTCGGTTAGAATGTCCTGCAAACAAACAGGTCGTCGAATGCGTTTGATCGCATGGGTGCCAACGGATGTTGCATCGAATTCGCGTACCAGCGTGGCGCGGGTCGACCACCCGAAGGTGGTATAGGCTTTCTCTCTGGCCGGAATGGCGGCACCGACAACCGCGGGTAAGCCTGCGGCAAAGCCGCGGCTGAATCCGGGCGCAAGCTCTGACGCAAAAGTCTTGCCCAAACCTACCCATTCACCAGCCATCAGGCGTTTTCCGGTCAACATGCCTTTTCTCTCAAAGAAGCCCACGCTGGGCCAGGTTTCGCATCAGATGGGACGCACCAAATGTCCATTCGGGGCATTCCGTTGACAGTCGCACCGCGTTGGTCAGTGCTCCCAGTTGGTCATTTGCAATTGTGACGACATCGCCCAGTTTATGGGTGAAGCCACCGCCGGGCGTGTCCCGGTCCTGGGTCGGTGCAAACAACGTGCCCAGAAACAGCATGATCCCGTCAGGGTATTGGTGATGCCGTCCGATCGTCTGCAGTACAAGGTCGGTGGGATCGCGGCTGATCTGAGACATGGACGAGCGGCCGTTCAGGACAAACCCGTCCGGCCCGTTGACGGTCAATGTCAGTTCAGCCTGACGCACGTCGTCCAGTGAGTAGATTTCGTCAAACAGCCGGATCATCGGTCCGATCGCGCAAGAGGCATTGTTGTCCTTGGCCTTGCTCAGCAGCAGGGCTGAACGCCCTTCGACATCACGCAGGTTGACGTCATTGCCCAGTGTAGCGCCCTTGATTTCACCTTGTGATGTGATGGCCAATACGATTTCGGGTTCGGGATTGTTCCAGGTCGAGATCGGGTGAAGCCCGATATCCGCGCCATATCCAACCGATGACAGAACCTGCGCCTTTGAAAACACCTCGGCGTCAGGGCCTATCCCAACCTCGAGATACGGACTCCAAAGCCCCTCAGAGATCAGCGCGTCCTTGACCTGCGCAGCGGCGTCTGATCCGGGCACGATGTTTGACAGGCTCTCGCCGATCCTGTCGCCAATGCGTGTGCGGATTGCCTCGGCCTTGGCTGGATCACCCGCTGCCTGTTCTTCGATCACGCGTTCCACCATCGATCCTGCAAAGGTGACGCCGCAGGCTTTGACGGCCTGCAAGTCGCACGGGGCAAGCCATTGGTGGTCTGCATCCAACGGTCCGATATCCAGGCCCTTGGCTGAACGCACGTAATCCACCGCGTCGTCGCGTTCCAGAATATCCCGCACAGTGGGCGCCGGTTTTGCAGTGATGTCGACAACACGCCCATCGCGTAAGGTGACAACGCAAGGGCCGATCCCGGCGCGCTCAACGCGGCCAAGCCACAACCCGTCTGAATCCATGGTGTCGAGTGTCATTTCAATCCCTGAGGTTATAGGCGCGCGCTGCGTTGCCGCCCAGAATAGCCTGGCGTTCGGCACTGCTCATTGAGCCAAGCAGCACATCGGTGGTTTCAAACCAGCGTTCGTAACTGCTGGCCAAAGTGCAGACCGGCCAGTCACTGCCCCAGATCAGACGAGACGGGCCGAAGCAGTTCAATAGGTGATCCACATAGGGCCGCAGATCGTCAACGGTCCAATCCGGTTTTGCTTCGGTGACAAGTCCCGATAGCTTGCACCAGGCGTTTGCCTCTTGCGCCAGCGAAGCCATGTCGTTGGCCCAATCATCTATCATCACGTCCCGGATCAGAGGTTTCGAGGCGTGGTCTATGACCACCTTCATCTCGGGGTGCCGCGTCAAAAGAGTTCTAAGCGACCCAAGATGTTCGGGTAGGGTTAGGGCGTCAAACGTCAGGGCGTGGTGTTGCAGTGCTTCGAAGGCGGGCGTCAGGGTATCCTCAAGCATCCATAACGGATCAGAGATGTCCTGGATCATCGGGCGCAGGCCGACCAGAGCCGGATGGTCAGCCAGTGCCGCAATTTGTGCTGGCGCGTCAGTGGCCTCAAAATCGACCCAGCCGACAACACCTTTGATGAACGAAGTTTGATCGGCCAGTGACAGCATATATTCTGTCTCGGCCACAGTTGGTGCCGCTTGAACCAGAACCGTGCCGTCAATCCTTGCCGCTTCCAGCAAAGGGACCAGATCGGCTGGCGTGAAATCTCGATAAATAGCCTCCAGTTCAGGCGTCAACCAACCATAATCATCCCGCGCCAATGCCCAGAAATGCTGATGTGCGTCGATCCTCATCCGATCACGCCCTTTTTCAGCATGATATTGCCATAGAGCCTGCGTTCACCTGTCTGAACGACGGCAAAGGCGGTAGCGGCGCGCTCGTAGAAAGCGAACCTCTCCAGACATTGGATCTTGACCGGATTGTCGGCGGTTGAGTCTATGATACGTTGAAAATCCGCGACAGCATCGGGTACAGCCTGCGGGTTGTTGACCACCTGCATTGTCAGTGCCGGATCGGAAACGAATGTGTCCAGCGGCATCACTGAGAGAACGGCCCGTAAGATGTCACTGGCCGAAGAGCCATCGGCCCGGATGCAGTCAGTACCGATACTGGAGCCGGGGAAATTGGCATCGGTGATCACAATCTCATCCCCGTGGCCCATGGCCCGCAGCGCATAAAGCAGCTCGGGTGACAGGACCGGGTCGATATTACGCAGCATATGCGGCCTCATCAGGCAGCGGCGCGTCTGGGCGGATCAAGCCCTCGGCACGCAGGTCGGACCAAAGCGCCATCGGGATATCGCGGTCCAGCAAGGCAACATTCGCCTGCACTTCGGCTGCACTGACCGCACCGGGAACCACTGTCTTGACGCAGGGATGGCCCAAAACAAATTGCAGCGCTGCCGCGATCAGCGGCGTGTTATGTGCTGTACAGACATCCTCGATCTTTCGAACGCGATCCAGAATGTCCTCTGGAGCGTCAGCATAATTGTACTTGGCCCCGGGCACTGCACCGGTGGCCAGAATGCCCGAATTATAAGGACCGCCCAGAATGATCCCGACATCGCGCTTCTGACAAAGTGGCAAGAAGCTATCCAACGCTTCCTGTTCCAGCAGGGTATAGCGTCCAGCCAAAAGGAACCCGTCAAAATCTCCCAATCCCAGAAGCTTTTCACAAACCTGCCATTCATTCACGCCTGCGCCGATCGCCGCGATTTCACCGGCTTCGCGCAGTTCAACCAGAGCCCTGTAGCCGCCGCCATCAAACAGTTCGCGCACCTTGGTGTCTGACATTTCCTGGCTGCCCTGACTGAAGACACAGACATCATGAACCAACAGAATGTCCACATTGGACACGCCGAGCCGCGCGCGGCTGGCTTCATACGACCGCATTACCCCGTCATAGGTGTAATCAAACACGATACGTTTCTGCGGCACATCCACAAAAGCCTCTGGCGTGACCTCGTGCGGTTTGCAGTCCAGCAGCAGTCGTCCGATTTTAGTCGACAGTTGAATGTCCTCGCGACCAAAGCGGGTGATTGCTTCGCCAAACCGATGCTCGGACCGGCCGAGCCCGTATTGAGGGGCGGTGTCGAAAAACCGGATGCCTGCGTCATAGGCGGCTTGCAATGCAGCTTGCGCATCTTCGTCCGAGACCTTGCGATACAGATTTCCCAGCGGTGCGCCGCCGAACCCCATGCGGGTCAGGTGCACAGGTCGCGTGGTCCGTGAGTTGAGCAATTCTGCCTGGGAAACGGTCATACTTCCTCGCTGTGCGGCTGCGGGGTGAGGTTGAACAGATCTGGTTTTTGCTGCTCCAACTTTTCGATGCGGGGCATCAATTGGCGCAAATGTGTGCGCATGGCGTCCTTTGAACCCTGTTCGTCATGTTTGCTGATCGCTTCAAAGACTGCACGATGTTCGGCCAAAGTCTCGGCAATGCGGCCAGGTGTCGGCAGCAACAACATCCGTGCACGGCTGACCTGAAGGGAAACTGTTTGCGCCACGTCGTTGAGGCGACGGAAACCGGTAAATTCCATCAGCAGGCCGTGGAATTCTTCATCCGCCTGATAGAAACCGGGAATATCATCATCTTCGATCAGCAGTTCCTGTAGGCGCATATTGCGGCTGAGCCGCTTGCGTTGATCGTCGGTCAGATCCCGCGCGACCTTTGCAACCGCCGCAAGCTCAAGCGCCTCACGCAGGAAGACGCCTTCGCGAATTTCTTCCATCGAAAAATAGGAAACGCGCGTGCCTGACTGAGGCACAACATCCACCAAGCCTTCAGAGGCAAGACGTGCAATCGCGTCGGCGACCGGTGCGCGCGATACGCCAAGACGCTCGCATACTGGGGCTTTGCGCAGGATCGCGCCGGGCGGGAAGTCGAGCGCCAGAATCGCCTGCTTCAAGGCGCTGTGGACTCGCTGGGTTAGGGTCCCTTCGGTCGACGTGATTTCGGGCAGCAGGGTGGCATCAATATCATTGGGTTTGTTCATGTTTTGATATTTAGCATTCTAACATGTTAGTTGACAAGAGGTGAGATTCCACTTAGCAAAAGGACCCAGACAATAAGGGAAGATGATGAAGGCAAATGGCGGCATAGGTGTTTTGAACGGTGCAGCGCGCGACGTCGTAAAGCTGAATCCGCAGGACAACATCGTTATCGCCCTGCGGGACCTTCAAGCCGGTGAGCGGCCTGAGCTCGTCCCTGTACCTTTGACCAAATCGGTCGCACGCGGGCACAAGATTGCGGTGGCTCCGGTTCGTGCCGGCGAAAACATCGTTCGCTACGGCCAGATCATCGGTCAGGCAAAGTGTGATGTTGCCCCTGGCGAACATATCCACGTACACAATCTGGGTATGGGCGCGCACCAACAGGACTATGCCCATGCCAGCGCAAACAAGCCGCTACCCGGAAGATCAGAGGCGCGGACGTTCGATGGTTACTTCCGGACCGGCGGCAAGGTGGGAACTCGGAATTACATAGGGATTCTGACCACGGTGAATTGCTCTGGCTCGGTTGCGCGGTTCATTGCAGAAGCAGCCGGGAAATCCGGATTGTTGGACAGCTTTCCCAATGTCGATGGTGTGGTGCCGATCGTGCATGGCACTGGCTGCGGGATGTCGGGCAAGGACGAAGGCTATGCAACCTTACTCCGCACGCTTGCCGGATATGCCCAACACCCGAATTTCGGGGGTATCCTTTTGATCGGGCTTGGGTGCGAGGTCATGCAGGTGGCGGATCTTGTCGGCGGTCGTCCGATCCGCCCAGACGGCGTGTTACGGTATATGACCATTCAGAACGAGGGCGGCACCCGTCGCACTATCGAGCGTGGGCTGGACGAACTGCGCGGTATTGCCGAACTGGCCAGCCAGGTACAGCGTGCTCCGGCGCCGGTCAGTGCGCTTACCGTCGGGATGCAGTGCGGCGGTTCAGACGGCTATTCCGGCATCACGGCGAACCCGGCCTTGGGCTATGCCTCGGACCTTCTGGTGCGCCATGGTGGGACAACGATCCTGTCGGAAACCTCAGAGATCTACGGAGCGGAACATCTGCTGACCCGACGGGCCGAAACCGTTGAAGTCGGCGAGAAGTTGATCGAACGCATCCACTGGTGGGAAGACTACACCGCTCGCAATGGCGGTGAGATGGACAATAACCCAAGCCCCGGCAACAAGCGCGGCGGTTTGACGACGATCCTTGAAAAATCGTTGGGGGCAGTCGCCAAAGGCGGCACCGCGCCGCTGCGCGCCGTTTACAAGTTTGGCGAACAAATCAACAAGCGCGGTTTTGTTTTCATGGACAGCCCCGGCTTCGATCCATGTTCAGTCACGGGGCAGGTGGCCTCGGGGGCGAACCTGATCGTGTTCACTACGGGGCGCGGCTCGGTTTCAGGCTATCAGCCCACGCCCTGCATCAAGCTCGCCACCAATTCCGAAATGTATGCGCGCATGTCCGAGGACATGGACCTGAACTGTGGCGACATCGTTACCGACGGTGTCAGCATCGAAGCCAAGGGCGAGGAACTGTTCGAAATTCTGATCCGTGTCGCCTCGGGCGAGAAAACCAAAAGTGAGGAGCTTGGCTTCGGGGGCGTGGAATTCGTGCCCTGGCAAATTGGCGCGGTGATGTAACCCGCGCGCAGCCCCTGGGGAGAGGGGCAAATGGGAGGAAACATGTCTAAGTTGGTCGAAATGGCGGGGATCGAAAAGTTCTTCCCCGGCGTGCACGCGCTGAAATCTGTGCAGTTCGATCTGGAGCCGGGCGAAGTTCACGCACTGATGGGCGAGAACGGGGCTGGCAAAAGCACTTTGATGAAAGTTTTGTCGGGCATTTATCAGCGTGACGAAGGAGTCCTGAAAGTCGAAGGGCGCGAGGTCAGTCCCACAACCCCGCGCGAGGCGCAGGATCTGGGCATCGGCATTATTCATCAAGAACTGAGCCTGATGAATGATCTGACTGTGGCGCAGAATATCTTTATCGGGCGCGAGCCACGCAAGAGCTTTGGTCGCCTGGATGAGGTCGCGTTGAACGCGCAGACAGCCGGTATTTTTGCCTCGATGAACCTGAACCTTGATCCAAAAGCTCTTGTGGGCAGTCTGACCATCGCCAAACAGCAGATGGTCGAGATCGCCAAAGCCTTATCTTTCCGCTCCAAGGTTCTGATCATGGATGAGCCGACTGCGGCGCTGAACGACGCCGAGATCGCAGAATTGTTTGTGATCATCCGACGCCTCAAGGCCGAAGGCGTGGGGATCGTTTACATCAGTCACAAGATGGACGAGCTGAAACAGATCTCGGATCGCGTGACGGTGATGCGGGATGGCGAATATGTTGGCACAGTGGGGGCCGCGGACACGCCGATCAGCCAGATCATCGCCATGATGGTGGGTCGCGAAGTCAAGGAAGAGCCGCTGGATCCGCCAAATCTGGACGATGCCGAAGTGTCTCTGCAAGTCACGGGGCTGAGCCGTGACAATGAGATTCACGAAGTCAGCTTTGCGATGCAGAAGGGGGAAATCCTCGGTTTTGCGGGCCTGATGGGGGCGGGTCGAACCGAGGTTGCACGCGCGATATTTGGCGCTGACCCAAAGGATGGCGGAGAAATCCGGGTGCATGGCAAGGTGGTTACGATCAAGTCCCCTTCCGACGCGGTCAAAGCAGGGATCGGGTACCTGTCCGAGGATCGCAAGCACTTTGGCCTCGCCACTGGCATGAACGTGCGCGACAATATCGCGCTGGCCTCGATGGATATGTTCACCGGTGCGGGCGGTGTTCTCAACGACAGTGAAATCAGTTCTACAGCCAAAAGCTATATCAGCCAGTTGGGCATCCGCACGCCCTCGGACATGCAAGAGGTCAGGCTGTTGTCGGGCGGCAACCAGCAAAAAGTTGTTATCGCCAAATGGTTGCTGCGCGATTGCGACATTCTGATCTTTGATGAGCCGACACGCGGCATCGACGTAGGGGCGAAATCCGAGATCTACAAGCTGCTCGAAGACCTGGCAGAGCAGGGAAAGACCATCATCGTGATCTCGTCTGAATTGCCCGAGATCATGCGCCTCAGCCATCGCATCGCGGTGATGTGCGAAGGCCGCCTGACCGGCATTCTTCCCGGGGGAAGAAACACCACTCAGGAAGACATAATGCATCTGGCCACACAACGCGCCGCAGCGATGCATGTAACAGGGACATTGCAATGACCACAGCAACGGATGTCGACAAGAAGAAACCCCTCTCGGGTCTGTCGGAAAGCGGCGCGTACCAAAAGCTGCTGGCCTTCGCCAGCCTGATCGTATTGCTGATCGGCTTTTCGATCGCGTCGCCCAATTTCATGCAGACTTCGAACATGATCGCCATATTGCAGGCTACCTCGGTCAATGGGGTGCTCGCTGTAGCGGCAACGCTGATCATCATTACTGGCGGGATCGACCTTTCGCTGGGCACGCTGATGACTTTCTGCGCCGTGATTGCGGGCGTAGCGCTGACCTATCTGGGGATGCCCTTGCTGTTGGGCGTGGCGGCGGCCATTGCGGCAGGCGCGCTGTGTGGTCTGTGCTCGGGCACGTTTGTGGCCAAGATGAAAATACCGCCCTTCATTGCCACGCTTGGCATGATGCTGATCCTAAAGGGGCTGTCGCTTGTTATTTCGGGCACGCGCCCAATCTATTTCAACGACACGCCGGGGTTCGATCAGATCTCGCGCGGATCATTGATTGGCGAGATTTTCCCGAATCTGCCCATTCCCAACGGTGTGTTGATCCTGTTCCTTGTGGCCATCGCGGCCTCGTACATTTTGGGACGTACGGTGCTGGGGCGGTATGCATTTGCGCTGGGCTCGAACGAAGAGGCGGTCCGGCTGTCGGGCGTGAACACCGATATGTGGAAGATGCGTATCTACGCCTTGGCGGGGGCGATCTGCGGCATTGCAGGCATTCTGATCGCGTCGCGTCTCAACTCGGCCCAACCGGCATTGGGTCTAGGGTACGAGCTTGAGGCCATCGCGGCCGTGGTCATCGGCGGCACGTCTCTGTCCGGAGGGCGCGGGACAATTCTGGGCACATTGATTGGCGCGCTGATCATGGCGGTTTTGACCAATGGCCTGCGCGTACTGTCCGTTGCACAGGAATGGCAGACCGTTGTGACCGGCGCAATCATCATCCTTGCGGTCTACGCCGACATGGCGCGACGCAAGAAGGCAGGGTGATCAGGGCGATTCACCAAAGTCGAAATCAACCAACTGGAGGAGAGAAATGTTTTCACGTCGATTTATTCTGGGGGCCCTAAGCGCGGTCACTCTTGCAGGACCCGCCTCAATGGCGGCTGCGGAAGATATCTATATCCCACTGGTCTCGAAAGGATTTCAGCATCAATTCTGGCAGGCTGTGAAATCGGGTGCCGAGCAGGCGGCGGACGAGTATGGCGTCACCATCACGTTTGAAGGCCCGGATAACGAAACCATGGTCGATCGCCAGATCGACATGCTGGCGGCTGCGCTGGCCAATAATCCCAAGGCAATTGGGTTTGCCGCGCTGGACAGTCAGGCCGCGATCCCGTTGCTGAAGCAGGCAAACGAAAAGGGAATTCCGATCATCGCGTTTGACAGCGGTGTCGACAGCGATATCCCGCTTTCAACTGCCACCACCGACAATCTGGCGGCTGCCGGGCTTGCGGCAGACAAGATGGCTGAAAAACTCGGCGGTAAGGGCAAGGTTGCTGTCGTGGCACATGACCAGACCAGCCGGACAGGCATCGACCGCCGGGATGGTTTCGTCAATCGCATGGCCGAGAAGTATCCCGACATCGAGGTCGTCACGATTCAGTACGGTCAGGGCGACCACCTGAAATCGACAGAGGTGACAAAGGCGATCCTGACCGCGAACCCGGATTTGAAGGGTATCTTCGGCACAAATGAGGGTTCAGCCATCGGTGTGGTCAACGGCGTTCAGGAACTGGGCACCGAAGGTCTGGTCATCATCGGCTATGACAGCGGCAAGGCCCAGAAAGACGCAATCAAAAGCGGTCTTATGACCGGCGCCATCACCCAGAACCCGGTCGGCATCGGCTATGAGACCGTCAAGGCCGCTGTTTCAGCGTTGAACGGTGAAGACGTTCCGAACCTGATCGATACGGGCTTCTACTATTACGACGCGTCGAACATTGACGACCCGAAAATCGCGGCGGTTCTATACGACTGAACCTCGGCAACAGCGTGAGTTAGACTGGCCCGGCTGTTTCAGCCGGGCCAGATTGCTGAGACGCACATCTTTGCGGTGGACTGATGTTTGCCGTGGCGGGTGCAGCGTTCACCCCATGTCGGTTTCGAATTCAGGTTATTTGGCATCATTGGTCTCTGATTTTTTCGAAACGGTTGTATTTCTTGCCACTAAAAGCTGGTCGATGAACGGGGCCGGTCAAGGCGGGAAGAAAGCCGACGGTAAAAACCGCCCAACCGATGCACCAAACGACGGCTGCAAGAACTTCCAGCTGAAAGGCCGGCAGCAGCGGTGAGGCCAGACGGGTCACTGCAGACATCCACACCAACACGACGCCGATTACAAAGGGATTGCGAGCTTTCATGTCACCGGCTTTTGTATGGGCGGCAGCTCGGCCCGAGATGGCCATGATCAAACCGCTCAACCCTCCTATGGTGATTGCGTGCAAGGCGTCTTTGATGCGATAGACATCAGATACCAGCCCCGACAAGCCCATGATCAGCAACCCCATGGGCAGCCACAGGTAAGACAGATGCAAGGCCGCCAGAAGCGGGTTTGCCAGCACGTCAAACGTCTGCCATCTGCGCATTTGCCAAATCAGCAAAAGTGCTGTGGCAATCATCGCAAGGCTTTGACAGACACTCCAACCATTGAGCGCCGCGAGAATGCACACAACCAGCAACGCCTGTGTCAGTATTGTGTAGGCGGCCATTGGTAAGGGGATTGTATTGGATCGCCCCTTACTGAGCAGCCAATTGCTGGTGAAGGCCGGAATGGCCCGAGAGCCGACCCCATTCAACAGCATAGTGGCCCCAAGCGTCATGGGCAGCATCATGTCAAAGGCGACCCATGGCATACCAAAAGAAGTCGCGCTCATAAACAAGGCTTCGCTGATGCCAAGCGCAAGGATAACGCAAAGAAACCCGAGCTTGTTGAAGGCACGCGCGCACCATAGGTGGCGACCAACCACGACCGCCAAAAGTCCGAAATAACCGGCGTTGAACGCAAGCGGGACAAACGGAAAAGTGGTGCAGGCAAATGCTGTAGCGATACGCGCACCCAGCCAGAGAGCAAACAGTGCTTTTAAACATGAGCCCTGCGTTGGCAAAGCCCTTGTCCAACCGGGGAGTGCAGTCAGTATGTATCCGCCAATCGCCGCCCCGGCGAACCCGAAAATGAGTTCGTGGACATGCCAGAGGACCTCGGGAGTGCAGGCTGGGCCGGGTAGGCCGATCCAATCGCCCAAGGGCCACCAGCCCACTGTAATAAAAGCGCAAAGATAAGCCGCGAGGAACAGTGGACGGTACGGTGCTGCCCAAAAAGACGCAAGAGTCCGATTGCTATCTGTTTTGGGCGTCACGGCGCCTTGGGGGGCTGGTCTGAAGTGCCTGACCATTCGGCACCGCAGCGACCCGTCAGGAAACCGTCGCTCAGCCGGATACCCGGATGTTTGTCGCGCATAGCCTGCCCCAATTCACCTTGGGCCAACACGCCATCAACTCGCCGCCGGTACAAATCGCACAACTCCAAGAAACCGTCGGCCTGCGGTGACAGGCGCAGGGCGGATACTCCGGTATCCCGTAAAAGATCAATCTGGTGATCCGTACAGGCATAGCTGTCCGACAGGGTCTGCACCCCGTTCATCGCCATGAATGGCACACCGTCACTGGTCACAACGTCAAGCCCGTCCGGGTCATCTTCGCAGGCGAACTGACAATTGTCCTTGCTGCGCCCGTGTAGTCTGGCGTGATAGCAACGTCCGGAAATGGCCAGGGGCAGACGACCGTGACCCCATACCTCGATCGCGACGCCCTTGTCCTTTGCGGCCTGAGCCAAAACCTTGACGGACTCGACAGGGAGTTCAGGCGGCAGGCAAATGCGCCGGGCGCCTCGTGATGCCAACCAGTTCACCGTGCTTTCGTTATATACGTTCACCAGCGGTCCAACGGAAAACGCGCACCCATTGGGGATGTACACCAGAGCTGTCAGGTCGTTTATCTCGACCATGACACCCATGTCTGCCAGCTCCGCAGTCAATCTGAGCTCTCGCTTCAGTGTCACCAAAGCCAGAGTCGTCAACGTGACCTCTTTCCCGGCATCCAAAAGTCGGGATACGGCTTCTGGGATGCGATCTTGATAGAACGGCAAGCGTTTGGAACACACCAGCTCCCCGATCACGACCCGGTCAACAGGTGACTGAGTCAAATCGCTGTAAAAGGATTCCCAGCGTTCGGCTGACCAGAAAAACTGGTTTGGGCCAACGGTCAATTCCATCAGACTATCTCCAGGTCTTTTTGTATGCGCCGGTTGTCATGGCTTGCCCCTCGGACAAACGAGCGAGCATCCCCTGGGGCAGCGGACGTCCGGCATCCAATGCATCCACTGCAGCACGAAAGTTTCGAACGACTTGCGCGACATAGGATTTTGAACGTTGACGCCCTTCGATTTTCAAGGCGGTCACACCGGCCTTCTGCAATTGCGGGATCAACCGTTCAGCATTCAAACTGACGGGGTCTTCGAACAGATGTCCGGTCTTTCCTCCTGCAGAAAAACACCCTTTGCAAAGCGTTGGGTATGGTGCAGGCGCATTCCGTTCGACGCGATGAATCAGATAGCCGCCAAGACGGGCATCCAGAGCTCCGTCATCTTCCTCATACTCTACGTGGCTGGCCGGTGAGCAGACACCGTTCATATTTGGGGACAGCCCTGTGGCATAGGAGGACAGTGAGCATCGCCCTTCGGCCATGACGCATAGACCGCCGAAGACAAAAACCTCGGTCTCGACGTCGGTCTCGGCATTGATAGCGGAAATCTCGTGTACGGATAACACACGCGGCAAGACCACCCGTTTGACGCCAAACGTCTCGGCATAAAAGTTGATCACATCGGCATTGGCTGCAGCTGCCTGAACGGACAGATGCCTGCGCAAGCCGGGATGGTTCCGCGCGGTATGATCCAGCAGTCCCAGATCGGCCAGGATCACCGCATCCGCGCCGCAGGTTTCTGCGTCTGCCACCGCATGATGCCAGATGGACTCGCTGCCTGCACGGGGAAACGTGTTGATCGCGACCAGCACTTTGGCGCCGTGTTCATGTGCAAAAGAGATCCCGGACCGCATCTCGGTCCGGTCAAAATTGAGACCGGGAAAATTGCGCGCGTTGGTTTCGTCATTGAAGCCGCAATAGATTGTATGAGCGCCAGCCTTGACCGCTGCTCTCAAGGCGGCGGGTGTGCCTGCGGGGCAGACGATTTCCATTACCATGAAAGAGAGTCCTCCGGCCGGGTCAGGCACAGGCCAGTTCGACGTTCTGCGAATGCAATTATCTGTTCCAAGAAGCGTGCCAATGGGCCAGACACATTAGTGACCTCATGCGCGAGGTCCAGTTCCGCGTCATCGATTGCGTTTCTCAAAGCCAAGGCCGCTGCGGTGTCGCCTTGAATCACAAGGTCGCGCGAAAAAAACAGTGCATCGCCATCAAAAGCCCCATGCACCAGCCCCAACAGGGCCGCCAAAGGGCCAGAGATTCGCGCTGTCCCGTCCCCATGCTTTCGGCTCACGGTTATCGTTGGAAGCCCATTATTTGGCTTGAGAAGCAGAACAACCGGCAAATCCGTGGGGTCCAGAACAAACAAGGCCCGATTGTGTTTCCCGAGCCTGCGAAACATGTCTGGATGTGCTTTTGCGATCCGACGCGAGAACGCTGTCAGTGACAGTGAAAGGGGTACGAGTGGAACGAACCTCAGCGCGGTTGCCAAAGCGACCGGGCATTGTGGTATCTGGGTTTGGGGAACAGACAAACAGACCTCCTGCTGTCTCAAGATGGTGATTACGGACATGTCCTAAGCGGTTCGCGAAGCCATGCATTTGACGGTTGTCAATTCGATGCCGAGGTTTCGCTGCTAGGGGATCGGAACCACCGACGGAGCAAGACCATTCGCACCCTTCCGCAATACCCCAGCCTTCGACATTTTCTGAAATGGTGTGACGAAAACGGGCAATTCAGGCATATCCCTGACCCGGTTTCAGTGCGCCATCAGATGACTGCCGTTCACCGAGCGGTGTTAGAGGCCAAGGGGCCGGTCCTGCAATTTGATCAGCCAACGGGTTTCTCTGCGAGGGGGTCCTCGATTCCCGTTGTGGCCAATTTGTTTGGAACAACGGAACGGGTTGCCGCCGGTTTGGGTGTTTCGCTTGACGGGTTGGACGATCTGGGCAGTTTTCTGGCCGCGTTGCGGGCGCCGACACCTCCGGACGGGTTGCGGGACGCGCTGTCGCGGTGGCCAATGCTGAAGGCGGCTCTGTCCACACGGCCAAAGGTTGTCAAAACTGCACCTGTCCAACATGCTTGCTACAGTGGACCTGATGTGGACCTGCGCGCGCTGCCAATACAAACGCACTGGCCGGAAGACGCAGGGCCGCTGATTACATGGCCTGTTGTCCTGACTCGGCCTTATGGCAGCGAACCCAATGCTGCGCAGGGCTATAATGCAGGTGTCTATCGCGTTCAGGTACTGGATCGAAACCGCCTGATCATGCGCTGGCTGCCCCATCGCGGTGGGGCTGGTCACCACCGAGGCTGGGCCCGGAACAATAAAAAAATGCCGGTCGCAATCGTCCTCGGCGCGAACCCTGCGACGTTGTTGTCGGCGGCCCTGCCATTGCCGGAAACTGTGTCTGAATTGACGTTTGCAGGTGCGCTGAACCAAAGCCGCCCACGCCTAGTCCCTGCACGAACTGTTCCAATGTTGGTTCCGGCAGATGCCGAGATCATTCTGGAGGGATGGGTTTCACCAAACGAAATGGCACCTGAAGGGCCTTTTGGCGATCACACGGGGTATTACAATCCTGCCGAGCCATTCCCTGTAATGCATGTCACCGCAGTGACTTATCGCGAAGCGCCTTTGTACCTGTCCACCTATACCGGGCGACCGCCGGACGAGCCGGCGATCATTGGCGAGGTGTTCAATCGTCTGGCTTTGCCGACGATCCGTGCGCAGATTCCTGAAATCTGCGACCTTTGGCTGCCGCCAGCCGCCTGTTCTTATCGCATTGCGATCGTTGCCATCGATAAACGGTATCCGGGGCAGGCGCGTCGCGTGATGATGGCCCTGTGGGGGATGCTGCCGCAATTCAGCTATACAAAGATGATTGTTGCCGTCGACGCTGACATCAACACCCGAAACTGGGATGACATTGCCTGGGCGCTTGCTACGCGCATGGACCCTGGCCGCGATGTGATCACTTTAGACAGAACTCCAATGGATTACCTCGATTTCGCGTCACCCGAGCCTGGCCTCGCAGGAAAGATTGGCCTGGACGCGACGACCAAGATTCAAAGCGAAACGAAACGGGAATGGGGAACGGTCATGCGCAGTTCTGAAGCGGATCTGGAATTCGCGCAAAACCTTGTAAACAAAAGAATGCCGGAGTTGCAGCCATGAAACAGGTTCGGGTTGTTCTGGGCGTATCTGGGGCCTCGGGGGCGGCTCTTGGCCCAGCGGTTGCACGGCGATTGGCGGCCGCAGGTGTAGAAACAGACCTTGTTGTCAGTGCTGCTGCCAAGCTCACGTTACACCAAGAGTGCGGTCCCACTGCGTTTGCGGATTTGCAACGACTTGTCTCTCGGACTCACCCCTCGGATGACATAGGAGCTTCGATCGCGTCCGGTTCCGTCCCTGTGTCGGGTATGATCGTCGCGCCGTGTTCCATGCGCACACTGGCCGCCATAGCGCATGGGTTGGATGATAACCTGTTGACCCGTGCCGCCAGTGTTCAACTTAAGGAGCGCAGGCCGCTGGTTCTGTTGGCCCGCGAGGCGCCTCTGACCCTTGCACATCTGCGCAATATGACGGCCGTTGCCGAAATGGGGGCCATTATCATGCCGCCAGTACCTGCCTTCTACCTGAAGCCGGTCAATCTTGTTGAGATCATTGACCAAATTGCAAGCCGCGCTGTGGATAGCCTGAAAATCAGCGACCCGATGGCCCGGCAATGGCATCCTGTGAGCTCAGGTTCGGTTTCATCCTAAAGGCTTGGCTTTGCACCAGTGGCGGGAAATCGCGGGGGGCTAACTCTAAAGCGACTACACGGTTGGTCTGTTGTCTTGCAGAATTCCCTTTCAGAACCGGCCAGTCAGTTTCAACGTGTCTGCCAGCGGCGGATTTCTGCATTTAGCAATGTTGCATCCTTACGCAGTTGAAGTTTGTCGGCCCAGTCCCGCGCTTGCTTCCATTCGGACATCGCTTCGCCCTGGGCTCCGTCCAGAAATTGGCTGAGCCCACGCCAAAGCCCAAGCTGTGCCTTTCCGACGGGAAAGACCTTGCTGTAGCGTGACAGCTTCGCGAGCGCGCGCGCTTCCAAGTCGCGTTTTTCGTTTTGGTTTGACCACAAACCCGCTTCCCGGCCGCGCAGAAGGACTTCGAGCACGCTCGAAATTCCGACGATCACGCTGTGTGAGGATGGCCGACGCATCTGGTCGAGGAACTCCATGGTTGTCACCGCTGCGTCGTAGCTTTCGGAATGCTTGCCAATCCGCGTCAAAGCAAGCGCCATCGCACCTGTCGCCGAAATCCGGGCTGCAATATCGGCGGATTCAGACATGCTCGTGTTTGCCACACGCAGCAGATCGACGGCCTGACGCGGATTGTCGATATGCAGCAGGTAAAGCGCCTTGCAGCGAAGCGCCCAAATTTCCTGCTGAATGTTTCCGGCGTTTTGCGCCCGCAGAAGAAGCAGACGCGTCGTCTCTTCCAGCGCATCGAGATTGCCGCGATAGTATTGCGACCAGAAACGAATGCCTTGCGCGTTGCACCACCGAAGCTGATCGCCAGATTCCAGTGCAAGTTTTTGGGCCTGATCAATACGTTTGTCGAGCATGCCCCAATCGCAAACACCCACGCGCCAGAGCGCATCGAGTGTACATACATGCGATTGCAGCGCGGGGTCTTCCAGCTTGATCGCCACGTCTTCGGCGCGGTTCATCAGTCGGGCGTTCATCCTGCGCCACCCCATCATGCCAAGCCCTGCAGCCAACTGACAGTTGGACAAAACCGTTTCAACCGACACGTCGGTCCACTCTGCCCGGATAACGGCGCCCAGCAGATTGCACATGCCACGCGCGAACCTCAGTTCAAAATAGTCGACGGTTGCTGCCTGGTTCAGGCACCGAGCGATTTCCCCATTCCATCGCGCCCCGTCAGTATCTGTGCGAAAGTCGCGATTATGTGGCAAGGCTTGGCGGGTTAGAATACGCAAGCCGCGTGTGGCCAGGTGCAGGCCAATGGACACGGCCGAGTTCGGTACCGTGTGCCCAGCCACGTCAAGAGCCGAGCGAATGGCCACGCCCTGTGCCTGGATGTCGCCACGCCCATAATGCGCCTCTGCCAACTGCCGTCGCCACGTCACCGATCGCAGCCTTTGCTCGGGTGTCCAACTGCTGTGCGGAGGCTCGTGATCCAGACAGATGGCGAGGAAAGATTCCACTTCGCGATAGGCACCACTGCGCAATGCACTGGTCGCGGCGCTATCGGCATATTTGACAGCCTGATCGTATGCGCCCGCAGCTTCGAAATGCCGGGCCAGGGTCGCGATGCCGTTTGCAGTCGCATCGGGTTGTTCCAGTTCCAGCCACGTGGCCAAGGACTTGTGCAGATGTCGCCGACGATCATTGGTAATCGAATTGTAGACAACATCCCGAATCTGATCGTGCCGAAACTGGTACAGGCTTTCCTGTTGTTGGCGCACGATAAGTTGCGCGTCGACAAGGCGCTGTAGCGCCGTAGCCACCGAGTGTCCCAGAAGCGCTTGCAGGGGCCGCTCTGCAAACGTGCGACCAATGATCGATGCTGCGCTCAGAACTTCGCGAGAGGCACCATCAAGTTGTTCGAAACGTTCCCGGATCACTCTTTCGATGCCTTCGAAATAGCCGAGGTCGGGCAGGGGGCGCGCCGACTGCCAGTGGCCGTCACGCTCGAAGATCATTCCCTCGCTTTTCAACGACAAGGCGATCTCTTCTGCAAATAACGGGTTCCCGCTTGCCAGTGACAATATCTGATGTTCGATTTCCGCCCCTGCTGGCGTGCCGTCCAGAGTCCGCGTGATCAGCTGACGCATCGAGGTTTCGTCCAGTTCCGTAAGATCGACGCGGCGGTAATACTGCGCCAGGTCAGCCGGGCTTGGCGTAGCGCCCGATGCAATCTCTTCCGCGCTCCGGCTTAAATCGGACAGGGGTTGCGGTATTTCACCTGCGCGGACGCAAAGGACCACCAGTAGCGTGTCGAGAGAGGTTAGAACCCATTCGACAAGACGCCAAGAAGCCGAGTCCAGCCATTGACTGTCCTCTAAAACAAACGCGACCGGGCGCGGTGCCAGTAACCCGACGATGTCGGCGATCAAACGCATCGTCGCATCGGCTCTGTGGGCACCTGACAGGTGCATCGTGTTTTGAGATTCAGGCAATTCGATCGCCAGCACGTCGCTGAGCAAAGGCAAGCCTGCAGCAATTCGGGCGTCGTCGCCAACGTGCTGCTGAATCACGTCAAAGACAGCTTGACCATCTCGTAGATCTTGCAGACCGGTCAGGGCGTGCAGCAGTTGCCGCCATACGTGGAGTGAGCTTCGCCGGTCATCCCGTTCGGCGCGCGCAACAAAAACCGAGGCCCCACGTTCCTTCAGACCGTCTTCAAAGGCATTGATCAGCGTCGTCTTGCCAGTGCCCGGCTCGCCGACGACGACAACAAGTCGTTTTGCACCTGAACTGACGTGCTCAAACGCTGTATTGAGGAATTCGAGCTCCGAACCGCGCCCGATCAGTTTTGTCTCGCGCTCCATCTGTTGGCGTCGTGGAGCCGGGTGAAAGACCGGAACAACTTCACCAAGGCCGGTCAGTTGCAGCGATCTGCTTTGTGTGAATTCGAACTCACCTCGAGCCAGCCGTTGTGTCCGTGAGTCGCACAGTATGTCGTCGTCAACTTGCGCCATCAGACGCGCGGCGCGGTTGACCGACTGTCCGAACAGCATCGGTTGAAGCCTTTTGGAACTGCCCGCCACCCTGTAAAGCGCATCACCAGTTGCTACACCGACGGCAGCGCGCAACTTTCTTCGGTGGGCCAGGGCGACGATCGCCTGGGCCATGTCCAGTGCGCGTCGCGGGTCATCACGATGGAAAACGCCAGGCCCGCCAAAGCCGGCAAGGCAGACCAGACCATTCCCATCAAAGAAGAACTCACTTGCTGGCCCGTCCCGTGCGCGTAGCTCTAATTGTATGTCGCGACACAGGTCATGCAGGTCTGTCAGGTCAATAACCTCGTTAGGATGCTCTTCAGCGGGGCGGGTTAATCGGGCAAAGAGAACTGACACGGGCCTGATCTCGGAATTGCCCGACGAACTGACAGACGGGTCAGGTGTTCCTTGCACGTACCCTGATTCCATCGAGTTCCGCACAGATGGGGGCACGAATCCAAGCAGCCAGTCCGTGTCGGGATCAACGTCGCGGTTGACAGGCGGTGCAGCGGGTGTCCACTTTGCCTCGTCGGTACTGCCATAGGCCAATTGTGCCGTTTCGGATAATGCGACTTCGCCCACGCCCGTCTGGTCGAGCGCGCGCGCAGCCTGATCCAGCGCATCACCGCCGATCACAAGGTTCCAAATCGGATCGCCGCCAACTGCCAGAAGCCTAAGGTCGCCATGGCCGATGCCCGCATGGAAAGCGGTTTCTTCCGCCGTTCCAAGGGTTTCGGTGCCAAGGTCAGTCTGGCCGCAAATCGTGTCCGCAAATCGCTTGGCCTGAACGACGGCGCGCTGTGCCCCTGCTTTGTCGTCCGGCCAAAAGGCCAAAATGGAATCACCTGTGAATCTGACAACCTCACCATCAAGCGAAATGATCAAGTCGACGCAGCGCGTGTAAGACTGGTTGAGAAGCCTGCCGATCTGTTCCAGCCCCGCTTGCCCGCGTTGTGATGCACGCTCGACCAGGGCTGTGGACCGTGACACATCGATCAGGAGTGTTGCACCCGACAGGTTTACCTCTGCGGGCCGCGAACCGTCTGTGCCATGCAACCGTTTCAAAAGGAAAAGAGGAAGCAGATTGTCAAGCGTAATCAACGCGTTTTCCAAGACAAACCTCCGGTCCCACCAATACTCGAAACGTCTCCGCGCTGCCATGCCAGCGTGCAAACAAAGCTGGCAGGCGATCAATCGACGAGCTGCCTGCCCGGGGCCAGTTTTGCACAGAATCCGGGATTTATGAATGTTCAGCCAATGCGTCTGTGAATTTCACCAAGGAACGCCGTTTGGCAGTGTCGCGCGAAGACCGCCTGGAAATGTGCTATAATGCCAAGTGGGACGTCTGACGCATCTCTCTTTTTCTCTTCGTGGTTTCGCGAGTCCCAGCCGAATTGATCGGCGATGCAACTGGATCCTGGTCCGATCTAGTACTGCGTTGCGCCATCGTTTTCCGGACCAAACAAACAGGTTCATTAATGAGTAGTTTTGATACGGAATCTCGGACGGCCTGGATATCAAAAGGGTTCGAACACCTTGCAGCTGAAGTCAGTGCCGCACCCAATAATGAGGTTCATTTTGACGTTCTCATCATCGGCAGCGGTTATGGTGGGGCGGTGGCCGCAGCAACCCTTGCAGGGCGCTCCGACGGCGGGTCACTTGTCCGGGTTGGTGTGCTGGAACGCGGAAACGAGTACTTGCCGGGGGCCTTTCCCAGTGGTCTTGCCGAACTGCCAACATATCTGAGACGGGATGGCAACCGGCAGGGGCTTTTTGATGTCAGGTTAGGCCCCAAGGTTAATGTGGTTGTTGCAAATGGCCTTGGCGGCGGGTCGCTTATCAATGCAGGGGTCATGGAAACGCCGTCTCCTGACCGGTTCCAGTCCGGATGGCCAGCTGAACTCTCGACCTTCACCACGTGGCAGAATTTCTACGATGAGGCGGCAGAAATGCTGGGGGCCAGGATCGGAGGCGTGCCCAACCAGATCGGCAATCACCCGGACGGGCCGCTTGAAAAACATCAGGCGCTAGAAAGTATGGCACCGTCACACTTTCGGTCGGCTGACATTACGGTCGCCATGACGGACCGGACAAACGGAGCGAATGTCCGGCTCAAGAAGTGCATCAGGTGCGGCGACTGCGCCACGGGTTGCAATTTTGGAGCAAAAGAATCGCTGGATCTCGGTTTGCTGGTGCAAGCGCATCAGGCCGGGGCCGAGATTTATTGCGGTGGTACTGTTTTATACGTTTCAAAAGATGGGGATAACTGGATTGCGAATACGGTTTTCACCGACAAAAATCTGCGCCTGCGCGAGAATTCGGTCACCCGTATTCGGGCATCGAAAATCATCATCGCGGCGGGCACGATGGGGTCGAATGAAATCCTGGCACGTTCTCACGCGAATGGGTTGGCTTTGTCGGCACAAATGCTGGGGCAACGCTGTTCGACCAATGGTGACATGCTTGCAGCTGATTTTTCGACAAGCTCCGAGGTCAACACGGTCGCCGATGAGGCAGTTCAACCGTCGACCCGAAATATTGGCCCGACCATCACCGGGGTGATCGACCTGCGCGAGGACAAGGGCGTTCTGATTCAGGAGATTTCGGTTCCGGCCTCACTTCGCGTGGTTTTTGGTGAGGTTTTCGGGTCCGTCAACGCGCTCCATGCGTTGCAGGACATGGACTGGTCTTCGCACGGAACCGGATTCCCGAGCGATGATGGTTATGCCATTCCACCGCAGTCGATCAAACAGACTGCTGTCTTTGCTATTATGGGCGACGATGGCGCGAAAGGTGAGATTGAGGTCCGGAACAAGTCCAAGGATTTCGAGGTTGACGGAACCGCGCGAATGCTATGGCCGGGCGACGAACCGTCAACCTTCGTCAACGGTGTTGATACCCTTTCCAACCTGACGACCGGGTCGGGTGGGCGGTTCATAGCAAACCCGGCGTGGCGGCTTTTACCCGAGGATCTTTCGTTCCTGACCGGAGGCCAGCGCGGCCCGGTTACAACCGTTCACCCGCTGGGGGGGCTGATCATGGCCGATCATGGCTCTGACGGGGTGGTGAACCCGACCGGCCGGGTCTTCAGGTCCGACAGTTCCCCGGATGCCTATGAGGGGCTTGTCGTGCTGGACGGGTCGATTGTTCCAACTGCGCTTGGAACGAACCCGGCTCTGACAATCGCGGCACTGGCGCTGCGATCCGCCAGACATCTGGCCGCATTCTGGGGATACGATCCCGCGCAACCCCCGGCACCACAACCGCAACCGTTCGAACGCCCGGTATTTCGTGAGACGGACCATGCCGTTGAGCCCGAACCGACCGAAGTCGAGGTCATAGAACGCCTGCACGGCCCGGTCCGGTTTTCTCCGCAGGGCAAACCGCCGGGCCTGTTTGTTGTCGAGTTGACAATGCGGTTCGAGCCCAAACCGGTGCAAAGCTTGAATCCCGGGCAGCCTGGGCTTCCGGTGCTCGATGTTTCCACGTCGACCGGCGAGCGACTGATCCAGAGTGAGATCAGGGTTTTTGACAAGAATGAGTGGGATCAATTGGCCAGGAAATGGGACCCGCCGACCGTGCGAGAACTGAAGCTCGACGCTATGGCAAAGTTCCGGGCACCGCTTAGCGGAACGCTCAAGGTGCTGGAGCGGGAGGACAGTTGGTTCCTTGGTCGGATCTGGCGCGCAGGACGCGCCTGGTTCTGGAACCGCGGGCTCAGGGACATTTATCAGGCCGCTTTTGACGGCGGCTCCGGCCCGCCGGGGCCGGGTTTTCTGAGCAGGATCAAATCTGGCTTCGCCATTGCCAGTCGCGCGGGCGAGGTCCGCAGATTTGTCTATGATCTTCAGGTTGGAACCGCGGCACCGGGCGGAGATTTCACGCTGTCAGGAGACCGTATCGTCGGGATAAAACGCTTCACCTACAATCGGCGCGGAAACCCCTGGCGTCAGCTTATGGAAATCGAGTTGGAGGGGTTTCCTGGAATTGATACTGCGCATCCGCGCGTTCTGAAACTCGATACCGCGTATCTGGCGCGGATTGGCGTTCCGTTGTTCCGCATTGTGAAACAAGCGGACTCGGTTAAGGCGATCGCCGATCTTGGCGGCTTTTTGGGCTATTTCCTGCGTCTCTTGCTTGGCATCCATATCTGGAGCTTCCGCGCGCCGGACGAATGGCCATCCGAACCGCAGGTGGATTTTGAACCACCTGCCAAGCTGACACTCTCTGTCGGTTTGCCCGTCACGGCAGAGCCGCACTTTGATGAAGGAGCGATCCTGCCAGAGAAACCAGCGCTTTCGGCATCGGATGAATTGATCGAAGGTAAGGTGCGTATCACGCTGTATCGGAACTCAAACACCACAGAACGCCCTGTGGTGATGTTTCACGGTTACAGCGCTGGCGGAACGACCTTTGCCCACAAGGCCGTCACGCCGAACCTTGCAAGCCATCTGTACGAAAGCGGACGTGACGTGATGATCGCCGACATGCGCACGAGCCCATACTTCAAGCAGACGGCAAAGCAGCCTTGGGCCTTTGAGCAGATCGCAAAGCGGGATGTTCACTGGGTTATCGACAAGGCATTGGAACTCACCGGGGCTCAGCAAGTGGATGTGGTGGCGCATTGCATGGGCACGATCGTCGTCAGTCAGGCGATATTGGAGTCTGCGCAAGGGAATCCCCCGGCGGACGCTTTGTTCACGAAAATCGGACGCATGGCCTTTACGCAAGTGGGACCGCTTGTTGTGTTTTCCCCCATCAACATCCTGCGCGGCTACGTTATGCGCTATCTGGTGGAATTCCTGCCTGACGCGTACGAGTTCCGGCCTGAAAACCCGACCCTGGTCGACGATCTATGGGATCGTGTCGTCACCACCTTGCCTTACCCGGTAGAGGAATTTGACATCGAGAACCCGATCCTGCCCTGGAAGCGGACACCTTGGACACGCACGCGGCATCGGATGGATGCGCTGTACGGGCGCGACTTCACTGCCGCACGGATGGAAGACGGGGTCCTTAACCATATCGACGATCATTTTGGTGCTCTGAGCCTGCGCACTGTTGCATCGACCCTGCATTTTGCACGCCATGATCTGATGACCGACCATCGTGGCCGCAACGCGTTGGTGTCCCGGGATTTGCTGGAGAAAGGTTTGAAAAATATCCCGATTCTGAGCGTGCATGGTAGCGACAATGGGCTGTCCAATGTTGCGACGGTGGATCGGATGGAGCAGATCCTGCATGATGCCGGTGTCCAGTATCTTGCTCCTAAGATTATTGAGGGGGCGGGGCATCAAGACTGTTTGATCGGCGCGGATCGATTGGAAACGTTCGAAAGTATTAGAACGTTCCTTGATGCGGATGTAGGCCAAAACAACCATGTTCGAAACGACGAGCGCGTCGCCTACGCTCCGTGGATCGGGCCGATCATGACGCTTGAGGAACCGGACAATGCTGCCGAAGAAGGCTACATCGCGCGGATCGGCGCGGCGCCATCGCATCGCAAACCCGAAGGGGTCGTATTGCTGCGGGTTCATGTTTCCGGAAACAGCATCCTGAAACCGGACCAGACCGGCCCGTGGACAAAGAACGAAATTCTCGATTCCATGGCAGTGTATCGTTCGAGTCAGCTTGAACAAAAATTGTGGGATGCGTTCGAGATTCCCGCAGCGGATGTCATGCCGAACCATGATCCTGCGAATCCCGGGAACGCGACACTGATCCTTATCGTCTACGACGAAGCGCGGGTCCTCGCACCGGTCGTCGCGGCGCGTTACTACATGCTTGAAAACAGGCAGACACTGAAGGAATTCGATCGCACTGGCAAGCGGTCTGATGTGGTGTCCCGCGAAATCACGCTAGAGAGTTTTCAGGCCATGCGCGACGCGGTGGCAGACGCGTTGGCCCGCCAACTTTCAATGGAAAGACCAGAGGGCGAGAAGCCGGACAAAGGCAAAAACTATAAAGGTTTGCGCACGGTCAACCGATTGATGATCGACCCTGCCGCGGCGACCGGCGTAAGTCGGCAAGCGGTCACGGAAATGCAGTTTGGTCCCGATACGGTTTTTGGTACAGCCGCGCTGGAAAGTCTTCGCGATCAGAGTTTCGATTTGCATGATGGAATCGTGCCGGATCGTAAACCGCCAATCGGGGCAGATACCACGCGGTTCGTGTTCGGATCCTGTCAGTACCCTGCCGGGATGTTCGACGGTCCGACGGCGTACAAGTCCTACGCGGGTCTGGCGCATCGCCTGCGCGGTCCTGCTGCGACTGCCCCACGTTTCATGCTGTTTGTAGGTGACCAGATCTATTCTGATGCCACTGCGGGGGTTTTTGACCCGAGAGATCAGGATGACCGCTATCGCACACCCTATGAGAATTGGCTGCGCGCCAACCCGGTCAGAACTGCGCTTCGGTCGGGCCCATCGTACATGTTGCTCGATGATCATGAGTTGGTCGACAATTGGGAGCCGTCGGGACAGCCGCCTGCCACTTGGTTTGCGACCGCAGTTGACGCTTACAAGAAATACCAACACGGCCTGCGCGCGAACCGGGTTGAGTTCGATTTTGACGGTTTCCCGTTCTTCCTGCTGGACACACGCACGGATAGAAGCAGGCGACAGGTCAACAGCCTGGGCGGTGCCAAACTGTTTGACGCTGATCCACTGAACACAAATATGGCCGCGCTAAAGACGTTCCTCAGCAGCCACGATGGGCCAAAGTTCGTCATCACACCTTCGCTCTTTCTGCCGCGCCACAGGCGGGCCGTGCAGCGTGACGCGTCGCTCGACCCAACGAACCTCAGCGCCATCCATTCCGACGGTTGGGATGGCTACCTTACAACGATGCAAGAGGTGCTGCTTCACATCGCAAAAAACGAGATCTCCCATGTTGTTTTCCTTTCCGGCGATGAACACCGCGCGTGTTTCGCGACGGTCGACCTCAGCGAGACGAACGGAGACCACGTCGCGCGGTTTGTGTCGGTTCACACATCGGCCTTATGGGCACCGTTTCCTTTCGCGAACGGGAAGGCCGAAGACACAGCGGATCAGGAGACCTTTACAGTCGCTGATAATGTCGATCAGTTCACCTGTTCCGTAACCACAGACCGACCTGCGCCAGGCGATGGTCCGACATATATATATGTGGGCCGCAACGAGCAGGATTGGATTCTGGAAGTCGAGTATTCAGATGGAACGACGCAGAGCACAATTCTCACCTGATCCGCCTCCTCAGATCGATCAAACACTTGTCCGCAACGTCATCAAAACGCGCCGGTGGTTGGCCATGATTGTTGTTGGCTGAACGTTCTCAAAATTCGCGGAAGAAGAAGGTACCTCCAAGCGCCGTGTTCAGGATGATGTCGACCTGGCAATGCTGGCGCTTGATGTTCTGGATGCCATCGCTGCGGGCGATCAGCCTGACGGCCTGACCACGGATTACCTGATCAAGTCGAGCTTTCCGGCAATCTGGTCAGCTCAACGCAAGCAGTTCGCCGGGCTCTGATCTCAAACTTCTTCTAAAACAACCTAACTCATACCATAGGAATCGCGAACTCGGACTGTGGCCGAATATCGACCATTGTTGCGCTCACATTCGAGTCTCAACTGAATACGTCAGAAGCTAAACTGCTAAAAATGCGCCACAATTAGAGGCGACATATTCAGTGCGTGATATTAGGGAAAATCATGGCTGGGGTGGTAGGATTTTTTGTCAACATATTGAAAATTAACAAAATAAAGGAAATGGGGTCAATGGGAAATGTTCGGAAATTGGTTTGAGTCCAGTACTGTGTAGCACTTCTCTGTTTTGAATTGCTTTGGAACTAAGAAGTAGAAATGACACGGCGATGAGGGCTGCAACTACTCTCGAACTGCCCGGAACGCAGAGCATCAAAAACTTCAAGGTACCGCTTTTACCAATGCGGAAGTCTCTTCTCAAAAAACTCAACGATGCGAAATGAGAAAAGCCTTTTGATTGAGGTTCTCATTGCGATGGCGGATGTCATTTTCGCGGGGCTTCCATCTTGCGGATCGTACCCGATTTTCCGTTTTGTTTCGGCGATATCCCAACGCATGCCAGGATTGTCTGACATAAGATTTAGGGCGGCAAACGCGACGTCCTTTGCGTCTATCGCTGCGCGCATGCCGTTTAGGAAATCCCGATCGCTCAGCCACATCTCCTGACCCCAACGGCCCATCGCCATATGCGGTCCAGGCTTGTTGTCATAGGTCCATTGGGTCCAGCCGATACGCAGGCAGATGACCGAAAGCCCATGATTCTGCGCAAAGTAAGCTCCGGTCCGTTCGCAAAACAGCTTTGACATGCCATAGGCGTTCACCGGTCCTGGAGGCGTGTCGCTTTTCAAAGCATCAGTGGTGAAACGCTTGTCCCCGTGGACCCAGTTCGAACTGGCGAGAACCACACGTTTGACACCCATCGCTACTGCATGATGATAGAGCTTAAGAGTCGCATCCATGTTGTGCTTGATCGCTGATGACCAGCTTGCGGCAGGCTCACGGTCTCCGGCCAGATGGACGATTACATCGACACCTTCCAGAAGTTTGATCCAGATTGGGTCACCAGACAGATCCGCGATATGTATATCCGGGTGATCAACCGAGCGAATGTCGATCCCTGACACTATATAGTCAGGATCCGCCTCCAACACGTCGAAGAGTTTTCGACCCAAATGCCCACCTGCACCTGTAATCAGGACATGCATGATATAAACTCCCTATTCGAGCCAAGAATTGGTGGATTGCTGTCTGGCCAAATTTCAAAGTCCTGACGAAACCTGAGCGTCTCATCCCGCGCCAAATCAGATTTTGGCGAGTGCCATTCGGCCTCACAGTAGGAATAGTCGCCCGAATTGAATATCTCTACGGGATACTTATGCATAAAGCTGTCGCTCGGTGCTGGCGGATGGGTTGAACAGAGTATCCAGGGGCCAGCTTTGCCGATCTTGATAAGCGTTTCCCCATCTGGGTTAGGAAGTCCAACCTTGAATTCTTGTTGTTTGGCGCAATCTGTAATGACGCAGTTTGCCGCCGGTTCAACCATTGATCCGGAGTGCCCAAAAACGGGGTAGATTTCGGGATCACCCATCGTAATCCCGATCGTGGCGGGCGTATTGACCATCATTACTGACCAAATGCCTGTTGCCCTGGAAACGTGACCGTGATTGGTCACACTATGCTCAATGCTCCACGCAGCGGCGGATTTCAGGGTGATGCGACGTGTCACGGACAGGTGCGAGACAGGGCAGATCTGGCTTGTCAATTCGACGTGAGTCTCATCTTGTGAGGTGACCAGATAGGGGCAGCTGTCGAGTGCCGTAAACGGGGCTCCATCCGTCCAGGCCGTATCCGGCGCAATCCAGGTTTTTTCCCCGCCCCAGAGAGGAAAACCAAATTGCGGTGAGCGTGAGGGCAACTCGGCCGGGTCGACTTCATCAATCGGCAAACCTACCAAGTCAGAGTTCTGAAACAGTAGCGATCGCCGCTGGAATATTACGTCCCACAAACGGCCACCAATTCCGGGCAGGATAACAAGCTCCAATTCGCCTTTTGTTAACTGCAGAACGGACCATCGATCAGGCATGAGGGGTTCCCGGGCGGTGACCCGGCGCAAAACTTCTGCGCCGGGAAAGCGTTTAGACGTGTTTGAATTGGGCGACGTTTTGCGCCGTTATCGGCATCACTCCAGTTTCCACGCGTTCTGGCAGTGGATTGATCCCGGCGGCCTTCCAATCCGGCAAGACCTTCAGTGCGTCCGTATTCTGCCAGTGCATCATGTGGAAGGCGAGGAAGATCTCGAGGTAGGATTTTTGAGCAACCGCACCGTGGATCGTGCCGTCTTCGATATAGGGCAGCATGTCATCGTTGCGGTCCATCGCGACGATCTTGATGTCCTTTCGACCAGCTTCGGTGACCGCGATGGCTGCGCCTTTGCCGCTGTCGCCGTCCGTACCACCAATGCCAACAATGTCAGGGTTGGCCTGGATAGCCTGAAGATAGGCCGTCGGAGCGTATGATGGGTCGGCTTTATCGTTGACGACGTCAACCACCTCAATGTCAGGATATTTCTCTGCAAAGATCTGTTTGTACCCTTCGACACGCTCCAGGGTAGACGGCGCTGGGAATGTACCAAGGATGACTTTTCCCTTTCCACCAATGGCTTCGGCCAGCATCTCGCCGCCGACGCGGCCAGCCTGAACGCCGTTGATGCCCAGGAACGTTGATCTGGGGCTGTCGGGAATGTCACCAATACAGCAAGTGATGGGGATGCCGGCTTCGACTGCGCGTTCCACGCCGGGCGCCAGCGTCGCCGGATCGCCTGGGAATATCAAGATGCCAGCGGGACGGCGGGCGATCAGTTCATCAAGCTGACGCGCCTGTGCTGCTGTGTCGAAATCCAGCGGACCGGTGAACGTGGCCTTGATACCCATCAGTTCTTCGAGGTCTTCCATCGCGTTGCGGTAATCCACCCAGAACGGCACCTGAGTTACGATGGAGAGAAAAACATATTCCTTACCAGCCGCCTGTGCCATGGCTTCTTTCGACAGGATTGGTAGTCCGAAGGCAGCGGCCAATCCTGCGGTTGTGCCCGCTGTCAGAAGCCTGCGCCGATTTACAGTCATCTCAGTCATTATGATCTCCCTTTTGGATGATTAGTAGTTTTCGGTTTCTTTTGATTGAGGTCAGCCCCGTTTACTGCGGATCAGCATGTCCAATGCGACGGCTGAGACGAGCACGCCACCGATGACAATCATTTGCCAGTAGATCGAAACGGCTTGCATGGTCATCGTGTTGTTGATCAAGGCAACGAACACGACGCCGAGGAATGCGCCGAGAATTGTGCCTTCGCCTCCGCGCAACGACGCACCACCGATAACGGCCGCAGCCAGCACCTGCAGTTCGATTCCATTGCCAGCTGTTGGCGTGCCGCTCATCAAGCGGGAGGCCAGCAGGACCCCAGCCAAGGCCGCCAAAACGCCGGTGAGCGCATAAAGGATGATGCGAACGCGTGTTACGTGGATGCCTGAAAGCATCGCAGCTTTTTCATTTGCACCTATGAAGTAGACCTGCCTGAAAAACCGGGTGTGGCGCACTGCCAGGTCAAAAATGATCACTAAAACGAGGGTCAGCAACACGATCACAGGAAAGCCGCCAATGTCGGTCTTGCCAATCCAGCCGAATGATGCGGGCAGACTGGAGACTGAGAAACCCTCGGTCAGAACCAGCGCGATGCCGCGCGCGATCGACATCGTCCCAAGTGTGGCGATCAATGGGTTGATCCCGAGTCCCGTGACAAGCAAACCATTCACAACCCCGATGACGCCGCCAAGAATCAGACCGCAGATCACCGCAAGCGGGATAGGCATGCCAGTCAGCAGCAACATGGCAACAACGGTGGAAGACAGTGCCATGACTGATCCAACCGAAAGATCGAACCCGCCAGACGCCAGCAGGATTGCCATGCCGATCACAATGATTGCAGTCGGGGCCATGCCCACAGCCACGGCCCGAAAGTTCGAGAAGCTGAAGAAATAGGGATTGACGTTGGCCATCACGATGATGATCGCGGCGATCAAAACGATTAGCGTCAGCTCACGGATGTCAACGAATGCCTGCAGGATGCGCCGCATAACTGACCGTTTCTCGGAAATGTTGGCTTGAGCGACCATAGTCACGACGCGACTCCTTTATGTTGGGATGGCTGTGCAGCCGAGCGATTGGCGTTCCCGGCGGCCATTTGCAGAAGTACGCCTTCACTGGCGTCTTCGGCGGCGATGTCGCCCATCAGACGACCCTCGTGAACGACAAGAATGCGCGAGGACAGCGAAACCAATTCCGGAAAATCGGACGACACCACCAGAATCGCCATTCCTTCTGCCGCTTGGCGGAGCAGCTCTGTGTGGATCTGAAATTTCGCGCCCACATCGACGCCTTTTGTAGGTTCTTCTACGATCAGAAGGTCAGGCGTGCGCTTGAGCCATTTGGCCAGCATGATCTTTTGCTGATTTCCTCCCGACAGAGCGCCGACGTCTTCAGTGATCCCACTGGCTTTGACGCTAAATGCATCAATGGCAGCGTTGCTGGCTTTCTTTATTGACGCCTTGCGCATGATGCCCAAGCTCGCGTGTTCAGAAAGACTTGCGGCGATCAGGTTGTCGCTAAGCGATTGCTCGAGAAACAAACCTTCTGTCTTCCGTTCTTCCGGTACAAAACCTACGCCAAAGCGCATGGCATGGCGTAGCGATTTGAGTTTCACGGGCACCCCACGCAACTCGACAATCCCTTCGGCTCCTTGCATCAATCCAACTATCGAGCGGACAATCTCGCTTCGGCGGGCGCCCATTAGCCCGGCCATGCCGACTATTTCGCCGGCCCTAATCGAAAAGGAGATGTCTTCGAATTCACCTGGGTGCGTCAGGCCTTTGACGGTAAGGATATCATTCCCTGAGGTGTTGACTGATCTACAGACGTCACCCGGGTGCCCGCCGCCAATCATTTCCGCAACGACTTGTTCCTGGGAGGTTTCGCTCACCGATAAAGTGCTGATATGGCGTCCGTCCCGCAAAACGGTAATTCGATCGGAAATTCGGAATATCTCGTCCATGTGATGACTGACATAGACAATGCCGATACCCTTTTTTGTAAGCCCGCGAAGTACGTCAAACAACGCGTCCACTTCGTCAGGAGCCAGCGCTGATGTCGGCTCATCCAGCAAAAGGACGCGCGAGTTCAGGGACAGCGCCTTGGCAATTTCTACTATCTGGCGGGAGCTGATTGGCAGGTTGTCGACGGGCAATGAGACGTCGATGTCCAGACCGAACTCTGCCAAAAGCGCTTCGGCCCGGCGGCGCAGTTCCGGCCAGTCAACGACACCCAAACGGGTCGGAGCTCGCCCGGCATAAATGTTTTCAGCGACAGAAAGAGCGCCAGCCAGGCTGAGTTCTTGAAACACGCAACTGACGCCAAGCGATTGCGCGTGCGACGGATTTTCAATTCGGCGTTCATTGCCGTCACACAGAATTCTTCCCGCTGAAGGGTGATGAAGCCCGTAGAGCAGACCCAAGCACGTGGATTTGCCTGCGCCGTTTTCACCGCAAAGCGCATGCACTTCACCTGGGCGCAGTTCGAATTCCAAATGATTAAGAACAACGTTTGCACCGAAGCTTTTGCTAACCGCATCCAATCGGATCAGGGGGGGCGCGTTTCTCGTATCAAGAATCGAAACTGACGTCATTGTATTCCTCCCAAAGCTTAATTGGCATCTGAGATATCAGATGTCAATTACTTTGTGATGAAGCTAATGACGGCATAAAAAAGGGCAGCCCTTCGCGGGACTGCCCTTTAAAACGTGTTGGCGTTGATTAGGAGGCTTTTGCACCCTCAAGCACGATCGAGGCACTTTCATAGGCCTGCCGGGTTCGATCAATGTGCTCCACCAGAAGCGATTTAATCTTCTTCATATCCCCTTGACGCACCGCGACCGCGATTTTCTGATGTTCTTCGAATGAAAGCTCTGTGTGTTGCGGCAGCTTGGACAAATGGGTTCGCAATGCAGCGATCTTACCTATGTAGCGCGTATAACTCGCCGTCAGATAGTCGTTTCCGGCGTGCTCAAAAATCAATTGGTGAAAAGATGTATCCAGCGCCAGGTACTCTTTTTCATCGTTGCGCGCGCGTGCGCGCGCCATGTCTCTCACAACTCTCTCCATGCTGTCGGCCAACCCGTTAGGGTCCCTTGATAGCGCCAGTTCAAATGCGGCTGTCTCGATGGCCTGCCTGAAGTCACAGATTTGCGTTACTTCAGATTCGGAAAGGGAGAACACGCGTGCGCCTTTTTGCGGTTCGATACTGACGAGCCCTTCATCACGCAGTTGTGCCAACGCTTCGCGAACCGGCGATTTGGAGACACCAAGCTCCTCGGATATCTTACGCTCAGACAGTATTTGGCCCATCTTTAGCGAGCCGTCGATGATACTGTTCCTCAAATGCTCCAAGGCAAGTTCTCGGAGAGATTTGGGTCGTTCAAGGGCCATAATCGGGGTCTCCAAAAAAATGTGTTGCATGACAGAAGATATCTGATACACCAGATAAGGCAAGCTGGAATATCAGATATCAGATCAACTGGGGGGAGCCAGTTTGAAATGCGTGCAGAGTTAGTTCTTGATTGCAGGAATGAGCATGGGGAGGGGATCTTCTGGAACCCAACCGATGAGCTCGTCTGGTGGACCGATATCGAAGGCCGCGCGCTTTGGTCGTACGAGCCGTCGACTTTAAAGAGTGCCAAATACCCTATGACAGAGCGTGTGTGCTGTTTCGCGCCGCGCGCCACAGGGGGCTGGATTGTTGCCTTTGCTGATCGGGTCGTTCTGTTTGATCCGGACACAAAAGTGGAAACGCTTGTTGCCCGCTTCGAACCGGCCAACGCTGAGACGCGACTGAACGATGGGCGAACAGATCGGCAGGGACGGCTGATCGTCGGTGGGATGAACGAAGTTTCCGGTGCACCCGATTCGTCAGTCTTGTGCATCGACACCGACCTGTCCGTGCAGACAATCATCGAAAAGGTGTCTTGCTCAAACTCTGCCTGCTTTGCCCCGGATGGCAGCACGATGTTTTTTGCGGATACACCAGACCGGGAAATCGTGGCCTTTGATTACGACACCGCCACGGGTTCGGTTTCTGACCGACGCATTCATGCCTCCTTCAAAGATGAGCCGGGCCTGCCCGACGGGTCCTGTGTCGATGCTGAAGGGGGGGTCTGGAACGCCGAGTGGGAAGGTCACCGCGTTGTTCGAGTCGCCCCGAACGGCACGATTGACCGGGTCATAGAGGTCCCTGTCTGGAAGCCTACCTGCTGTGCCTTCGGTGGCCCGGAACTCGACACGCTTTTCATTACGACCTCGCGCCTGATGAGTGATGAGGACGCTCTATCAAAAGAACCGGAGTCGGGCGGCTTGTTCGCCGTCAAACCCGGCGTTTGCGGCGTGCTGGACACGCCATTCAACGGATAACCAACGAATTTCTGGAGGAGAATAAAATGTTGAAAACACTTATGAATACGACGATAGCAGCTGGCTTCGCTGTTCTCGCCTCTGTCGTCCATGCGGAAGACTATCCGACCCCGGTCCCGCTGCAAGACGGTGCGCAGGCTCCAATTGATGCGATTGCCCCGAAAAACGAAAAATTCCGCGTCGCCTACATGCCGCCTGCAACTGAGTTCAACTACTACATCGCAATTGGCGAAGGTATCAAAGCAGTTGCGGCCGAAGCGGGCGTTGACGTCTTCATGTTGGCTCCGCAATCGGGTGCAGACATCAACGGCCAAATGGGCATGATCCAGGACGTTCTGACGCAGGATGTGGATGCGATCATTTTTGGCACTCACGATGAATTTGCTGCCGCGCCCCTTCTCAAGCAGGCGGTCGACAAGGGTATGGCCGTTTTGATGATCAACTCGGATATCCCGAACTTTCCGACGCCGATCCACGGTGTGGTCGGGTACTCGCAGCGAAACGGCACACACAATATCGCTAATTGGGCCATCGAGAATTACGGCGACAAACCTCTGAAGGTTGGCATCATCGAAGGCCAGCCCGGGTATCACTCGACCGAGCGGGTTGGCGGTTTCCTAGACGGTATCGACGGCAACGAAAACTTCGAAGTCGTTGTATCCATTGACGGCAAGTGGAATGTCGAAGGCGGCAATACCGCAGGCATGGATATTCTGCAGTCTCATCCCGACCTCGACATGATCTTCGCAGCCAATGACTACATGATCATTGGCGCGTCGTTTGCCGCCAAGGCTCTTGGCCGCTCCGATATCGTTCTGCTCGGCAACGATGGAGATACCTCGGGCCTGGAGGAAATCGCAGCGGGCAACATAACGGCAACCGTCAATACGTCGCCGTTCCTTATGGGCAGAGCAGCCATGCAGGCGACGATTGATGCGCTGAACGGTTCCTATCCCGGTGGATGGATTGAAACGCCGACCTCGATTGAGGATAAAGATGGTGCAATCAGCGTTCTGCAAGAACCTGAAAAGCTCTTCCCGCAGCCATCCAAAGAGTACTGAGCGTTCTCCCTGCTTCCCGGTGGCATGTTCGCGTGCTGCCGGGGGCGCAATTGAGCTGAGTTTCACGTTCAAGTCGAGGCCACCAAGATGACAACAGATATACCCCTTTGGGAGTTTGTCGATATCACCCAGGCCTATCCCGGCGTTTTGGCGAATGACAAAGTCTGTATCAAGCTTCTGCCTGGCTCGATCCATGGGCTGCTTGGCGAAAACGGTTGCGGCAAGTCCACGATGATAAAGACTCTGTCTGGCGTGCAGCAACCTGACAGCGGCCAAATTCTTCACAACGGGCAACCGGTAACAGTTGGTGACCCACAGGTCGCACGCGATCTGGGCATAGCAACGGTATTTCAGGAATTCTCGATCGTTCCAACACTGTCTGTTGGCGAGAACATATTCTTGGGCAACATGCCCCGGTCGAGATTGGGGGTAATAGACTGGGGTAAGGTGCACGACGAAGCCGCCCGTGTTTTGGCAGAGATGGACGTCGATGTTTCACCCAATGCCATCACCGGCACGCTTTCAGTAGGTGAGCAACAGCTTGTCGAGATTGCTAAGGCCATTGCGATGGATGCCCGTATGATCATCCTTGATGAGCCGACGGCTGCGTTGGGCGAGGACGAAATCGAACGCCTGCACCTGCTATTGCGCAACATGCGCAGCCGCGGAACAGCTATTCTCTACGTCTCCCACCGCTTGGATGAGGTGGAGCGGATCGTCGACGAAGTGACGATCCTGCGCAATGGGCGCGTCGTGCGGGCCAGTGGCGAGACGGAAATCAACGTCTCTGAAATTGTCAGCGCGATGGTCGGGGAAGACATAGGTGAGCATTACCCAAAAGAGCAGAACGCAACCCACGAAGTTGTTCTCGAAGCGAGCGGGCTTGCGACCAATGCCGGAGTGTCAGATGCGTCCTTTGCGCTCCACAAAGGCGAAGTCCTGGGCCTGGGCGGCGTGTTGGGCAGCGGGCGCACTGAAATCGCACGGGCCCTGTTTGGAACAGATGAGGTTATTACCGGTCAGGTCACGTTAAAGGGCAATCCGGTTCGGTTCCGCCGGGAAATCGACGCGATCCGTGCTGGTTTGGCCTTGGTTCCGGAGAACCGCAAATATGATGGCTTGTTCTTCAATTTCCGGGCCAGCGGCAACATTACCGCAGCGTCGCTTGGCGGGCTGAGCCGGTTTGGTGTCTTGGACCTTAAGGCTGAGGATCACGCCACGCACGACCTGATCCGCGATCTGGAGATTTCAACTCAGGCTGAGGAAAAAACGGTCAACTTCCTTTCTGGAGGGAACCAGCAGAAGATTGTGATCGCGCGTTGGCTGTTCTCGGATTCGGAGATTCTGATCCTTGATGAACCTACGCAAGGGATCGATATCGGTGCCAAGATTGCGGTCTACAAGCTGATAAACAAACTGACCCGTGCGGGCAAATCCATCATCCTGATCAGTTCAGACCACGATGAGCTTCTGGCGATGAGCGATCGGATCGCCATCGTGCAGCACGGCACGATCACGCGCACCGTGGATGCGTCGGAACTGACCCACGATGACCTGGTCCGGGCCTCTGCCGACACCCCACAACTCAAGTCTGAGGAGGTTTTCGCATGAAGCGGATCTTTGACACTCAATTGATCGGACCCTTCGCGGCAATGGTGATCGTTGCCCTGATAGTCGCGCTCACAACAGAGCGGTTTCTGAATCCGGGCAATCTCTCGAACCTTTCGTTGCAAGTCAGCATCGTGGCGCTCATTGCCATCGGTTCTACCATCGTGATTTTCGCGGCTGGCATCGATTTGAGCTCCGGTTCAATGGTTGCTTTGCTGACCATGATCCTTGCTCAGATGCTGAAGTTCCTCGGCATTCCTCTCGTGCTGGCAATCCCGCTTATCCTTTTCGCCGGTGGATTGTTGGGGCTCTTTATTGGCTTGATTACGGCTTACGGACGCATACCGTCGTTCATTACCACACTGGCGGCGCTAATCGCATTCCGTGGTCTCGCACTGACCTTCAACAATGGCTCACCGATCTTTTCGCTCGATCCGGCACTTGAACCGATCTTTTACGGTAAGCTGTTTGGCATTCCGCTGCCCTTCTTCTACCTCGTCATTTTCTATGCACTCGCGGCATTTACGATGAACTTCACAAAGCTAGGCCGCGAAATCTATGCCGTCGGGGGCAACCCTGCCGCCGCTGTTCTGACCGGCATCAACGTGCGCAAGGTGCAGACAACAACATTCGTGATTGCAGGTTTCATGACCGCCGTAGGCGCGATCCTGATGTCGGCGCGCTTGAATTCCGGCTCCCCCAATTATGGGCAAACGCTTGAATTGCAGGCGATAGCCGCAGCAGTGGTCGGAGGTGCCAGTCTCGCTGGAGGGCGCGGCAACATCCTCGCCACTCTGATGGGAGCCATGACCATCGTGATTGTCCAGAACGGCCTGAATCTGAATGCAGCACCGTCATCTGTTCAGAATATCGTGCTGGGACTGATCATCCTTCTGGCCGTTGGCATCGACATGTGGCGGGCTGAGATTTCTGCCCTGATGGCGCGCATTTTCGGGCGCGCGTCGCCCGCTCAGACATCTAGTGTGAAAAAGGGAGCATGACATGGACCTTGGTCTGAAAGATAAGCTTGTCCTCGTCACCGGCTCTGGCTCTGGTATCGGGAAGGCGACTGCGAAAGTCTATTTGCAGGAAGGCGCACGTGTCATTGTTCACGGTCTGACGGAGATCGAAGTGAGTGCCTGCGTGGACGACCTTGCCACCTTGGGCGACGTTACAGGGAAGGCGGCGGATCTGACGAACACGACTGACTCAAGCGCGTTGGCAGAGTTCGCGCAAATGCAGGGTGATGTTGATGTCCTGGTTAACAATGTCGGCATCTTTTCGGTCAAACCATTCGAAGATCTGACCGATGATGACTGGATGTACTATTTTAACATCAACGTCCTGTCTGCAGTTCGGATGAGCCGGGTTTTTCTGCCTGCTATGCTCAAACGTGGCATTGGGTCGATCATCAATATGGCAAGCGAAGCCGCGGTAAAGCCTCTGCCTCAGATGGTGCACTATTCAGTCACTAAAACTGCCATATTAGGTCTCACCCGTGGCATGGCAGAGCTCACCAAGGGTACGCAGGTACGGGTTAACTCCGTCCTGCCCGGTCCGACATGGACCGAAGGGGTAGAGGCCTATTTCGATGGTCTTGCAGCTCAAAAAGGCGAACCGCTCGACACAATCGTGGACAACTACTTCAAGTCGGACGAGCCCACCTCGCTGATCCAGCGGTTCGTTCAACCGGACGAAGTCGCCCGCATGATCGTCACGATCTCGGCCAGTACCGCCTCCAATGGTTCTGCGCATCGGATCGAAGGCGGCATCATTCGCAACATTCTCTGACATTCAAACACAGGAGCCTATCATGGTCGCACTTACATTCTCTCACATCGGCATCACGGTTCCGGATCTGGAAAAGGCCGTGGAATTTTATTCCAAGGCGTTTGATCTATACGTGCTGATGGAGCCCACAGAAATCGTCCATGACGAAAGCGCCATCGGCCAGATGTGCGACGACGTCTTTGGCGAAGGTTGGGGCAAATTCCGTATCGCACACCTATCGATGGGCGACGGCGTTGGTATCGAGCTATTCGAATTTCCCAAGACGATCGAAGAAGAACGCCCGTTTGAGTATTGGCGCCGGGGTCTGTTTCACTTCTGTGTGCAGGATGCGGACCTGGAGGGGCGGATCAAAATTATCGAAGAATTGGGCGGTCGCCAGCGCATGGAACAGGTGCGCAAGTATTACCCGGGCGAAAAGCCATATCGCATGGTCTACATGGAAGACCCGTTTGGCAACATTTTCGAACTCTACAGCCACTCGTACGAGTTGACATATTCGGCAGGCGCCTATGTCTGATCAGCCGACATTCGTTCCACGGACGGATCGGCCGATGGTCGTGATCACCGACTACGACTTTGGTAATGTCGATGTGGAAACCGAGATCCTCGAAGCGGCCGGTGCCGAAGTCATCGCGCTTCAGGCCAAATCTGAAGAGGACCTTTTTGAGGTCGCGCCGCACTGCGCTGCGATGATGAACCAATATGCCAAGGTAGGGCAGCAAACGATCACGCGGATGGAACGCTGTGAAGTGATCGCGCGCTATGGTGTTGGTGTCGATATTGTCGATGTAGGCACGGCCACCGAACGGGGCATTCTGGTGACCAATGTGCAAAACTACTGCACCGAAGAGGTCGCGGATCACGCGATCTCCCTGTGGCTTACACTTGCCCGCAAATTGCCAGACTACGACCGAGCAACGCATGCGGGGATCTGGCAATGGCAAAGTGGGCAACCGGTTTTTCGGTTGCGCGGACGCACAATGGGTGTCGTGTCGTTGGGCAAGATCGGACAGGCCATTGTGACACGGGCACAGTCCTTCGGCGTCAATGTCATCGCCTATGACCCCTTTCTGCCAGCTAATGTCGCGGCGTCGCTGGGGGTGGAGTTGGTTTCCAAGGCTGATCTTCTGGCACGCTCCGACTATGTCCTGATGCAGGCGCCTATGACGCCTGACACACATCATTTCTTGTCGGATGCGGAGTTTGCTTCGATGAAATCGGGCGCAATCCTGGTGAACACGGGTCGTGGTCCAACCGTGGACAACAAGGCCCTCTACCGGGCTCTGACCAATGGCCACCTGGCCGCCGCCGGCCTTGATGACCCCGAAGAAGAACCGGCCAAGCGTGCCAATTGGAGCCCGGATGACAACCCGCTCTTCGCGTTGCCCAACGTGCTCGTGACACCACACGCCGCCTACTACTCCGAAGAATCCATATGTGCCGCCCGGGTCACCGCTGCAACGCAGGTGGCCAAGGTGCTCACAGGGCAAAAGCCAGACTACACGGTCAATGCCGAGGCATTGGCCGCAACACCCGCATAACAGGAGACAAGAATGCCAGACGTTAGTAGTGACCTTAGGGTCTTCAATGACTTTGAACGAAACCCGGATCTGCTCAAGAAATTCGACAAGGTGCTTGAGGCCTATTCAGCAGCAGCCATCTTTGCCGATGTTCAGTACCGCACCGGTGTGATGGACAGTGCTATCAAACCCGCATTTCGCGCCAAGGTTACGGGCCAGGCCGTCACTGTGCAGCTTTCCAAAGGCGACCTCGTTGACCCTCTGAAAGCCTTGGAGATGGGCCAACCCGGCGACGTGATCGTTGTGGATGCGGGCGGCGACGTCAATACGTCGGTCTGCGGCGGGCTCATGGGTGGGCTGGCGCAGAATCGGGGCATTCGCGGCATGATCGTAGATGGTACGGGACGCGATACGGACGAATTGGAAGACATCAACTGGCCCATCTGGACACGGGCGATCACCCCGCGCGGAACGCACACGATGTTTTCTGGACGCAAGGACGAGCTTTCGATCAACGTGCCGATTGCCTGTGGTGGCGTGGTCGTAAACCCGGGGGACTTCATCGTGGCCGATTTGATGGGCGTGGTCGTGGTTCCACAGGAACTGGCCGAAGAAACCGTGCGCCTTGCCCAGGAACAGGCTGACCGCGAAGAAGAAACCCGCAAGTGGGTCGCCAAGGGAAAAACCGTCGAGGATCTTTTAAATGAATTCGGTCGTATCTGAACCAGCCCTTATCGGTGTCGATTGGGGAACGTCTTCTCTCCGTGCTTTTCTTATTGGTGCGGATGGTGAGGTCATTGACGGTGTCTCTTCACCCGAAGGCATCATGCAGGTTTCTGGAAAGACCTTCGAGGCGGTCCTTGATCGTCTCATTGGTCCTTGGGTTGCTCAGATTGATCTGCCGATCCTTGCATCTGGCATGATAACCAGCCGGAACGGATGGGTTGAAACGCCCTATGCCGAAATGCCGCTTGGCGCTTGTGGTCTTGCGCGGGCTTTGGTGCCACATGATGCCGATAGCGGAGCCCGGATTCACTTTGTGACGGGGGCATCTATCGAGCACGCGGGCGGCCCGGACGTGATGCGCGGCGAGGAAACGCAGATTATTGGCGCGTCCGCGCTTGGCCTGAACGACGGTACTTTCGTAATGCCGGGCACGCACAGCAAATGGGTCCAAGTTGCGGATGGGCAGATCGTGGATTTCTCGACCTATATGACGGGCGAGATCTTCGCAGCTCTCAAGGGGCACACGATCCTTGGCACGTTGATGGAGGATCACGACTTCGACGTAGCTGCCTTTGAAACCGGCGTAGCTGCGGGCCTCGAAGGGGGTTCTAATCTATTGCACAATTTGTTTCACGTTCGGACCCTTCCACTCATGGGCAAAATCCCCAAGGTCGCTACGGCTGATTACTTGTCCGGCCTTCTGATAGGTGCAGAGGTTGCGGCTGCGACCCGCGCTGTCGAAAACATCGGCACAGTCACCCTTGTGGGACGCAGCGACCTGTCAGACCGCTATGATATTGCCCTACGGGCCGCGGGGCTGGAAACCCGCCGAGCGCCGGATGATATCGTCGCCAAAGGGCATTTTCTGATTGCCCGCGCAGCGGGGCTTTTGGGATGATCAACCTCACCGTGGCGCTGGCCGAAAACCCACTGATTGCAATCTTGCGCGGGCTGGAACCAGAAAACGCGTTACCAGTTGCGGGTGAGCTCATTGAGGCCGCCTTTCGTATCGTCGAAGTTCCGCTGAACTCTCCAGATCCGCTGGAGTCGATCGCTCGAATTGCCAAGCATTATGGCGCGCAAGCCGTCGTAGGGGCAGGCACAGTCCTTACCGCTGAGCAAGTCGACGCGGTTGCTGAGGCAGGCGGGCGGATCATAGTCTCACCGAACATGAACCCGGATGTGGGGCGTGCCGCGGTTGCGCGGGGTCTGTATTGGTGTCCGGGCGTGGTGACCCCGTCCGAGGCCTTTGCCGCCTTGGATCTTGGTGCCTCTGTTCTAAAGTTCTTTCCAGCTGAGATGGTGCCGCCGACCGCTATCGCCGCCATGCGTGCGATTTTGCCCCAAGAGGCTGTCATTGCTGCGGTGGGGGGGATCACACCTGAAACAATGGCCGCGTACCAGGCAGCCGGGACAAACGGGTTCGGGTTGGGATCGGCCCTGTTCAAGCCGGGCCGTGCATTGGATGATATTGGCGCACGTGCGCGTGCTTTCACCCAAGCACTGAAAGATCAAAGATGAAACAAGCCATTGTCACCGGAGGCACCCGAGGTATCGGCGCGGGTGTGGCGCGGTCGCTTGCTGATGCTGGTTGGTCCGTTATCGCCGCATCCGTGTCGAACTCTGAGCTGGATGCCTTTGCTCCTCAGGCCGGGATAACAACACAGCTTCTCGATGTGACAGATCAGGCTTCGGTCGATGCTGTGTTCGGCAACCTCAGGCGCCTCGACGCTTTGGTGAACTGCGCGGGGATTCTGCTCAGGGGTGAAGAATATGATATCGACGTCTTTGCCAGGGTTCTTGATGTAAACCTGACCGGGACGATGCGCTGCTGCCTCGCCGCACAACCGCTTTTGGTCGAGCAGGGTGGGGCAATCGTTAACACCGCGTCCATGCTCAGCACTTTTGGCGGCCCACTGGTCCCGGCCTATTCCGCCTCAAAAGGTGGGGTCGCACAACTCACCAAGGCATTGGCAGGTCGCTGGGCCGAGGACGGCGTCAGAGTAAATGCCATTGCACCGGGCTGGATCGAGACGGAAATGACCCAAGGTCTTCGGGACGACCCAGATCGAACCGAAGGTATCATGGCGCGTACGCCGATGAAACGATGGGGTAAACCTGAAGAGGTTGGCACGCTTGTACGCTGGCTTCTGAGTGAAGATGCTAGCTTTGTCACCGGGTCGGTTTATCCGATCGACGGTGGCTATCTGGCAATGTGAGGAGAGGCCAATGAAAAACGACGACACTGCCCGAATGCCGTATCAGTTGCCGTTCCCAAAAGATGCACAGGAAGAGATTGTGATACCGAACGCGGTCTCCGAGGACGAAAAGCTCTGGGTGCCGCAGGCCGAAAATGTGTGGTTCCGGCCCCTCTGCCTCAATCGCTCACAAGGCTATTGGATGAACCTGTTGAAGGTCCGTAAGGCTGGAGTCCTTTCCCGCCACCGTCACCCGCAACCTGTCCACGGTTTTGTTCTGAAAGGGCGCTGGCACTATTTGGAACATGACTGGGTCGCCGAAGAGGGCGGCTATGTCTATGAACCACCGGGTGAGACACACACGTTGGTTGTTCCAGATGATGTCGAAGAGATGATTACCTATTTCCAGGTCAATGGCGTGATGTGCTATGTCGATCCATGGGGTGAGGTGCAAGGCTACGAAGATGTTTTCACCAAGATCGAACTGTGTCGAAAGCACTTCGCCGAAGTCGGTCTTGGGGAGGATTACGTTGAACAATTCATCCGGTGAACGCCCGTGTTTCGCGCTTGTTGCGCATGACGCAAGAAAAGACGAGATCGTGGCTTGGGTTGGTATTCAGCAGGCCCGGTTATCGGGTGTTAGCATCATATCAACCGGCACGACCGGCGGCCGTATCAAAGAGGCATTTCCTGAATTGAATGTAACCTGTTTGAAAAGCGGCCCGCTTGGTGGTGACCAGCAGATCGGTGCCATGATCTGCGAAGAGAAGCTCGACGCTTTAATATTCTTCGTCGATCCACTCTCGCCTATGCCGCATGATGTGGATGTAAAGGCGTTGACTCGTCTTGCAACAGTATACGATCTACCGATGGCGTGTTCGCGATCAACGGCTGATCTGATCGTGAAGGGCCTGCGTGCGACCAACAACAACGCGCGGTCCTAAGGTTTTCAGATTCCGGCGGATTGCTCAGTCGCAGTTTAGAAGGAAACGGGCAAGGTGGTCTGGTTTTTCAACGCCCAACTGGCTCATATTAGCTGTCATGTCAGCTCGCAAAATATGCACGAGGTGATCTATGCCCTGTGATCCAAAAGCTGTGACCGCATACTGAAACGCCCGCCCGACCATGACGAAATCGGCACCTTTGGCCAGCGCGCGCATGATATCCAGGCCCCAGGCCACACCGGAATCGTATATGAGCGGGACATCCGGTCCGACAGCATCACGGATTTTTGGCAATTGGTCGATGACGGCAGGTCCAGCTTCGAATTGGCGACCGGAATGATTTGAAACCCAAATGCAATCTATGCCCTCGGCCACCATTTGGATGGCATCCTCTGGCCGAAGAACGCCTTTAACGACAAGTTGACCATCCCATTCCTCGCGCAATTCTCGCAGATACTTCCAATCGGGGATGCCCCGGATCAAAGCGCCCGCATGCGTGAAACTCTCTCGGCCGCGTTGCGGTACATAGTCATCAAAGAACCGCATGCGCGGCATGATTCCTTCAAGTAGATGGGCAAGGCACCAGGCCGGCCGCGCGGCCATTTCAGCCAGCGTGCGTAAGTCTGCCTTGGGCGGGACGGTCAGGTTTGCACGTCTCTGGCGTTCACGCCTGCTTTCTTCCGGGACATCAACAGTAATAATAAGCGTGTGAAAACCAGCGGCCTTAATCCTCGGCAGCATCTTGCGGCGCAATTCTGCAGAGTTCACTGGGTAGTGCTGGAACCACCCGTTTTGGCCAATGTAGGGGGCAACATCCTCCGGGGACGCGACCGCTACGCTGGACAGTGAAAACGGTATGTTGTGCGCGACGGCTGCCTGCGCCAGCATCCGTTCCGCACCGGCCCACAACAATCCAGACATACCCACAGGTGCAATTCCAAACGGCAGATCGTACGTCTGCCCCAGCAGTGTCGTTTGGAGGTCAGCTTTGGTTCGTCCACACAGCACGCTGGGCATGAACCCGATAGCATCAAGCGCATCCCGATTCACGCTTTTCCCCAGTTCCCGGCCGGTTGCGCTGTCGAGGTACTCGAAGGCAAACTTCGGAATGCGCTTTTGCGCGGTATTCCGAAGATCTTCTATCGACGGGTGGGATAGGTCCAGATCCATCAGGGTCCCCTGGTTTCGTTGTCTAACGTTTGAAGCTCCTCAGCCGGTCACCAAAGGGACGGTAAGGCCAAAGAAATTGCGGGCACATAGGTGATGAACATCAGCAGGATCAGCATGCCTGCAAAGAATGGTAGGATCGCCCGGCTGAGGCTTTCGATGGAGACCTTCGAAATGCTGCTGGCCACGAACAGGTTGACGCCCAAAGGTGGTGTGCAGAATCCGATGGCCAGATTGACCGTCAGAATGACGCCAAAGACGATAGGATCGACACCAAGCGCGGTTGCAACCGGCAGCAGGATCGGCGTCATGATGATGATCGACGAAATCGTCTCCATGAACATGCCGATCACCAGCAAAAGCAGATTGATCAACAACAGAATGATGATCGGATTGTCGGACAGGCTGGTGATCGTTGTGGCGAGTTCTGTCGGGATTCTTGCAAGCGTGATCAGCCTGCCAAATGCGGTCGCCATGATCACCAATACCAGAATGGTCCCACTGGTCTTTGCACTGCCTGCTAAGACCTCTGGCAAGTCCCTGACGGTGATATCGCCATAGACAAAGATGCCGATGAAGGCGGCATAAACCACAGCGACGGCGCCTGCTTCGGTTGGGGTGAAGATGCCGCTGTAGATGCCCCCAAGGATGATTACAGGCACCAGAAGTGCCCAGATCGAAGACCGGAAGCTCTGCCAGACACCCGGGCCTGAGAACGTGGTTGTCGATTGCTGAACAACCTCATCCTTTCGCAGCAGGACACGGGCGACCAACATGAACATGAGGGCAAAGAGGATGCCGGGAACAACACCCGCCAGGAACAGCTTTCCGATCGAAACCTCGGCAGTAACACCGTAGATGATAAAGGGGATACTTGGCGGGATCATCACGCCGATCATCCCTGAAGACGCCGTCAATGCGCCGCTGAATTTGCGCGTATAGCCAACCTTTTCCATCTCGGGGATCATGTTTGATCCGATGGCGGCGACGGTTGCTGGGGACGACCCGGATATGGCGGCAAAGAACACGCAGGCAAGCACGTTCACATAAGCCAGCCCGCCCCGGATATGACCTATCAGGGCATTGGCGAACCCAACCAGACGGCGCGACATTCCACCGTGCTGCATCAGGTCGCCCGCGAGGATGAATAAAGGAACAGCGATCAGCGGAAACGAGTCTGCGCCTGTCACCACCGAGCGCGCCAAAAGCACCATCGGCGGAGTTCCATCCACGAAGACCATCACGATCATCGTCGCAAGACCCAGGCAGATGCCAATTGGCACGCTGAAAAGCAAAAGGGCGAAAAGTGTCAGGAAAAGCGTTGTCGCAAGCATGCCGGGTTCCTCACACTTTGGTTCCTGCGATCAGACGCAGGGTTCGGATCAGATGTTGAGTGACGCGGATCGCGGACAGGCCCGCACCAACCGGCGCTGAGGCATAGAGGATCGGGATTGGCAGCCCCAGAACAACCGAGGTCTGGCTGGCGACAAAGGGTTGCCGGATCAGCTTGATGCATTCAATTGTAAGAACGATCAGAAACCCAAGGACCAGAAGCGCGATCACAACATCCGCAAAAAGCCTCGCCCGCTCGCTCAGGACATCACGCAGGACCGTGATGCGCACATGATCGCCTGTGTGGAAGGCATAGCTGACACCAAGCCAGACGAACCAGACGAACAGCCAAAGCGTTAGCTCTTCACCCCATGAAAGAGAGGCATTCATGATGTAGCGCATGAATACATTGCCAAAGATCAACACGACAATCGCGGCCAAGAGCGCGCTGGCTAAGACTTTTTCGGCATTCATATCGATCCATTTGATAGCCGACATCGTTCACCTCCCCTTGAACGAAAGGGGCACCCGTTCCCGCATGGCACGGGTGCCCGGATTGATAGAGTATATCGTGGGTCAGCTTCCGCTTGCTGCGGATACCGCCGCGACCCAAGCGTCGTAGGCTTCTGCGCCAACTTCATCGCGATATTGCAGGCGAACGCTTTCGGTTTTGACGGCGAAGGCCTGTCTCTGCTCTGCCGTCAGTTCCAGAACCTCGACACCAGCAGCACGGATCTGTTCCAGCTGCTCTGCATTTTCGCTGGCGACCAATTCGGCCTGATAATCACGAGCGGAGGCCATTGACTCCCGGATTAGTTGCTGATGCTCCGCAGGCAGCGAGTCAAAGAATGGTTTGGAGATGACCGGCATGTAGACCGCAAAGACATGGCCCGTGGTCGAAAGGTATTTCTGCACCTCGTAGAAACGCTGTGAGGTAATGATCGCCAGCGGGTTTTCTTGCCCGTCGATCACGCCTTGCTGGAGGGCAGAATAGACCTCGCCAAAGTTCATCGGCGTTGGGTTGGCCCCGAGTGTTTCGAATGTCGCCACATGTGCTGGCACTTTCATAGTGCGCAGTTTTACGCCTTCGAGGTCTTCGGGTGTTTCAACTGGACGGACATTGTTGGTCACGTTACGCACACCCAACTCAAGCCAACCAAGACCGACCAGTCCCTGATTTTCGACCCGTCCAAGCATTCCGTCACCGGCCTCACCATCAAGAACATCAAAGGCGATGTCTTTGGAGGCATACATGTAGGGAAGCTCGATCACCGCAAAAGCCGGATCCCAACCTGCGAAGAACGAAGACGGGGGAATAGCCATTTCAAGAACACCGGTTTGAACACCTTCGATCATCTCGCGGTCCGGGCCCATCTGCGAGGATGGAAAGATCTGGACATCGATCTCGCCATTCGAACCGGTCTCAACCAGTTCTTCGAATTTCAGGAGTGCCCGATGCATGTGGAATGCCTCGGCGGCGCCGTGACCAATTTTGATAACTGTTTCGGCCGAGGCCGCGAAGGCAAGTCCGGTCGACATGGCGACGGCAAGCGCGAATGTGGATTTGTTGAACAAGGTATCCTCCCATGAACGGTTTAGCATTTTACGATCTTTCATCTGACATATCAGATACAATATATAAATCAATGCTGGACCTGAAACACTGAAACAGTAGAGTGGTCGGATACCATGAATATGGCTGGGAAAATGCAAATTAAGAGACCGGATTCATTGAGCAAAATTGCGGAGGCGGAAATCCGGAGAAACATCGTGCAGGGTGTCTTTCGACTGGGCGAGTCGCTGCAGGAAGCCAAACTTTCAACGACCATGGGTATCAGTAAGACGCCGATTCGCGAAGCTCTTGCAGCGTTAAACCTACAGGGTCTTGTGCAGATCGTTCCGCGGCGCGGAGCATTTGTTTTCACTCTGTCTCACGAGGATGTCGTGCAACTCTGTAAGTATCGGCTGATCCTCGAAACAGCGGCGATGGATCAGGCGCTTGAAGAAAACCCTTCTGCTTTGCTTGATGAACTTGCGGATTTAGTGACTGAGATGACTGAAGCACGGAAGGCCGATGATTTCGAACGCTATCTCGAGTTGGACGCAGCTTTTCACGACGCATTTTTCAGACATTGTGGCAACAGCTACCTGCGGGACGGATATCAGAAAGTCAGTGACATCGTTCGAACAATGCGCACGTATTTATCAAAGCGCCCGGATCGCACTGCCAAATCTCTGAAAGAACATGATGCAATCACTACCCATCTGCGTGAGGGCAAAGTGAAAGCCGCAAAGAACGTCTTAAGTCGGCAAATCACACGAGGAGAACGCTCTTACTCGGATCTGGCTGGCAACGAACTGCCATCCGAGAAGAGGCGGTAAGATTCCAGTTTGCCTGTGGCCCGCCCATTGCGTACGCAAATATCGCTGCGATTTGCCTGATTGGCCGAATTATCTTCTGCTGAGTAGCGTGAACTATCGTGTGGTTGCAGTGAGGTTGGCGTGCACGCATTCGCTAAAAAAACGAAATTTCCGAGTAGGTCACGGAACAGCGGCGGACTGTATCCAGTATGAATGTCGTAGTGGGCCGTTTTCGTACTGACCTCATGGTCAAACTGACTGAACCGGAGGCCATGGTAAGGGGTTTGGGCAACCGACCGCCGGGTCGATTTCTGGCTGGCTGTGTCACATCCAATTTTCCGGGGGCTCTGTCGCCTCCTTATTTTCCTGGCTTTTCTGGAAAATTATGGCTGGGGCGGTAGGATTTTTTTGTCAACATACTGAAAATTAACAAAATAAATAAAATGGGGTCAATGGGAAGTGTTCAGAAATTGGTTTGTGTCCAGTATTGTGCCTCACTTTTCTGCTTTTGACTTTTGGGACGTTAGGGAACTCGCCTGTCATACGACTTGCGTGGGATTGGGCGGAAAGCGGTCATTAGCTGCAGTTAGCACCAAGGTCCACCAGGTCCGATGTGCGGGATCAAAGCGGCCATTGGCACCATGAACTCATCCGATTAACTTGGCCGGATGTCCGCGATTGTCGGCGCTCTACCAGTTCAGTCAGCTCGCAGCATCGGTCAGTAAAGGTTCAAAGTGGTATCTGGCCGCTGCAGTCACAAAGATATGCTCAGGGCCGCCAGTAGAAAAAAGCAAATTTGCCCCTACTCCCTGTCACAAGCGACTTGGGTATTCACTTAGCTTGGCAAATATTCCTCACTCCAGGACTCGGCGACATCGCCAGATTTGATCATCACTTCAATGGCCTCATCAGCATAGCCGAGTTCACTGAGGATCGTTCTGGTTGAAGTGCCGAACTTCTCGGATGGTTCGACCGCAAACACTTTTGCACGGCTTGGGCGCACCGCGTAGGGATCAAGTTGTGTCACTTCATGCCCACTCGGATGATCGGGGTAAATCGAGAAGGAGTAGCTGCCATTTTTGGTGCCCGGTGTGCCATCTGCCTCGCGAGAATTCCGCGCACGCAACGCGTCGAGGTTTTCGCAGATCGCCACGCCGATATCGGCCGCGTGCAGCTTTTCCACCCAATCCGACGCAGGAAGGGCTTGGAAGGCGGTCGCCAGGTACGCAGCGCGGTCTTCTTCCGCCAGATCCGGCAGATCCTCCAAGCCTTCGACTTTTCGGAACCGAGACAGATCGGCTTCGTAGGCGCTGAGCAGCACATAGCGACCTGACGCGGTGCTATAGAAGCGGGTCAGAGCATCATAGCCGTTTGCCTCGGGGCCCGACGGCTCGTCAAACAGCCCACGGCCTTTGTAGTCAAAAGCAAAGGGGACTTGCAAAAGGCCGCTATTGGCATTGAGCGAGGTGCGCCCGCGCCCAATCCGACCGAAGCGGTATTTCTGATAGAGTGCTGCGGCCACTCCAAGCGCACCGCCAAATCCGCACATGACATCGATCGTGCCTACATGGGCGTGTTCCTCTGGCCGGTCCATGGCGCCACCAAAACGCAACATGATGCCCGTCGTCGCCTGAACCAGATCGTCGTAACCGATGTAATCGGTCCGCGTGCCCCGACGCACACCGCTGAAACAATCGAGTTTGCAGAACAGCGCATCAGGGTTGAGCTTGCGCAGGCTATCGGCATCCAGACCCATTTTCTTGATTTGATTGTCTGGTGCGTTCCAAACGATGACATCCACGGATTTCACAAGGTCCTCGAAAATCCGGCGTCCGTGTTGCGAGTTGATGTCTGCCAGAATGGAGCGTTTGCTGCGCATCTGTGACATGCCATAGATGACGGTGTTCCAACTGTCATACATCGGCATGGATGGGTCGAGCTTGATCACCTCGGCCCCGAACCGCGCCAGGTAACTGGCCGAATGCGGACCCGCGATCACATTGCATAGGTCCAGTACCCGTACGCCGGACAACCACCCTTCTTTCGCTGTTTCTTCACAAGGTGCTGGAATCTCGGTGCTGTGTTTCCTCAATAGTTTCAGCGCTTCGTCGAAATCGACCCATCGGCGGGGCTCGGGCTGCAATGCCTCTTCGCCACTTTCCTCCATCCAAACCACAGGGCCGGGTTGCGTCATATCGCCATAAATCGGATCGTGGACGTCGATCATCAGCCCCGAGGTCTCGGCGTATTCGTCGTGAATCCATTCCTGCAGCCAGCGCTGCGGCGCACCGGGGATCAATCCACGGCCGAACATTTTTTTCCACTCGTGCGATGTGCGGGTCATGAAGACCTCTTTCATACGCGCCGCGATTTTATCGGCCCAGAACTTGGGCACCGGATAGACCCCAAGTGAGGTATCATGCGACCATTCCGACCAAGGTTTGTATGTGTCGTCTTCCGACGTCAGCCCGTCCGCGACCAATTCGTCGTAAATGCCAAGCACTTCCAAGCACCGGCGGGCATGGTTCTTGTGGCTGGGGCAGACGACGTAGAACATGCGCCCGTCCTTGCACATGTAGCTGCGGAAGAACGGGTCCAGCAGTTCCTGCAGATCTTCATATGCAACATTCATCGGCAGGCCTTCGATGCGCCGACGTTCGATCTCGACCTCGCGCTGGGTTAGATAGCGCTCGGGTATGTTTTCGACCTTGATCGAGTTGTAGCAGAGCCCCTCCATCACGGCGGCGGCCAACGGAACTTCGATCTGGTCACCAAGGCCTGTTACCTGCCGGGACTGCAGAGCCAACACCGCGGCAGAGGCCGCGATCTGCGAGGCGTATGCCGAGGCAAGCGGCAGGGGAGAAAATGACGGATTCAGTCCCATTAGAACCCGGTTCAGCCCCATGTCGGTGAACACACCCGAACTTGCCGCGACGATGCTTTCATAGGCCCGAAGTTCGCGCCGTTCTTCGTCGTTCGATGCGAAACCGGGGACTGAGATAGTGATCAGCTCAGGCCTTTTGTCGTGCATTGCGGCAAAGTCTATTCCAAGCGCGGCCAGCTTACCGGGGCGGAAATTCTCGACGATGATGTCGGCCTCGGCGCAGAGCGCCTTGGCTCTGTCCAATCCCTCTGGTGTCTTGAGGTCCAGATTAACGATCACCTTGTTTCGGTTCAGTGCAGCGTTTGCCGGGCTGTCCCACATCGGACCGTCAGGTGGGTCGATATGAACCACGGTTGCGCCCAGATCGCCCAGCAACATCGCAACAGCAGGACCGGCGATGTACTGACCGAAGTCGACAACTTTCAAGCCGGTCAGCGGAAGATTGGAAAACGAATTGCGCATGGTTCCTCCCAGAAACTCTTATTCCCGCATGTCGATAGGTCTTATTGGCCCGCCAGTATCCAGCCCGCGGCCTTTTCTGCGATCATGATTGTGGGTGAATTGGTGTTGCCACTTGTGATCGTTGGCATGACCGAGGCATCGACCACGCGCAGGCCAGCCACTCCTTTCATGCGCAGGTGCGGGTCGAGAACGGCGGTTTCATCGTCCTCGCGACCCATCTTGATCGTGCCGACAGGGTGAAAGATCGTGCTGGCGATGTCCCCTGCCAACCGAGCCAGTTCCTCGTCGGTTTGATATTGGATACCCGGTTTGAATTCTTCCGGCTCGTACGCTTCCATCGCGGTCTGAGCCATAATTTCACGCACCTGCCGCAGGCTTTGGGCGGCAACCTTGCGATCTTCGTCGGTGTCCAGATAGTTGGGCGTGATCTCGGGTGCCTGACGGAAATTCGAAGACGCGATGCGGACATGCCCGCGGCTGGTTGGGTTTAGGTTGCAAACACTGACGGTGATCGCGGGGAAGTCATGCAGGTCTTCACCAAACGCCTCAAGGCTCAGCGGTTGGACATGGTATTCGAGATTGGCATGCGGGCGCGTCGGATCCGATCTGGTGAAAGCACCCAACTGGCTGGGCGACATGCTCATCGGGCCCGAGCGTTTCAGCACATATTCCCAGCCGATTTTTGCCTTGCCTACCAGGGAGTTGGCCAGTGTGTTCAACGTCTTGGTACCCCTGACTTTGTAGACCGCACGAATTTGCAAGTGATCTTGCAGGTTTTCGCCCACGTAAGGCGCATCCATCACCACATCTATCCCGTGCTCTTTCAAAAGCGCCGCCGGGCCTATCCCCGACAGTTGCAGGATTTGCGGAGAGTTCACGGCACCTGCCGACAGAACCACTTCCTTTGAGGCCCGGACCGTGACGGGCTGCCCCTTGTGGCGGACAACCGCGCCGGTGCAACGCAACGCAGCGTCGCCGCCTTTGTCAAAGGTCAACCTCTCAACCTGTGCTTCCGTCCAGATCGTCAGGTTCGGACGCGATTTGGCCGGGCGCAGAAACGCCTTGGACGTGTTCCAACGCCAGCCCGAGCGCTGGTTGACGTCGAAATAGCCAACCCCGGAATTGTCGCCCGCGTTGAAATCATCGGTTTTGGGAATGCCGTTTTCGACCGCAGCATCTGCAAAACTGTCCAGAACATCCCAACGCAGCCGCTGTTTTTCGACTCGCCATTCGCCGCCATGCCCGTGCAGGTCGGAAAACCGACTGTTGTCGCCGGTGCGCGGGTCGGCACCGTCATCCAACTTGTAGTGGTTCTCATGTGCCTTAAAATCAGCCAGCGAGTTTTCCCAGCTCCATGCTTCTTCGCCGGTGAGCTTGGCCCAATTGTCATAGTCGCGGGCCTGACCCCGCATATAGATCATCCCGTTGATCGAGGAGCACCCGCCGAGCGTCTTCCCGCGCGGGTAAAGCAGGCTGCGTCCGTTCAACCCCTTGGCTGGCTGGGTCTTGTACATCCAGTCTGCGCGCGGGTTTCCAATGCAATAGAGATAGCCGACCGGAATGTGTATCCACGGATAGGTGTCAGGCTTGCCCGCCTCAAGCAGCAACACGCGGTTCGTAGGGTCAGCACTCAGCCTGTTGGCCATCAGGCACCCGGCTGATCCGCCACCAATCACGATATAGTCGAACCTGTTTGCGCCGTCAGACATCTTTGTCTTCCACCTATTCAGTCTTTGCTTCGCCGTTTGCGCACCGGAAAGGAAACGGATTTGTGTTTTCCGGTACGCCGTCCTTTCAATTCACCCTCGAAGGTCGGGGGGCGGTTCACCCGCCACCACGCAACGTTGGTTTCACTGATCTGTGCCGGAGCGGCACACAAAAAGCTAATGACAATTCGCACAATGCCATATTAGTGAATTTTATATGGACCGGTTTTCGAATATTAACACCATCCTGGCCTTTGTGACGGTGGCCCGTGAAGGTAGCGTTTCACGCGCAGCCGAAGTGTTGAATCTGACCCAGCCGGCCATCAGCCATCAAATCAAGCGTCTTGGTGAAGAGACGGGACTTACGCTGTTCAACCGAACCGCAACTGGGTTACAGATCACCCATGACGGCGCTGCGGTTTTAGCGAAGGCTCAACAAGTCCTCGATGCAGCCAGTGACTTCCAACGCAGCGCCCGCCAGCGTATTGGTCGTTTGAGTGGGAAATTGACGATCGGCACGATTGTCGATCCGGAGTTCATTCGGCTGGGTCGACTGCTGGCGGATTTACGCACCGAGCATCCTGGTATTGAAACCGAACTGATACACGGTGTCAGCGGAGACATTCTGACATGGCTCAAACGGGGCCGGATAGATGCCGGTTTCTACCTGTGTGGGCCCGATGACCTTGCCAGTATTGGGTCAGACGGAGGCGATCCGGTGCACGCCCTAAAGCTGGCCGATTTCACGTATCGCGTGATCGGGCCTGCTGGCTGGCAGAAACAGGTGGAAGAGGCCGACTGGTCTTCTCTTGCAGCCCTCCCTTGGATTGGCACGCCCGAAGCCTCCGTCCACCATCGCCTGCTGGCCAAGATTTTCGAAGGACAGGCCAGCCGCCCGAACGTGGTTGCTCTGGTCGATCAAGAAGCTTCGATGCTTGAAATGGTAAGATCCGGCATTGGCCTGAGTCTCTGTCGCGATTCCATAGCGCTCCATCAAAAGCAATCCTTCGGACTCGCCGTCTGCAATTCCGTGTCAGTTCCTGCTTGCCTGTGTTTTGTGGCGTTAGAACGACGTAAAGATAGCCCGATGATAGCCGAGACATTCGACCTGCTGCACCGGTCCTGGTGATCTGGTTTTCATAAGCAGCACAAAGGCTTCCGGTGAAGCTATAGCGATTATCGTCATTTGGCGCGTTCTGCGAGTGGTATGGCGGGCGGCGCTATAAACTTGCTCGGCTCCAAATGCTATGTTCTGCCCAGACAGCAAGGAACGTACTCATGCCAGCACCAGATCGGATAAAGACGCCAGACACGTTCTGGAACGCACTTAGAAGTTTGTCGATCAATCCGGTAGCGCTGTTGCGCGAGGCCATGCTACCCCAAAGCGTGATTTCGCCGGGCGCGCGCATTAGCACGAAACAACTCTTTGCGTTGTGGGAAGCGCTACAGAAACTCGGAGGTGATGATATTGGGTTGGCCTTGACGCGGGCTATGCATGGTTCGACGTTGCCCCCTTCCTTTCTGGTCGCTTTCCACGCCAAAAACGTGGGCGAGGCCTTGCACCGTGTCGCGCGCTTCAAGGCGCTCTGTGCACCTGAAGAGTTCCATGTTGTTGTCAAAGACGAGGGTTGTGTCGTGACCACTGCTTGGACGTACGCCAAGCAGACAGAACCAGATGCACTGACTGACGCCACATTTACATTTCTTGTGAACATGGCACGCGCTGGCACGGGAGAGAAGATA
>NZ_JBXWQF010000023.1:0-60619 GCF_059612245.1 Ruegeria sp. CDSA079 | reverse complement strand
CTGTCGCAATACCTCAACGAGGTGTTCCCTCAGGTGCATCAGGACTTTGTTGTCGAAGATCTGACGGAGGACACCATCACCATGCGTCTTGTGGTGCAGGAAAGACATCTGCGCCCCGGCGGCACAGTGTCAGGGCCGTCCATGTTTGGTCTGGCGGATGTCAGTGTCTATGCGATGGTTTTGGCGCGAAAAGGGCGGCAGTCCTTGGTGGTGACGACCAACAGTTCATTGGATTTTCTGCGCAAGCCAGCCGGGGGCGTCGACTTGATTGCAAGCTGCCGATTGCTGAAGCTGGGCAGGACGCTGGCGGTTGGGGACGTCTTGATCTTTTCCGAAGGCGTGGATGGTCCGGTTGCACGTGCAACGATGACCTATTCTATTCCACCTGCAGGCTCTGTAGCGGCACAATTCGGATAAAAAAGGCCGGGGACAGGCCCCGGCCCAGGAAGAGGTCCCAAAATTGGGACTGGGGATTCCTTAAACCTGCCAGAAACAGCGCTTTACTTCGCGGTGTGCCTGGCGCCGGGTCAGGCCGACATCCTGTAGCAGCCGGTCATCCAGATAGCCCAGGTTGACGCGGCTGCGCCGACGGCGCTCCCATTGAGTGACAGCCGCCGCAAACCGCACGGCCAGAGATGCGATCAGAGGCAGCCGAGGGCTGTCGTTCAGCAGCATAAGGGCGGGGTTGTGCATCGTGCGTGTCATCTCGGTATTCCTTTCAAATTGTATTGACACAAAGTAGTAATGTTCGGTACAAGAGTTTGATACATTCGACATTGTGTCAAATGCAAAGGAAGAATTGTAATGGATACAATTTGGCCAGACACATTGCCAAAATCCAAGGGGCCAAAATACACCTTGGTCGCTGATACAATTCGAAAAGCGATCGAGAACAAAACGTTAGATATCGGAGCCAAGCTGCCGCCCGTGCGTGAACTTGCTTTTCGGTTACAGATCACACCGGGCACGGTTGCGCGAGCTTATACGATTCTGACGGATGAGGGCTTGCTACAAGCCGAGGTTGGACGTGGTACATTTGTCGCTCCTCCGAAATCTCCGATTCTGGACGATGTCTGGTCGCGGCAACTGCACCTCGCCGAGGCGCAAAACGCCAACCACGTCAGCTTGTTCAGCCCACGTTTGGTGGATATGGGGCAGGTTTCGCTGGTGCGTGAATGTTTGCAGAAGGTGGCGCAGTCTGATCCGGCCTTGTTCATGAATTATCCGACGCGCGACGCCTACAAACCCATGCGGCAGGTGGTTGTCGATTGGTTGTCGGATTTGCCACTGGGTCAATTGACGGATGACGACATTGTACTGACCCATGGGGGGCAGAACGGGTTGTGTCTTGTGTTTCAAAGCATCCTTCAGGGTCCAAAACCAGTCGTGCTGGTTGAAGATCTGTCTTATGCCGGGTTCCGTCGCGCGGGTGAACTGATGCGAGCTGAAGTGGTTGGTATTCGAATGGACAAGTGGGGCATTGATCCAACCGCCATGGAACATGTGCTGCGCCAGACGCCAGCCCAGATCATCTGTGTCTCACCCGAGGTACAAAACCCCACTGCATTGCACACTCCCCTGGAACGGCGGAAAGAGGTGGTCGAGATTGCGCGACGTTTCGATGTGCAGATCGTCGAGGATGATTGCTACCGGATGGGCGATGCCAAGGAACCCAGCTTTCGTGCGCTTGCACCTGAACGGGGTTGGCACGTGTCTTCGATTTCCAAGATACTGACCCCGGCGTTACGGGTCGGTTTTGCAATCGCCCCGAAAGACCGCAGCGCAGATCTGCGCCGGTCGGCGGAATACGGGTATTTCGGGTTGGCGCAGCCACTGGCAGAATTAGCGCGGCTTTTGTTGTCCGACCCTCGAACCCGGCAAATCGCCAAGGACGTGCGCATGAGGATGGGGGATTACGTTCGTGTGGCAGTGAATGCATTAGGTGGTTTTGATCTGAACTGGGCCCCGGATGTCCCCTTTGTCTGGCTGAATCTGCCGTCCGGCTGGCGTGCCGCGGCCTTTAGCCGTGCGGCAGAGCGTGAGGGGATTCAACTGCGTTCGGCAGATGAGTTCGCACTCCGGGATGGGCGCGCGCCCAACGCGGTGCGTATTGCAGTGAACGGGCATGTTTCGTTGCAACGGTTCGAGAACGCGATGGTGCGGCTGCGAAACCTGTTGGACAATCCACCTGAGCAAATCAGTGTCTGAAATTGGGGTAAAATAATACCTATTTTGTAAGTTGTTGTTTTGGCATGTGAAAAACTGATCTGCTGTGCTTGACCTGCGCGCAAGCACCCCATAAAACCCATCCATCGAATTCGGACCGCTCCGCTGGGGCGGTCTTTCACATCAAACAGGACTATCCTGCCATGAAAACCTTTTCTGCAACACCTGCAGACATCGACAAGAAATGGATCCTGATCGACGCCGAGGGCGTTGTTCTGGGCCGTCTTGCCTCGATCGTCGCCATGCGCCTGCGTGGCAAGCACAAAGCGTCGTTCACCCCGAACATGGACATGGGCGACAACGTCATCGTGATCAACGCTGACAAAATCCAGATGACCGGCAAGAAGCGCGAAGAAAACTTCTACTGGCACACTGGCCACCCGGGCGGCATCAAGTCGCGCACCAAGCAGCAGATCCTCGAGGGCAAGCACCCCGAGCGCGTCGTGACCCAGGCGGTCAAGCGCATGCTGCCGGGCAACCGCCTGTCGCGTCAGGTTATGACGAACCTGCGCGTCTACGCTGGTGCCGAGCATCCTCATGAGGCGCAAGCGCCCGAAGTTCTGGACGTTAAGTCCATGAACAAGAAAAACACCCGGAGCTAATGACCATGGCTGATCAGATCAATACTCTCGAAGAGCTGAGCGCCGTTGCAGGCGTTGAGGTTGTGGCCGAAGAAGTCATCGTGCGTGAACCCGTACGTGACGAACTGGGTCGTTCCTACGCCACCGGCAAGCGTAAAGACGCTGTCGCCCGCGTTTGGATCAAGCCGGGCTCCGGCAAAGTCACCGTGAACGGCAAAGACCAGGACGTGTACTTCGCGCGCCCCGTTCTGCAGCTGATCCTGCGCCAGCCGTTTCAGGTTGCCGGCGTAGAAGGCGAGTTCGACGTTGTTGCAACCGTCAAAGGCGGTGGCCTGACCGGTCAGGCCGGTGCGGTAAAGCACGGCATCTCGAAAGCGCTACAACTGTACGATCCGAGCCTGCGTGGCGCTCTGAAAGCCGCAGGCTTCCTGACCCGCGACAGCCGCGTTGTGGAACGTAAGAAATTCGGTAAGCGCAAAGCCCGCCGTTCGTTCCAGTTCTCCAAGCGTTAATCGCCGGGAATATCAAAAAAGAAAGGGCTCGCTCTCGCGAGCCCTTTTTCTTTGCCTCTACATTGGTTTATTCCTCGTAAACCAGCTTCCACGTTCCGTTTTCAACGACATTGACGAACACGGTATCCGCGCCTTGATGATCATCCGGTCCATAGGTGATGTGGTTGCCGACCAGATCGTCCTGATAGTCCAGCGATTCCATGGCTTCGATAAAGCTGTCATGAGTCAGGTCCGGGCCTGCGGCCTCAAGCGCTTTGACCATCATCTCGGCAGCAGAATAGCCCAGCATTGCGAACCCAACCGGATCTTCACCCGTGGCGGCCTTGTACTCTTCGATAAATGCGGCGGGTGCGGGCTCATCCGCGCGGGCCCACAGATCCTGCCATGAGGCAGCCGCATAGAAGCCTTCGGTCACGCCTCCGGGAACCTTCGCCACGACTGTAAGAAAACTGGCCGAGGTGCCCAGGAATTTCATATCCGTCAGGCCCATTTTCTTGGCTGTGCCAACTACGGTAATTGCCTGACGAACGCCCAGCGCCATCGTGACAATGTCACAGCCTTCTTCCTTTAGTTTGCTGAGTGAGCCCACGAAATCGGTCTCATCTGGTTTATGCGTGGTCTCGGATCCAAATGTGATCCCGGCCTCTTCCGCCCCGGCCTTGCTGCCTTCCAGAATTTCCTCGCCAAAATCGGTGGGCAGATACATTGTGCAAACGGTTTGCGATCCAAATTCACCTGAGAGGTATTTCACGCCCACGCGGGCTTGATCATAGTAAGTTGAGAACGAGGTGAACTTGTTGCGCATCGGCTCTTGCAACATCTGCCGCGCTGCTGTCAGAGGGGCGACGTTGGGAATGCCCTTCGGATCCAAAAGTTTGAACCCGGCCATGTTCATCGGTGTGCCCAGAGATTGCAGCATCGCGAAAACTTTGTCCCGGTTCAGCAGTTTGTTATAGCCCTGCATGGCACGCGGCATTTGATAGCCGTTGTCTTCAACAACAAAGCGGATTTGCCGGCCGTGCACGCCTCCGGCTGCATTGACACGATCAAACACGACATTTGCGCCTTTGGTGGCAGGAACGCCAACAGCAGCGAATATGCCGCTTAGATCGTTGACCGACCCGATGACGATTTCATCATCGGTGACGCCTTGAGTTTGGGCCAAACCCATGGTGGCCGAGGCGGTCAAGGCCGTGGCGACAGCCAATAGTTTGAATGAATTTCTCATCTCTCTCCTCCCGAAATTCCTTTGATTAACTGTACATGTCTTCAATCAGATGTCCGTGCTTCTTTTCCACCAGCCCGCGTTTCAACTTCATCGTGGCGGTAAGTTCGTCGTCTTCGGCGGTCAAAAGTACGTCGATCAGCCGGAAATCCTTGATCTGCTCGACCCGTGCAAATTCACCGTTCACTGCTGTAACCTCGGCACCGATCAGATCGCGGATCTCGGGCGCGGCACATAGCGAGGCGAAGTTCGAAAACGGGATTTTGCGGTCCTGGGCAAACTTCTCGACATTCTCCTGATCGATCATGATCAGGGCCGTCAGGTATTTACGCCTGTCACCGATCAGGATCGCGTCAGAAATATAGTGACTGAACTTCAACCGGCTTTCGATCTCGGCCGGGGTGATGTTCTTACCGCCTGCTGTGATGATGATGTCTTTCATGCGGCCCGTGATGGTGACGTAGCCATCCTTGTCGATATGCCCCATATCCCCTGTGCGCAGCCAACCGTCTGCTGTAAAAGTCTCGGCCGTTTTGACGTTGTTGCGCCAATATCCCTGAAAAATGTTCATGCCTTTCAGCTGGATTTCACCGTCGTCTGAGATGCGAATGTCGCAGCCTTTAACGACCTTGCCGATGGTCCCGATCCTGTTGCTTTCAACGGTATTGAGCGTGGCAAGCCCCGAGGTTTCAGTCATCCCAAAACCTTCGACCAAAGGCACACCGATGGCCCAGTACCATTTCAACAGGTCAGTCGAAATCGGTGCAGCGCCGGTCCCGCCCCGACGTAGCTTGTCCATTCCCAACATGCGGCGCAGGTTCTTCAGGACCAGTTGATCCCATACCCAGAATTGGGCGGTGATACTGGCAGGAACAGGTTTTCCTGCCGCTATGTAATCGGCGCGACGCGCGCCAGCTTTCAATGCCATACCAAAGGCCGCGCGCCCCAATGGTGTGGCCTCCTGCGTCAGGATCTGCACATGCGCATAAATCTTTTCCCACACGCGCGGCACAGCGGTGAAGGTCGAGGGCGAGACCTCTTGCAGATTGGAAAAGACGGTCTCCGGGCTTTCTGCGAAATTCACCGTGCAGCGCGCCGCAAGCGGAAAATAGACCGACACGTCCCGTTCCAGAATATGACAGAGCGGCAAGAAGCAAAGCTGCTCATCGCTGGCCAGAACCGGCAAGGCTCGTGCGCCGGATTCGATAGCGGCCAGGATATTTTCGTGACTCAGCATCGCGCCCTTGGGCTGCCCGGTGGTGCCCGAGGTATAGACAAGTAGGGCGGTATCCTGCGGTTTCCCCAGCGCGATTTCGGCCTCGAACCGACCGGGATCGGTGGCCTCGACCTGCTGGCCAAGCGCGTAGAGGTCGTCGATCATCATGCCGCGTGGGTGTTTGAGGTCGTGCAGACCTTCGTCTTCCAGAATGATCACCTTGATCAGATCCGGAACCTCAGTCTCGATTTCCAGGAATTTGTCCAGATGTTCTTCATCTTCGACGATCAGGAATTTGCTGCCACTGTCATTGATCAGGTATTGCAGCTGACTGGCAGAGTCTGTGGTGTAAACGCCCGAGGCTATCCCTCCGACACCCTGAATACCCATGTCGAACCAAGCCCATTCCTTGCGGTCCTCGGACAGGATCGAGACCACATCGCCGCGTTCCAGCCCCAGATTGCGCAACGCCAAACCGATCCATTTGGCGTGTTGCCAGTAATCGGCCCAGGAGTAGGATTTCCAGATGCCCAGATCTTTTTCCCGATGCGCGGTGCGGTCGCCCAACTCGGCACATCGGTGTTGAAACAATTCGCTGATGGTGATGCAGCCATCGACCCTTAGCGGCCGCTGACCCGTCGTTGCGTTAAAGCGCACGCCGTTGATGGTGGTCTGCGGGGGCAGGGGGGTGGCGTCCATCCGTCTTACCTCCACGTCTTTTTCCGCTTCCAGCGCCGGTTTTCCCGCGCGCCGTCTTCCTGCACCCCAAGATAGAAGTTCTGGATGTCCACGGACTTCAACAGAACTTCAGCGCTCCCGTCCATGACGATGCGACCAACCTCCATCACATAGCCATGATGGGCGAGATCCAGTGCCGCATGAGCGTTTTGTTCAACAAGCATCATAGTCATCTGCTGTTCTTGGTTGAGACGATTTAGGATCTCGAAAATCTCTTGCACCAGCATCGGCGACAAGCCCAGCGAGGGTTCATCCAGCAACATGATACGAGGCCGGGCCATTAGTCCACGCCCGATGGCCAACATTTGCTGCTGACCACCCGACAAGGTGCCAGCCTCTTGCCCACGTCGGTCTTTGAGGACCGGAAAATAGCTGAAGACCAGTTCACGATCCTGCTCGATCTGGTGTTTATCCTTGCGGGAATAAGCACCGAGGCTGAGGTTCTCATCAACGGTCAGAAGTGGAAAGACCTCGCGCCCTTCTGGAATGTGTACGATACCGCGCTGAACGACCTTATGCGGCTCGGCCCCCTGAATGTCATCGCCATCAAAGGTGATTTGACCCTTCTCCGGGTCCATCACGCCCGAGACGGTTTTCATCAGCGTCGTCTTTCCCGCGCCATTTGCCCCAAGGATCGAGACGATCTGCCCTTCGTGCACGTCCAAGGAAACGCCGCGAATGGCCATGATGGGGCCATAAAAGCTTTCGACATTGCGGATTCTCAGGATCGGCGCACTCATGAGGCTTTCCCAAGATAAGCTTCGATCACGGCCGGGTGGGATTGTACTTGGGCCGGAGAGCCGAGCGCCAGTTTAGCGCCGTCGGCCATGGCCAAAACCCGATCCGACACGCCCGAGACCAGGCCCATGTCGTGTTCCACCATCAAAACGGTGATACCCATCTGACGCCGGATGTCATCGATCCACCACCGCATATCACTTGTTTCTTCGACTGAAAGACCCGAGGCCGGTTCGTCCAGCAGCAGCAATTTGGGATCGGTTGCCAAGGCACGCGCGACCTCAACCACCTTTCGCACACCGTAGGGCAACCCCGCGATCATCTTGTCACGATAGGCCTGAAGATCGAGAAAATCGATGATCTCTTCAACCTTCTCGCGGTTCTCTATTTCCTGCTGTCGGGCGGATGGAAGAAACAACAATTCGGACAGCAGGTTTGTTTTTCGGTGCTGGTGTCGCCCGACCAGAAGGTTTTGCAGAACGGTTGCGTGCTCAAACAGTTCGATATTCTGGAACGTCCGCGCCACGCCGTAAGCTGCGACGCCCGAGGGTTTGACACGCAGCAGATCATGGCCATCAAACCGGATCGACCCGGCATAGGGGTCGTAAAATCGCGAGATCAGGTTGAACACTGTCGATTTTCCGGCGCCGTTGGGACCTACAATGGCAAAAACCTCGCCTTCTAGAACCTCGAATGACAGGTCATCAACCGCAGTGAGGCCGCCAAATTTCAGGGTCACGTTTTCAAATTCCAGCAAGCTCATCTCAGGCGCTCCGTCCTCAGATAAGATTTTTGCCGTTTAAACATGTCCTTTCGGTAGAAGGGGAACAGCTCGAACCAGGTCCGGATTTTAAGCCAGCGGCCATAAAGGCCCATGGGTTCGAACAGAATGAAGGCGATCAGGATCATACCGAAGATGCCGAATTCCAGCCCCGGAATGGCGACGGTATTGCCGCCGAACAGGGCACCGGCGTATTCCTTCGAAATTGACAGAAATTGGGGCAGGAACCCGATCACGATCGCGCCCAGAAATGCCCCGTGGATCGACCCCAGCCCGCCGATCACGATCATCATCAGCAACTGGATCGAAATCAGAACGCTGAAGGTTTCGTTGTTGAAAGCTCCGGCAAACAGTCCCATCAGCGCCCCGGCCCAGCCCGTCACAGCGCAGGACAAGGCGAATGAGATCATCTTGGTCCGCGCGATATCGATGCCCATTGCCTGCGCGGAAACCTCTGAGTCACGCACAGCGATAAAGCTGCGCCCCAGCGGCGCACGTAGCAGGTTGATATAGCCCAATGTGACCAGAACAGTGACGATCAGCACCAGCCAGAAGAATTGATCCGGTGTACCCCAGCGGTCTACCAGATGGCCAAAGATCTCGACCCCTCCGACATACTTGCCCGCGACGCCTCCGGTTATTGGTTCGGACAGAACGATGATGTCGTCCATCAGGATCGACAGGGCCATAGTGAAGATGGCCAGATAGATGCCGTGCAGCCGCAGGGCAGGGATCGCCACCGTCACGCCCGCGATGCCGGTTAGAATCCCGGCCAGCGGGAAGGCGATCAGAAAAGGAACCCCTGCTTCGATCAGTGCAATATTGGCATAACAGCCAAAAGCCAGAAAAGCGGCGTGCCCCAGGCTGACTTGCCCGGTATGTCCGGTCAGGATCATCAGGCCCAGCCCGGCAATGGCCCAGATCAGAACGTTTGTCAGCTCACCCAGATAGAACGCGTCCAACCACCAGGGGGCAGCGGCGACAACGGCCAGCAGGATCAGATACAGGCTAAGTTGATACCGGTCTTTCCAAGGCCGAATATCCTGCATGTAATTGGTTTTGAAAACAATCCGCATGGCTCAGACCTTTTTGACCCGAACCTGACTGAACAGCCCGTTGGGCCGGAAAATCAGTACGGCAAGAAGAAGAGCATAGGGCGCAACCTGACTGTAGCCCGCAGCAATATAACGGCTGGAAAAGGGTTCGATCACACCCACGATCAGCCCTCCTGCCAATGCACCCGGCAGGCTGCCAAAGCCGCCAATGACCGCCGCTGCAAAGGCCTTGATGCCCAGCAAACCGGTCGTCGGGTCCACCGCACCCTTGGCGGCAAAGAGGATACCGGCGATCCCGGCAACAACCCCGGCCAGTGCCCAGATAAAGCCCTGAACGCGTTTGACCGGAATGCCCATATAATACGCCGCCAATTGGTTTTGCGACGCACCCTGCATCGCAAGACCCAGTTTGGTGCGGCTGAAGAAGACATAGAGCGCCCCGGTCAGAAGGATCGTGACGACAATCACCGCAACATCCTCCATCCCCAGCACCAGACCGCCAAAGCGGGCTTCTTTGCCTGCAAGCGGGTTTTGCAGCGTTTGCGGCTCATGCCCCCAGATAAGGCCTGCCACAAAGCGGATCACGAACCCCAAAGCGATGGTCAGGATGACGACGGCGGTTTGGCTTTCACCGAACAGTCGCCGGATGATCAGTCGATCCAGCAGATAGCCCAGAGCGCCCATAATCCCCAGTGAGATCGGCAAGGCCAGCCAGAAGGGCAGGCCCATATATTGGGTATTCGTAAGACCGATGGTCACAAAGGCCCCCAACATCATGAAATCGCCCTGCGCGAAATTCACCGCCTCGGTTGCCTTGTAGATCAGAACAAAGCCAAGTGCGATCAGGCCATAGACGCAGCCATTCGCCAGCCCGCTGATCAGCAGCTGTGCGTTATCCAAACTGTCCTCCCTCCAACGACCAACCGATGCCGTCAGCCTCACGCAGGTTCTCGGGTTGCGTGGGGTTCTTCTACTATGGCGTGATTATCACCTTTCCGTCACTCTTTTTCAGCGCGTCGGCCAAATTCGGCACCAGATTCCTGAGCGTAAGGTGTTCAGAAACATCTGTTTTCCAGCGCCCGTCCGCAAAACGTGCCTGCACTTCGGTCACCACCCGCATCTGATCTGCAGGCGGTGTCGACATCATCCATTGCGTCAGCCAAAAGCCTTCGATCCGCTTGCCCATAAAGATCAACTGGCCGGTCTGGGTCAGAGTCGGCGCTTCGGTTGAGAGCCTGCCGTAAGTGATCCAACGTGCACGGTTCGGCATGGCGCAGAACAGCTTTTCCGAAAGTTGGTCTGTCACGGCGTCCAGGAAAACGCGTGGTTTCAGAGATGCGCTAAGTTCCGCGAGCTGTGCGACCACATCCGAGTCTGTCGTTACCAATACTTCGGATGCACCCAGGTCTTTGAGCATGTCTATCGTCTCGGCGCGCCGCACCAACGCAATGGGTTTCAGCCCCAGATCGCGCCCCAGGCTGCACATGAGTTTTCCAAGCTGGCTGGTTGCGGCAGACACAACAAACGCATCGCCGTCGGCCTTAGCCATGTCCACCATCGCCATCGCGGTCAGGGGGTTTACGATCTGTGCGGCCCCGTCATCGTCTGAGATATCCGGCCTCAGGGGAATGCACATCTGCATCTGCGTGACGACATACTCCGCCCACGCCCCCGATCCGGCGGCGACAAACGCGACGCGCTGACCTTGCAGGGCTTCGGCGCCTTTGCCGGTGGCCACGACGTCACCGCATCCTTCAAACCCGGCAGGGGATCCTTTTACACGCGGCTGACCATACTCTCCCTTGATGAAATGCAGGTCCGATGGATTGACCGACGCTGTTCTCAACTTGATCAGAACCTGACCAGGTCCTGGCTGTGGCACAGGGATTTCTGCGGGTTCCAGCCATTCAGCTGCATCTGCGATGACCGGCCCGCTGGATGTGCCGGAATATCCGTCATGTTTTAAAAGGGTGGCAAACATGGTCTGCGGCAAATCTGTCATGTGGTCATCCTCGATCAAACAGGGTCACACGCGCCTTATTGAAACAAGTGCCCTAAAGAGGCGTGGCGCGAGCTAAGCGTTGGAATGAGCCAATCAAATGCGGCTTAGGGCGTCAATTCAATGCCGAAATAACGTGGGGGCACCCAAGATACGCCCATGGGGTGGGGCCAACCCAAAAGGTCAGCCCCAGGTATTTTATTGTTGAGTCAACAGGTTGGTTAGTTCTTGAATCTTCTGAGCGATGGTTTCGGGCGACTCTTTGATGTCGTTCACGATCTTGATCGCTTGCTCTTTCAGATCGGCGGCCAGAGTGCTTTCTTCCAGCGAAGTCATGATGCCGTCATAGTCGAAATTGGTTACGTCCAGCTTGCCCTCCTGAATCCAGGAACTCAGCAGTTCTTGTCCCTGACCGGCCAGCGCAGCAACCTGATCGCCCGCTTGTTGCGCAGTTTCAGATGCCTGATCGGCAACGGATGAGGCCGCCTCGGATGCCTGCTCGGTCAAAGATGAAGCCGCTTCCGCGGCTTGCTCGGTTGCGGCGTCAACTGCGTCGGATGCAGCGTCCTGTGCCGCAGTGGCCGCATCGGACAATGCGTCACCAGCGTCCTCTGCCGCCGATTGCAAACGTTCTGCCGGAGTTGGCTCAGGTTGGTTCAGGTAATAGTAACCGCCAACGCCGATTGCGGCGAGGACTATGATCAAAATAAGAGTACGCGACATGTGAATCTCCTTTGGAATTTGTGTCGCCGGGATGATGCAAAACTAACGCAGAGACAAAGGGGAATTCTTGTGAATTCTCAGCAGAATAGAGTTTTGGGCCAGGCCGCGCTGATCGGGCATACTGCATGTGGCAAGATCACGCTGCTTTGGCTAAGCCGTGGCGGAAATGCTCAGTGATCCGTCTGTGAAGGGTTGCCTTGCTCGAATTGTTGCTAACGTTAAGAGGTTAAGGTGGTGGGCATTCGTCAATTGCACGTAAACATCGCTATGTATGCGATCATTTAGTCTGGTTGCTGCGTCCATCCCGCAGCTTTCATCGCATCAATCAAAGACTCCACAGGTTCAGCTGTTGAAAATGCGCGCCTTTTGATTGTCTCCAGCGGGAAATCCGGCCAAGTCTGATTGAACATGCCGGCCAGTCTTTGGGCCTCTTTCCGTTCCCCATTCTTCCAATGTGCGGCCATGAGATAGGCGGCTGAGATTGGGCCAAAGGGGCCGCCCCGTGCAATGGTGGTTTCAAAGGTTTTAATGGCAGCCGCATATTCGCCACTGTGAAACTGGGCCGAGCCAAGCGCGTTATCGAAAACTAGACCGCCACCCGATTTGGCCAATTGTTTGTAGTGGTCGGATTGTTCAAGAAGCTGATCAAAGCGGGATGTGTACAACAAGATCAACGCATCAAATTCCGCAATATGAGGGTCCTGAGGCGCCATTTGCACAGCCCGACCCGAAAGCGTCAGCGCGCGGTCATAGTTCCCGGACCCGAACTCGAACCAGGCCCGAGCAGACATGGCCCAAGGGTCGTCCGGCGCAAACTCTATGGCGCGGGCGCTGTTCTTCTCTGCCTGTTGCAACAGAATCTCTATGTCAGGGCGTTCAGGTTGAAGAAGCGCCAGCATTGTTTCAACCTGGGCTGCTCCCGCGTAGCCGCAAAAATAGTCCGGGTCGCGTGCAACTGCGGTTTCGAAAATCTGCAACGCAGGACGCAAGCGTGACAGGGTGACAACCGGAAAAATCAATTCGCGGCCCGCGTTGCACAGGTTCATGGCCTCTATGCGCGCAGGAGCGACATCGTAGATGATCGGTCTATCCTTGCTTAGTCTGGTCGAAGAGGAGCCATACCAGACATAGAACCCTGCAATCGAGGCGATAAGGAACGCGGAAAGCGTCAGCAAGAAAGCAGCGAACAGAGGCCTGCGTGCACCGCGACGTGCATTTGTGCGAAGGGTGAATTCCGGCGCATAGCCGCCAACCGGCAGAGATATGATGACCGGATCCAAGGTTCCGTTTCTTTCATAATACGCGTCGAGTTTACGACGTACGCGACCCGCGTCCACCCGAACAACACCTTCGCGCTTGGACAATTCGTTTACGTCATAGCCGTACACATCCATTGCGATCGTCTTTGCGCGGATATTCTCGGCTCGTCCTGAAAGCGCCTCTTTGACCACGTAAGTCAGAAAGGACTGCATACGGCTGGATCCTCGGAATTCGTCTGACTGCAAAACATGTTTCAGCGCGGTTTCGATCTCGGCAGTTGAGGCCGACCGCTTATCTGTCTGCTGTGTTTCGCTGTCCGCGCCCATCAAGAACTATCCTTTTTCCACAAAGATTTGGTTCCGCTCTGCTACGGTAGCATGCGCCGTATTACGTACAAGACACATTGCTTCCCGTGCATATTTAGCCAGCAAGCTTATGGGTTTTGCCGATTATGATCGACGATGATTTCTTTGATGCTCAGTTTCCCAAGGCAGTGCCGCTGCTGAAGAAAATGCGCGCCCGAGACAAAGAGTTTGACCAGATCTGCACAGACTACCTCGAGCTTTTTGCGGAGCTGTCAAAGCAACCACAAGCCAAGGAAGTACCACAATCTCGATACATCGCGGATCTGGCCGAAAGCCTGTCGGATCTGCGCAGCACGATAGAAAAGCGGCTGGCCGCGCAAGGTGTCGAGTTGGCCGATAGATCTTACAACATTGGAGAATCCTGACATGTTGCTTAATCGTATCCTGCCCGCATTTTTTCTTTGCGCTAACCCGGTTCTGGCGCAGGACAATCCGATCATTCACGATGGAGAGTTTCAGTTCCTGCGCGCACAATTCGGAGAGGTATGGGATGCGCAGGACGCGGGCATCGACGCCAGGTTGGCTGAGATACGCGCATCGAATGGAGGGAACCCCCCTAACTTTCTGTACATCCTGGTCGACGATGTCAGTTTTGGCCAAATGGGGGACCGCAGGCTAAACTACGTCACGGGGATTGATACGCCGAACATCAACCAGGTCGCAGCCGAGGGGCTTTCGTTGATGCGCATGTATACCGAACCCTCTTGTACCCCGACCCGAACCGCGATGCTGACTGGACGCCATCCGGTGCGTGCCGGAGTGGAAGAGGTCAAGGTTGCCCTCGTGGGTGAGGGCCTGCCGGCCAGCGAGGTGACGCTTCCAGAACTCCTGAAACAGGTCGGCTATTCAACAGCCCATGTAGGCAAGTGGCATCAGGGCGATATCGAAGAGGCCTACCCGCACAATCAGGGCTTCGACTGGGCCGCATTCCCGCTGCATCAGCAGGTGCAGTTAAGCCTCATGATCCCCGAGGCGATGCGATCCAACACTATGCTGGGCTATGTGTCCGAAGGACAAAGCAACCAGTTCCAGTTGGACGAAAGGTTCAAGCCCTATGGTCTGGTCACAGGTGTTGAAGCTGTCGCCGGAGGGATGGCGCGTGAAGTGGATATGGCTGCAGGCGAAACCTGGACGCAAGCCAAATACGAAGAGATGAATGAACGCTACCAGCGTCAGGCGCTGGAGCAAATCGAACGCGTTGCGGCGGAAGACGCCCCATTTTTCCTGCAATACTGGCCCTTGTACCCGCTGAATTTTGTCTACCCTGAACAAGCGATTTCACGAAATGGCGGTTTCCACGCGGACAAATTGCAATTGCTGGATGGTTGGATCGGGGATGTTCTGGCCAAATTGGAGGAAACCGGCAAAGCCGACAACACCATCGTCATGGTGATGGCAGACAATGGTCTGATGTATCATTACGAGGGAACGTCCGGACTCAATCAGCTGATCTATCGCGGCGGAAAAACCCAGCACCTGGAAGGAGGTGTGCGCACCGATGCCTTCATCCGCTGGCCTGGTGTGATCGAAGCCAACAGCGCGGCCGGTGATATTTTTCACGTCTCAGATATTTTCACCACAATGGCACGGATTGCCGGGGCAACGGACCATATCCCACGTGACCGGGTGATTGACGGGATCGATCAGACAGCTTTGCTTCTGAATGGCGAGGGCCATGGCCGGCGGGATTACGTCTATGTCTACGAAGGACCGGTGTTGCGGTCGGTCGTCAAACAGGAGTTCAAGATGCACCTGCCGGCGCCAGGTCAGCCCGGTGCTGCCGCCCCGACCTATAACATCTATCGGGACCCGCGCGAGGAACACCCGCTGGTTGGATACTCGCTATGGGCCGGTGCATCGTTTCAGGACATGATCAAACGTCATCAGAAAATGATCGCAAAATACCCGCATTCCGAGATCGCAAAAGGTGAACCCTATAAAGGCATCGAAAATCTGCGCCCGGAAACGGAGCTGACCCGGGATGTCTTCATGAGTTGGCAGTGACTAAGGATAAAAACTCTCGATAATATATACTAATGTGTCAATATGAGGGGCGGGACATGTATTGTGAAACGCGCTTTGGAACAGTTTTGGGGGGATTGCGATGAAAGGTCTTAGGGTATTGGTTCTGGCGACTGGCAGTTTGGCTTCGGCAGCATATGCTCAACAAGACCCCATTCAACATGATGCAGAGTTCTACATTCTGAAAGACCAGCATGGCGAGCAATGGGCTCAGGACGACGCTGCAGTGGATGAGGCCCTGGCGGCGTTTCGTGACGCCAACAACGGAAAACCGCCTAATATCGTTAGCGTTCTGATCGATGATCTTGGCTTTGGTGACATGGGTATTCCGGAACTGAATGCCGTTCGCGGATATGAAACACCGAACATCAACGACTTTTCCGACGAGGCGATGCGCATGGTTCGAATGTATACCGAACCGTCCTGCACACCGACGCGCGTGGCCCAAATGACCGGACGCCTACCTGTACGCATGGGCATGGGGGACACAACTGTCGACATCGCGGGTTTCGGGCTGCCTGAGGACGAGGTGACGCTGGCGGAGATTCTGAAGCAAGCGGGTTACGCCACAAGCCATGTGGGCAAGTGGCATATGGGCGATATTTCCGAAAGCTGGGCCATGAACCAGGGGTTCGATTATGCCCAAATGGCTGTGCACCAGCAGGGGCAACTGACGATCTTTAACGACGACGCGATCAAGGAACAGGTTTCGGTGGGAATCCGGGATTTTGATGACAAGTACACGTTGGACGATTGGTTCCGCCCCGATGCCTCGGCCATGATGACCGTTATTGAGGGCGAGGCAGGCGGCCCGATCCGCGAAATCCGGATGGAAGCCGGAGAGCGTTGGAACGCGGCCAAGTACGATGAAATGAACGAGGCTTTTCAGGTCAAAACATTGGAGGAACTGGATCGGCTCAGCAGCGGTGCGGAGCCGTTCTTTTTGCAATACTGGCCGATGATCCCGCTGGACAACACGCGCGCCGGGCGCAGCGGTCCTGAAAGTGCCAATGGCGGGCTCTACGTGGACAAGATGCAGTTGCTGGATGAGTGGCTGGGCGATTTGTTCGATAGAATGGAAGCGTTAGGGGTCGCTGAGAACACGATCGTTGTCGTCATGGGAGACAACGGGCATTTTACCAAATATGCACCGCAGTCCGGGTTTACTCCGATGATATTTGCGGGTGGCAAGGGGGATACGACAGAAGGGGGTGTGCGCGTGGATGCGTTCATACGCTGGCCGGGGGTAATTGAAGCAGATGGATTGCTGAACAGCATCATCCATGTCTCGGATCTTTACACCACTTTGTCGCGGTTTGCAGGAGCGGATCAATACATCCCCCGTGATCGTCTTGTTGACGGTGTAGATCAGTCCGCAGCACTGTTGTTTTCAGATGAAACAAAGGCACGGCGCGACCATGTCATCATCTACTCGGTCGCAAAACCCGAGGCCATTGTCAAAGATCAGCTAAAGCTCAAACTTCCCGGACCGGGTGAGAGCGCAATTCTCGCGAAGTTCTTCGATCTGTTTCGCGATACGCGCGAGGAGTATTCGGTTTCGACCGAGGTCGGAGCGTGGGGCGGTCAGGAATTCGTTCGCATATTGGGGCGCCACAATGCGCGTAAAGAGAAGTTTCCAGATACGCCTCCGGCCTTTGGAATGCCCTATGAAGGGATCGAAAACATTCGCCCGGAAACACAACAGGCGGTCGAAGCGTTTGGTGTGAAACGCCAGTCTCCACTGCAATAGCGCGGCGGTCATCGCCACCGCGTTGTTAAGAACTGAACGTATGGACTTTAGGATGGACACATGTTGGTAACGATAGTTTTTGCACTTGGCCTGATCGTCTCACTTGGGATTGGCTTTGTCTATTTCCGAGACCTCGGGGACGTCTCTCAGATGGTGCTGAAGGTGAAGCGCGAGAACATGGTGCGCTTAATTCGCAATGAATACCGTCTGATCGCAGTCGGGTTGTGCGGGTTTGCCCTGGCGACGCTTGCACACTTTGCGCTTGGCGGTGCTCCTTTCTGGCTTTGGCTGACAAGCGCCGTGCTGGTGGCGTTTCTTTATGGGTTTCCCTACGTCTGGGTCCACCTCGGGCTGCGCAATCAGTTGAATGACGCGCAATACGTTTCCATCGAAGAGGCGCGGAAATTTGTGGGCCCGACCGCTCCGGTCATTGTCATTGACAACAACGGTCATGCCCGGGCGCACCCGGACGCTCAGATCATGCGGCCCCACCTGGCCGGCGATGCGCAGGGATTGGACGGAGAAGACGTTGTCATGACCTATTGCGCCATGGCCAATCTGGGGCAGGGTTATGTGCCTCGGATCGAAGGCCAGCGCCTGAATCTGGAGGTTCTGGCACAGCATGGCAACAATCTGATCCTGCGGGACAATGAAACCGGTGAGCCCATACAGCACATCTATGGGTTTCGCGAAGCGGACCGTGATCCAAACCCGGATGGCCCGGCTTGCCCTCTTCGCCCTGAGGCGCAGATGAAACCTTGGCCAACCTATCGGATGACCTTCCGAGGATTTCAAAAAGCCTTCCCGAATGGCGAGGTGTATCTGAACCGGCCGTCCTCGAACCCGATTTTGCGGTTGTTGGACATGGTGACGGAAATCACCTTTGGGTGGGGCATCAGTCGACAGCATCAGGAAGACGCACCGGTGATGGACAACATGGACCGTACCGACGACCGGCTGCCGAACAAGACCTATGTTTGGGGCATCAGCATCGGGCAAGATGCCACGTGCTGGACCGATGACTTTGTCGTCGACAACGATTGGATCGTGAATGCTAAGGTCGGCGGACGCGATGTTGTTGTCAGTCTTGATCCCAAGTTTGAAAGCTTGGGCGTTTGGTACAATGACAGCGGTCAGCCTGTGTCCCAATGCGATTTCTGGGGCAAGTCTGATCAGGGTCAGTTGCAACGGGTTGAAACCTTGCGAGCCGGAGTGTTTTGGCACGTCTGGTCCGAGTTTTTCCCAAAAACCGATATCAATCGTATCAAAGACAATGCGGCACAATCAAAGGAAACAGCTGCCTGAGAAATTGCGTTTCGCTGAACCCTCGCAAAATCCGCGGGATCAGCGATAAGGGGCAATGAATGATAAACCGACGGAAAAAGATTAATAGATTTCAAAGGGGGATGTGTGATGGCCACAGCTTTAAAAATAGGGACGGCTTTTGGGTTTGCTCTGGCGGCGGGCATTGGGTCAACGGTATCCGCGCAGCAGTCCGATTGGTCATATGAGGCTACGGTCTATCTGTTTATGCCTGAAACGGACTTGTCGCTGGCCACGCCGAATGGAACAATCGACGGGACACTCAGTTTTTCGGACGCGCTGGATATTCTGGATTTTGCGTTCATGGCTGCGTTTGCTGCTTCTGATGGGCGATGGCTGTTCTTGGCCGATTACACCAATTACACCAACCTGTCATTCAGCAATGGCACGCCGGGCCCGGCCATCTCCAGCGTTGATACCTCGGCCACGATAAAGTTCTTCAGCGGCTATGTCGGCTATCGTGTTTATGAGGCGCCGACAATAAGCGTTGATCTTGCAGGTGGTTTCAGATGGTTCAGCACCAGTACTCAATTCACCCTACAACCCGGAACGGCGCCTGGACGCAGCGCAACGGCCGATGACAACTGGACCGATCCAGTTATCGGGGCACGGGCAAGGGTCCGCTTTTCAGATAAATGGTCGGGGTCAGGGTTTGTGGATTATGGCGGCTTCAGAAGCGGAAGTGAGACCTGGCAGATTCTGTTGACCGCCGACTACGCGATTAATGATCGATGGCTGTTGCGGGGTGGGTACCGCTATATCTCTTTCGATCATGTGATCAATGGGAATGATTTCAAGTTCGATCAGTCCGGTCCTCTTTTGGGCGCAACTTATCGGTTTTGACGTTCCGATCCCGCAAATGGCAGACCCGTTGAACGAGAACGGTTCAAGCGGCTGAGGCCGATTTACAGTTCTGGAAACCTGACCAAACCGTGATCGTGCCTTTGGGGCCTGTTTTTCACGTCTGCAACTATCGATGGATCGTGGCGGAGAGACAGGGATTCGAACCCTGGGTGGGCTTGCACCCACAACGGTTTTCGAGACCGTTTTCTACATCAAAACAAAGGTCTTTATATCAGTAAAACAATGGCTTTGCGGCTGCAAGATAGGCAGGCTTGGCACGGAAAGCGGGTAGGGGTGTCATAGGAAAGCGTCATAGTGATTTCGGATGAGTGAACTTCTTCGGCGGTTACTGAAAGCGCATTGAGGTTCCGAAGGGCGGGAAGCTGTCTTTTGCCGCGACGGCAAAGCAGATGTTTTGAAATGGTGCCAAAGACCTTTGGCTTGTGTGCTTCTTCGCTATTAAATGCGATAGAAGCGTTTTGATGTGCCATGGAACACGTATTCGTGGCTTGAAATCGGGATAAGTTCCTGATGCCGGGAAACAACCTCTTTGTAAGTTGAAGTGAGGTTATCGACCGGGAAATTCGATCCGAACATGCAGCGATCGGCGCCAAACTGGGATAAGCAGTTTGAAACGATAGGCGCGACGCTTTCAGCGCTCCAGTTGTGATCGAACATTCCGAGGCCGGAGAGTTTGCAATAAACCTGCGGCAGGCTCGACAATGCTGTCAATTCATCTGCCCACCTTCGCAAACCTTGTGGTGTCCGGTCGTGTGGCGAACCAGCGTGGCACAGGGCTATTCGGGTTTCCGGAGATTGCGCAAGAACATCTGCGGCTTGCTCCATTAGTTCAGGCAGCAGCTGAAGGTCAAAGGAAAGGCCGCGAGCGCCCAGTTGCTTCAAACCAGCCAAGAATTTTGGGTCTTTTAGAAGTGAATTCGTGCCGGTTGAGGCATCTTCGCCCGGAGCCCGGCCAACAATCTGACGCACACCACGCACCGAGGGCAGCGTTTGAAGACAATCGAGTTGTTCGTCCAGATCATTAGATGTCAGATCGCAGAATGCCACTTGCACCAACGGCCAGTCAGGGAACTGGTCCGCAACGGATTGCACCCACTGAGCTTCGGCCCAGGGGTCTGCCGCACCGACCTGAATGTGTACCGAAGCGCCAAAGCCCATGGCTTCGGCATCTGCACGAAGTTCCGGCAGCAAATAGTCCCGCTGGATAGAAGACGGGTCGCCGAAAAAACGAACGATGCCTTTCTCCATGAGCCAAGGGTAATTCACTACCGAAAGGTTCCACAGGTGGTGGTGTGCATCTATCTTCATGGTTTTTCGATCCCTGTGGTGCGTGCCAGAATATCAACGCCTTGACCCTGCCAGAAGTGGAGCAGGTCGATGAAGATCCAGTTTTCGGCCAGTTTGTCACCAGCGCGGCGATAGATATCGATCACCCTAAACTCGCCGGGTTTACCAGTGGCTGGCATTCCCATGAACCCGCCTGAAGGGGTAGCGGTGAAGTTGGGCCAACCAAAAAAGCCGCCATAATGCCCTTCGGCCAGGCGGCAAATATGTTTGGTTTTTGATCGGTCTTTGAAAGCCGCACGGAAAGGGCCCGAGTGCTGCTTGGCATAGCGTTCTATCGTATAGGTCGCGCCAATCCCCTCGGGGCCCCACCAAATCATGTCCTTGTGCCAGGTTCGGGCCAATTCATCCTCAAGCGACACACCACTGTCCCATTGGCCGAGATCCGAGATCATCGCATTGATGACCGCCAGTGTCTTCTCGCCTTCTTCAACGGGTTGTTCGTTGAACAGCAGGCCGTCACGGGGCCGTGGTCCAGGTTGCACCAAATGCGCCGCTGTTTGTGGAGGAAAGGGGTTCTGTCCGGCTTGCACCATTAGGTGCGGTAAGTCGAAGTACATTGCTGTTTCGACGATCCTGTCACCGACGACTTTGTGGAATGCGCAATATCGCAGGAATGCCAATTTACCGGTTGGGCGAATGCCCAACCACGGTCGGTCGAACAGGCCCATCAAATGCCCCATGGACACGACCCAGACGTCAGCTTCGTCACTCAGTGAGTTTTCCCCCGCAAACATGATGTCCACACGGTTTTGCATGTGGGTAAGGCTGCTTTTCAGCGGCTGCCAGAATTGCTGGGCAACCTGTTCGGCGCCGCGGATTTCGTCGAACGGATGAAAGCCGCGCCACTTCAGGTCCGGAGCACAGAATCGGCTCATGACGGTCGGGGATTCGTGTTCTGACGCGGACTCCAGGTCAGTATGAAACGCGGAGACCAGCTTTTTTTCTGTCTGAAAGTTCACGGCGGTTACCATTGTAATCAGGGTTTTAGGAGAGGCGCGAGGCCGGTGCGAGTCGGATATCAGTAGCACGTTTGCATACGTATGCAAAAAAGTCTTGCCTGATTTGGTATATGCGAATTACTGTTTTGCAAACGTATGCAAACCGATTCCTTGCAGGGGGCACCATGGCGGAAATTCAATTGCGGAACGTCGGTAAGCGATGGGGATCATTCATTGGGGTTCACAATTTCGACCTGACGATCGCGGATCGCGAGTTTCTGGTGCTGCTCGGCCCCTCGGGCTGCGGCAAGACCACCACGATGCGCATGATCGCCGGTCTCGAGGACGTGACCGAGGGCGAAATCCTGGTCGACGGCAAGGTGGTCAACGACCTTGAGCCCAAAGACCGCGACGTAGCGATGGTGTTCCAGAGCTATGCGCTTTATCCCAACATGAACGTCTATGAAAACATCCGCTTTCCGCTGAAGGTTCGTGGAATCGACCCCTCGACGCACGACGACAAGGTGCGCCGTGCCAGCGCAATGGTCGAGTTGGACGATTTCCTGCACCGGAAGCCTGCCGAATTGTCGGGCGGTCAGCGACAGCGTGTGGCACTGGCCCGCGCCATTGTGCGCGAGCCGAACGTGTTCCTGATGGATGAGCCGCTCTCGAATCTGGATGCCAAGCTTCGGGTTTCGACACGGGCGCAGATAAAGAACCTCAGCCACGAACTGGCGGTAACGACCATCTATGTGACCCATGACCAGATCGAAGCCATGACGCTGGCCGACCGTGTCGTGGTAATGAAGCAGGGTGTGGTGCAGCAGGTCGGAAGCCCGACCGAAATCTATGACAGTCCGGCGAATACTTTCGTGGCCAGCTTCATTGGCTCGCCCGCGATGAACCTGATGGATGGTGAGGTTTCGGCCGGCGTGTTCCGTGCCGACCATGTCGAAATTCCGGTCGATGCGCCGGACGGCCCGATGACGCTGGGCTTCAGGGCCGAAGACGCCAGCCTTGCCGAAGGGCAGGGCCAAGTAACCGCACCGATCTACACGCTGGAACTGCTGGGCGACGCGACCATGATCTCGGTCCGGGTCGGTGGTGCACTGGTCTCGGTCAAAGCGGACAAAGCCTTCCGCGCCGAAATTGGCGAGCCTGTCTCGTTCTCGGTGCCAACAGAAATCTGTCACCTCTTTGAAGCTGAAAGCGGTGCGCGGATCGGGGAGAAACAACCCCACGAACAGCCCAAACGGGCTTAACACCGGTCCGGACGTCGACGACGGACCGATCCTGACAGGGAGAAACGCATGAAACTCAAGACGATCCTCATGGCAGGTGCCATGTCCATCGCCGCCACCGGTGCATGGGCTGATTGTGCCTTTGAAAATGATGTGCCGCTCAAGTCGCTTTCGGCAGGGTTCGAAGCCTGGAAAGCGGTTACAGATGCGATGGCCGAGTGCGGCAATTTTAGTGCCTCGCTGGACCAGGAGTTCCGCGAAAAACAGCCCGAGGCTTTTGCGGCTGATCCCGCGCTCTATCAGATCGGCGGTGTTTCGAACGCCACTCTGGTTCCATTGCTGAACGCAGGCACGGTCCGCCCGCTGGATGATCTGGTCGAGAAATACGGCCAGGATCTGCTGCCCAATCAGTTGATCAAAGTCGATGGCAAGACCATGGCTATCGCGATGATGGTGAATGCGCAGCATCTGATGTATCGCGATGATGTTCTGGCCGAACTGGGCATCGAAGAGCCGAAGTCATATGACGACGTTCTGGCCGCGGCTGCCAAGATCAAGGAAGCCGGCGTCATGGACTATCCCATTGGCGGTACGTTCAAAACCGGTTGGAACCTCGGCCAGGAATTCGTCAACATGTACTTGGGCGAGGGCGGAGCGTTCTTTGGTGACGGCAACATGCCTGCGATCAACAACGAGCAAGGCGTGGCGGCGCTTGAGACTCTGAAGGCCATGACCGATTACATGGACCCGGAATACCTGGTCTCTGACTCGACCTATGTGCAGCAGCAGTTCCAGCAGGGCAAGATCGCGATGGCGAACCTGTGGGCCAGCCGTGCAGCCGCGATGAACGATGAGGCCGAAAGCCAGGTCGTTGGCAAGGTGACGATGGCTGCGGCGCCGATGGGATCCGCAGTGCCAGCGACAACGATCTGGTGGGACGGTATCGTTCTGGCGTCGAACATGAGCGACGAAGAAGCAGATGCCGCCTTCCGTGTAGCACTTGAAGGCATGGATACGGACATGGTCAGCGCAAACAACGATGTCGCCGTCTGGCTAAGCCCGGCCTATTCCGCGGGCGACTTGGCGGCCGGTGCTGCAGCATCTGCAGAAGGCGGTGCCAAGGCGTACCCGGCCTCTGGTCCGATGGGCATCATGCACACCTCACTGGGCAACGGTCTGGCCGACTACCTGACCGGTGCCAAGGATGCACCGACAACGCTGGCCGATATCGAGGCGGACTACATCACCGCCGCGAAAGAAGCCGGTCTGATCAGCAACTGATCCTCCCACGGGAGGGCTACGGCCCTCCCAACCCTTCCCCCCGAGAACCATGAGAAAGGCAGAGCCATGAATTTCCGGACATTTGCCGCTTTTGTCGGCCCCTCTGTCTTTATGATGCTTCTCTTCATCGCGTTTCCGCTGATCAGCGTGTTCAAGCAAAGCTTTTACGTCACCCAGCCGATCTATGAGACGGTCGAAAAGGAAACCTGCACCCCGGGGTTTCTGACACAGACCTGTGTGACCGAAACGGTCTCACAGCCAAGACTGGATGAGGAAGGCAAGGTCATCACCCAAACCCAGTATGTGGGGTGGGAAAGCTATCGCAACGTACTGGAGCCGGAACGGGCCTGGCGTGCGATCAGTGATGGTAACTGGAACGTTCTGTCCACCATCAATTTCTGGAAAGCGCTTCGGTTTACCCTGACCTTCACGCTGATCACTTTGCCTTTAGTCATCGTCTGCGGACTGGGGATTGCGGTTATGATCAACAACGCCGCACATGCGATCCGAGGGCCGGTGATCTTCATCTCGTTGCTACCCTTTATCATAACACCTGTGATCGGGGTGCTGTCGGTCAACTGGCTGTTTCGTGGTGATGGTATCCTGACTGCGTTGCTGGAATGGTGGCTGAATCGCGATATCGCCCTGTTTGCGCAGGCCTGGACCATTGAAGTCCTGATGATGCTCTATCGCGTCTGGCACGTCGCGCCCTTTGCCGCCATCGTGTTTTATGCCGGTTTGCAAACGGTCAATCAGGACAGCCTGGAAAGCGCGGTGATCGACGGTGCGACCCGTTGGCAGCGGATGAAGTACATCGTCATCCCACACCTGATGCCGCTGATCATCTTTGTGTCGATGATCCACTTGATGGACAGCTACCGAGTGTTCGAAGAGATCGTCGGGTTCGCCAGCCAAGGGTATGTCATATCGCTGCAATGGCTGACCTATGACTTCCTGGTGCCCGATCAGGCGGGCAACCGCTCGATCAGCCGAGCCTCGGCCAGCGCCATGCTGACCATGATCGGCATTGCCATACTGCTAATCTTCCCGCTGCGCCGGACATGGCGCGATCACAAAGGAGGTCACTGACATGTCCTCGCGCGCGCTTCGCCAACCGCTCAGCCTGCGGCTGACCTCGAACATCTTCCTGGCCTTTTGGTGCCTTGTTGCCATCTTCCCGATCTTCTGGATAACGGTGATGAGCTTCAAATCCCCGGTCGACGCCTTTGACAGCAACGCCCTCAACGTGATCTTCGGGCCAACGACTCTGTCCAACGGAAACGGGCTGTCACTGCTGGATATCATCCTCGGCATAGCGGTGATTTGGGGCACTATTGCTCTGGTATTCAAGAAGATGCCGGCAATGATCTCAGCTTATTCCAGGGAAGGTCAGGAATGGTTTGGCTGGGTAATCGGAATTCTGGCTGCCGCAGTGGGCTTTCTGGTCGTATTCTTCGTGATCCTGCCCGCCATTTTGAACGTTTTGAACCCGCTCTTAGGCCCGTTGGGGCGCGACATACTGGGTCTGACAACTGAACACTACAAAACAGTCTGGATCGACCGAGGCTTCTCGAACAACTTCAAGAACTCGCTGATCGTGACCTCGGGCGTTGTCATCCTGTCACTGTCGGTCGGGACTCTGGCGGGTTATGGGCTGGCGCGGTCGGGGTCGAATTTGGCTTTCTGGCTTTTGATCGTCGCTTTGATCTTCCGTGCCTTGCCGCCGTCGGCACTGGTTGCCAGCTACCTGCCGGTCTTCATCAGCTCATCCGAATGGTTGGCCCCGATCCTGGGTGAAAACGCACCCACGCTCTATGGTAAGCCTTTCGCCGTGATCGCGGTTTTGGTGGCGATCAACCAGCCGTTCACAATCTGGATGCTGCGCTCCTTCTTCCAGAACATTCCGGCCGAGCTGGACGAGGCCGCACGTGTGGACGGCTGCAACCATTTTCAGGCCTTCCGCCGGGTGATCATGCCTGTGATGTGGCCGGGGGTGATCACCACCGGGCTGTTTAGTTTCCTTTTGGCCTACAACGACATCCTTGTGACTTCGTTGCTGTTGGATGCACAAAATCAGACAATGGTTCCCGCCATCGTCGGCATGTTCAACCGCGAGACGACCACAACAGACCAAGTGGTTGCCGTGGCCGCCGCCGTTTCGATCACCGCGCCGTTGATCTTCCTTGTTCTGATCTTCCAGCGCCAGATCGTCAGTGGCCTGACAGCCGGAGCGGTCAAGGGCTAATGAGCAATCATGCCAGACATAACGCCATGTCGCGCCACCCAGCGCTGAACAGGTTGCCGAGGGACTTTCTGGGTACTGGGGCTGCGACCTCCAAACTCTCCCACTGGCAACCTGAAAGGATATAGGCATGAAAGGTTCTCGCCCCGAACAAGCGGTTCTAACTCGCGGCACGGACATGAGCAAAACCGAAGACACGCGCCGCGTGATCGAAACCATGGTGGATGGTCTAAATGACCACCGCATCAACGATATTGGGGAATTTTTCACCCAGGGCTTCCGTTGGATGGGTAATCAAGGCTGCGGAACCAAAACCGGTCTGAAAGAGTTTCAGGATAACTGGCAGCGTCCATTCCAAGCGGCGTTTTCGGACAAGACCTGCATAGACGAGGCGCGTCTTTACATGGGGGAATGGGCAGCCGCCTTTGGCCGTCAGGAAGCCACGCATTCCGGTGAGTTTCTGGGCATCGCCCCCACCGGCAAGCGTGTCGAGATTAGGTACATGGACTTCTGGAAAGTAGTCGACGGCAAGATTGTCGACAACTGGGTGAATGTCGACTTTGCCCACGTTGCGGCTCAGCTGGGCGTGGACCTGTTCAACGGCGAAGGCTGGGAAGCATTTGACCGGGGTGAAAAATGTCCACCTCGGCCTGAAAACTGAGGATTGGAAACATGGCAATCGAGTATCTTAAACGCGGCAAATCCGATGCGGACCGGGCTGAAGACGATGCCAAGACCCGCGCCGTGGTTGAGGCGACGCTGAAAGACATCGAAACCCGCGGTGATGCTGCGGTGCGTGAGTTGAGTGAGAAGTTCGACAACTACTCGCCCGCCTCGTTCCGCCTAAGCCAACAAGAAATTGATGACTTGATCGGGCAATTGTCCGACCGTGAATTGGCCGATATCAAGTTCGCGCAGGAGCAGGTGCGCAACTTTGCGCGGGCTCAGCGGGATTCAATGCTGGACATCGAAGTCGAGACCCTGCCCGGTGTCATTCTTGGCCACAAAAACATCCCCGTTCAGTCTGTGGGCTGCTACGTGCCCGGCGGCAAGTTTCCAATGGTGGCTTCGGCGCATATGTCGGTGGCGACGGCTTCGGTTGCGGGTGTGCCGCGCATCATCGCCTGTACGCCTCCGTTCAAAGGCAAGCCCAACCCGGCGGTGATTGCGGCGATGCATCTGGGTGGCGCGCATGAGATTTATGTCATGGGTGGCATTCAGGCCATCGGAGCGGTGGCGCTGGGAACCGAGACCATCGACCCGGTTCACATGCTGGTCGGCCCGGGCAATGCATTTGTGGCCGAAGCCAAGCGCCAACTGTTTGGGCGTGTCGGCATCGACCTGTTCGCAGGCCCCACTGAGACGATGGTCATCGCGGATGAGACTGCAGCAGATGCTGAGCTGTGCGCAACCGACCTGCTGGGGCAGGCCGAACACGGCTACAACAGCCCCTGTGTGTTGCTGACCAACTCTCGCAAACTCGCCGAAGAGACACTAATCGAGGTGGACCGTCTGTTGGGTATCCTGCCAACCGCCGACACCGCAAAAGTGTCCTGGGAAGAATATGGCGAAGTGATCGTCTGCGACACGTATGATGAGATGCTGCAAGTCGCTGACGATATTGCCTCGGAACATGTTCAGGTGATGACGGATCGCGACGATTGGTTCCTTGAGAATATGACTTGCTACGGCGCGCTGTTTCTTGGGCCGCGTACCAATGTTTCGAACGGGGACAAAGTGATTGGTACGAACCACACGCTGCCAACGAAAAAGGCAGGTCGCTATACCGGTGGGTTGTGGGTAGGGAAGTACCTGAAAACGCACAGCTATCAGAAGGTTCTGACCGATGACGCGGCGACGTTGATTGGCGAATACGGCTCGCGCCTCTGCATGCTGGAAGGTTTCGTGGGCCATGCGGAGCAGTGCAATGTTCGCGTACGGCGTTATGGCGGCATCAACGTGCCCTATGGCGAGCCGGCGCCGTATCGGGATGCTGCTGAATGAGTGACAGGCATACCCAACACAAAGCCCTGATTGCTCCGCTCAGGGCCGCGATGTACGACTTTTCCGAGGCCGGTGTTCGCACGGCACTGGCCGGGGTGACGGCGCAGGACGTCGTGTTCCACCTGTGCCATCCCTTCGGCGACAGCATCGGCAGCGATGCTTTCTATGACTGTGCCTTCAAGAACCTGTTAACCGCCTGGCCTGATCTGGAGCGCCGCGATTACATCGTCATGGCCGGGCCGGACGAAGATGGCGCGGACTGGGTCGGCTGCGGCGGTTACTACACAGGTACGTTCACTGGCCCGTGGCTGGATATTCCTCCAACTGGCCATCAGGTCACCATGCGGTTCCACGAATTCTATCGGTTCGAGGACGGTAAGGTTGTTGAAATGCAAGCGCTTTGGGACATCCCCGAGGTGATGATGCAGGCCGGTGCATGGCCGATGGCACCCAGCCTGGGGCGCGAATGGCATGTGCCCGGACCGGCAACGCAAGACGGTTTCGTACCCGGTCCCTATGACGCAGCCAAGGGCAGGGCGACCTGCCAGCACATCATCGACATGCTGGAACATCTCAAGAAACACCCTTCGCAAGGCGGCCCCGAGGTGATGGAGATGGACCGGTTCTGGCATCCGCGGATGAACTGGTACGGTCCTTCGGGCATCGGTACCGGGCGCGGGTATTCGGGCTTTCGCAACTGGCATCAGATCCCGTTCCTGAACGGGATGCCGGACCGGGGGCAATACGTGGATGACATCACCTATCACTTCTTCGGTGATGGCGAATACGCAGCCGTGACTGGCTGGCCCAACATGATCCAGACTGTGACTCACGACGGTTGGCTGGGGATCGCCCCTTCAGGCAAGAAGATCACCATGCGCAGCCTCGATTTCTGGCGGTTGGAAAACGGGCGCATCCGCGAAAACTGGGTCTTGGTCGATTTGCTGGATGCCTACCGGCAGCTTGGCGTTGACGTCTTTGCCCGTCTGAGGGAATTCAATAAGGCCCGAAACATGGGTCGCATTGAAATACCGGATGGAATGAGCTGATGACCGAACTGCCGCGCACCCCTTCGTTCTCCCTGACAGGAAAGACCGCCCTGGTGACTGGTGCCTCTTCAGGCATTGGGCAGGGCTGTGCCGTTGCGCTGGCCGAGGCGGGCGCGCATGTCGTCTGTGCGGCCAGAGGCGAAGATCGATTGAATGCAACTGTCACTGCTCTGCGGGCAAAGGGGTGGTCGGTCGAGGCGCTGGTTCTGGATCAGGGCGAGCTGGATGCGCTAAAGCAGGTTTTCGAACCGCGCAGCTTTGATGTCGTGGTGAATTCCGCCGGGGTTGCACGGCACAGTGCTGCTATTGAGACAACGCCAGAGGATTTCGATGTTGTCACCGGCGTCAATCTGCGTTCGGCCTACTTCCTATCGGCCTATGCCGCTCGTGCTTTGATCGAGGCTGGCAGGCCGGGTTCGATTATCCACATCTCCAGCCAAATGGGGCATGTTGGAGGGGTCGAACGGGCGCTCTACTGTGCGACTAAGCACGGGCTTGAGGGGATGGTCAAATCGATGGCCATCGAGTGGGGCAAACAGGGCATCCGGATCAACACGGTCTGCCCGACTTTTATTCGAACGCCTCTGACTCAATCTACCTTTGACAATCCGGAACGCGCCGCATGGATCATGGACAAGATCAAACTGGGTCGCGTGGGCGAGGTCGAAGATATCATGGGTGCGGTACGCTACCTCGCCTCCGACGCCTCAGCGCTGGTTACAGGCACCTCGATGTTGATTGACGGAGGTTGGACGGCAGACTGATGGCTGAGAAAGTAACATCACTTCAGGTCGCTCAGCTTGCAGGGGTTAGCCAATCTGCGGTTAGCCGAGTCTTCACGCCCGGGGCTTCGGTCAGCAAGAAGACCGAAGAGAAGGTGCGCAAGGCCGCTGCCGAACTGGGTTATCGCCCCAATGTACTGGCGCGTGCGATGGTGTCAGGCAAAAGCCGCATCATCGGTTTGGTGGTCGCCTATCTGGATAACTATTTCTATCCCGAAGCGCTCGAGAAATTGTCGAACGAGTTGCAGGAGCAGGGCTATCACGTCCTGATCTTCATGGCCTCCAGAACAGCCGGAAACATCGACGACGTGATGGAGGAAATCCTCGATTATCAGGTTGATGGCGTCATTCTGGCCTCGGTCGCGATGTCGTCCGATATAGCAACCCGGTGCCAACAGGCCGGTGTGCCGGTGGTGCTGTTCAACCGTAGTCAGGACATCGATGGGATCACGTCGGTCACCTCCGATAACTATGCGGGCGGTCGCAAGGTGGCCGAGTTCTTTATCGCAGCCGGTCACAGCCGTATCGCTTACATTGCCGGATGGCAGGGTGCCTCAACTCAGCGAGACCGCGAAGCAGGTTTCCGCGCGGCGCTCAGCGATACAGGCCAGGACCTGTACGCTCATGAGATCGGAGAGTTTCACACCGAGAATGCGCGCTTGGCCGCACGTCGAATGTTCGATGTCGAGCCGCAGAAGCGGCCCGACGCGGTTTTCGTTGCCAATGACCACATGGCGCTTGCCGTGATGGACGTCATCCGGTTCGAGTTGGGAATGCAAGTACCCGAAGACGTTTCTGTCGTCGGATACGATGACGTCCCGCAGGCAGCTTGGCTTGCCTATAACCTCACCACCATTCGTCAGCGGGCCAACCTGATGGTTGCCGAGACCGTTGACGCATTGCTGGACCATATTGAAAACCCGGCAGCCGCCACGGCACGCAAGGTCGCGATTGATGGGCCTCTAATCGTGCGCACATCGGCACGGCTGCCAAAAGGCTGGACGCCGCAAAGGATGAAAACATGAAGGGCTTTGATCCCAAGTTTCGGGACTTCCCCGAATATATCATCGGTATCACCAAAGAGATTTGGGAAGACCGGGGTATTGCGACCCTGCACGACTATTACAGCGAAGATATCGTCGTACGCTCGCCCGGTTCGGTGGTTCTGGGCAATCAGAACGTGATCGGCGCGACCATGGCGACGCTGGCCGAGTTTCCCGATCGGCAGTTACTGGGCGAAGATGTGATCTGGTCCGGCACCCCCGAAAAAGGGATGCTGAGTTCTCACCGTATCCTTTCGACGGCCACGCATCTGGCCGAGGGTGTTTACGGCAAGCCAACCGGAACCAAACTGCGTTACCGGATTCTGGCGGATTGTCACGCTATAAACAATCAGATCAACGACGAATGGCTCATCCGCGATCAAGGCGCCATCGTCCGCCAGATGGGATGGGCCCCGAAGGAATACGCCGCCGATTTGATTACCCGCGAAGGAGGTAAGGAGAACTGCGTCAAGCCTCTGACCCCCGAAATCGATCAATCTGGGCCGTACAAGGGCCGTGGAAACGATAACGAGTGGGGGCAGCGCTATGCCGACATTCTGACCCGGATCATGAATGCCGATATGGGTGCGATCGACGCCGAGTATGACCGGGCCGTTCAGTCAGAATATGTGGGCGGCATGACTGGTCATGGCTGGGATGCGGTCGACCGTTTCTGGATGGGTCTGCGGGCGAGCTTCCCGAATGCTGATTTCAAGATCGAGCATCAGATCGGGCGCGACGACCCGGATATGCCACCCCGCGCCGCGATCCGCTGGAGCCTTTGGGGCAAACATGACGGCTGGGGCGTGTTTGGTGCGCCGACAGGTGCACAGGTTTATGTCCTCGGCATCAGCCACGCCGAGTTTGGCGCCCTGATTGGCGGCCAGCCGCAGTTGCGCCGCGAGTATACTCTGTTTGATGAAACCTCGGTCTGGAAGCAGATCCTGTTGCAGAGCGGTGAGGTCTGAATGGCGCGCCCGGTCGCATATCGCATTCTTGTGGATGGTCTGAATGAGACCGGGGTCCTTCGGCGTTACCATATGCACCGTCAAAGCCTGCGTTCACGGCGATTGAACCTGCGTCCGCCGGGAGAGTGAGAGAGCGTGCCGTACAAGCACGCAACCCACCACTCCTGAAAACGTAGTATCGGAACTTGCAAAATGTCGAAATCAACCATCTCTTCCCGCATTGTTCACTATGGTGAACTCCGGCCGTGCCAAACCGCATTTATCGACGCCCACACGCCGGGCAGCGATCAGAAAGAGAACTTCACAATCGTCGGCGGGGGGGTCTCGGAATCTCCGGATCAGCATGTGCATATCACTGACAAGATCGGCTTCAACATCGGTGCTGCGGGCCAGCCGCCAAAATGCCGGAACTCTCTGCACAGCCACACTACGGCCGAGGTCTTCTTTGTCGCCAAAGGTCGTTGGCGTTTTTTCTGGGGCCGCTATGGTACCGCCGGTGAATTCATCGCCGAAGAGGGCGATATCTTCAACATCCCGACCGGTATCTTCCGGGGTTTTGAAAACGTCGGTCAGGATTATGGGATGATCATGTCGATCTTGGGCGGTGACGACGCGGGCGGCGGAGTGACATGGGCACCTCAAGTTATTGAAGATGCGCAGGCACATGGGCTGATGCTGGGCGACAATGGCGTGCTTTACGACTCCAAAAAGGGGCAGGAACTGCCTCACAATGTCCGACCGATGCCTTTGCTGACCGAAGAGCAGTTGAAAGTCTACCCCGAGGTTCCGGTTGAAGAGGTCGTCGGTAAATACGTCGCGCGGTATTGGGACCTGATGGCCCTGTCGGCCAACAAACCCGCACAGGTGATCGGGGAAAACGGAATGATCATGGATAAACCCGGGTTCGAGGTTGATTTCCTTGGGCGAGGATCCTCTGTGACCGAACCGGTTGTGGCAGAAAAACCTGTGGTTCTTATGCCAGCCAGCGGACACTGGCGTGTTTCGATCGACGATCAAGAAACCACTTTGTCCAACGGCGACACGGCTTTGGTTCTTTCCGGTGAATCCTATAGCGTGCAACCTTCGATGACCGGACAGGCGGGCCTGTATCGGATTACCGCAACCGATGACCCGGCAGGAGCGACCTGGACAGGATGAACGCTGACCCTAACGACACCCATGCCGTCTATGAGCGGCAAGCGACGGAGTATGACAAGCGTCGATCCAAGGCCCTGTTCGAAGCGCGCTGGCTGGCGCGCTTCACGGCCAGCCTCAAGCCAGGGGAACATGTGCTGGATCTGGGCTGCGGCACAGGCGACCCGATCGCATGCTGGTTCATGGCTGAGGGGTTCGCAGTAACAGGTGTCGATTTTGCCGATGCGATGCTGGCCATTGCCCGTGACCGCTGGCCTGATGGGGATTGGCGGCATGCTGATATGCGGGAATTCGAGCTGGACCAGCAATTCGACGGCATTATCGCTTGGAATAGCTTTTTTCATCTGACCGCAGATGAACAAAAAGACTGTATCGCGCGCATGTCGCGTCATTTGCGACCCGGTGGAATGCTCATGCTGACCGTCGGACCTCGGGCCGGAGAAGTCAGCGGCACGGTGGGATCAGAGCTTGTCTATCACGCCTCGCTGTCCCCGGCCGGCTACGCGACGTGTCTTGAGGAAAACGGACTACATATGACCGGGTATCTTGCCGAAGACCCAGATACCCAAAGCCACACAATCCTGATGGCGCGCAAAATTTAAGGAGGCTCTGATGACTATCAAAACCACACATGTTGGGTCTCTGCCCCGAACGCAAGACGTGGTGGATTTCATATTCGCCCGTGAAAATGTTGAAACCTACGACACGGCGGCGTTTGACGTCTGCATGACCGATGCGGTCTCTGAGACAGTGCGCAAACAGGTTGAAGCTGGTGTCGACGTTGTCAGCGATGGCGAGACCTCGAAGATTTCCTACGCGACCTATGTCAAGGATCGATACACCGGTTTTTCCGGTGAGAGCCCCCGAAATGCGCCTGCAGACTTGAAGATGTTCCCAAGTTTTCTGCAGCGACTGGCCGATGATGGTGGCACGCCACAATACGCACGACCGATGTGCACCGGCGAGGTGCGATCAAAAGGGCAGGGTGAGTTGCAGAAAGACATTGCCAACCTCAAAGCAGCGATGGAGCAGCACGGGGCAGAGAGCGGCTTTATGAACGCCGCGTCACCAGGCGTGATTTCGTTGTTTTTGCAAAACGAATTTTACCCAACACGTGAGGCCTATCTGGCGGCGCTGGCCGATGCCATGAAAGAGGAATACGAAACCATCGTGGCCGCAGGTCTGGATCTGCAACTGGATTGCCCCGATCTGGCCCTGTCGCGTCATATGCTGTTCACAGACCTTTCAGACGACGCGTTCGTCAAAATCGCCGACATGCATGTTGAGGCGCTGAACCACGCACTTCAGAACGTCCCGCAGGATCGCGTGCGGGTGCATATCTGCTGGGGCAACTACGAGGGTCCGCATTGCTGCGATATTGCGATGGACAAGGTATTCAGCACCCTGATGGCGACCAAATCGCGCTATGTCCTGTTTGAGACCTCGAACCCGCGTCACGCCCACGAGTGGACCGTGTTCCGTGACCGCAAATCTGAGATACCCAATGACAAGGTTCTGGTCCCCGGTGTCGTCGACACCACCACCAATTTTGTCGAGCATCCCGAACTTGTGGCCCAACGGATCGAACGATTTACGGGAATTGTCGGCGCCGACCGGGTGATAGCAGGCAGCGATTGCGGCTTTGGAACCTTTGCGGGCTTCGGCGCGGTTGACCCTCAGATCGCCTACGCCAAGTTGGCCGCGTTATCTGAGGGGGCCAAGCTGGCCTCGGCATGACACCCTTAATCTTCTTGCCGGGTATGATGTGCGATGCCCGCCTCTTTGGTCCGCAGATCAATGCTCTGTCGGGCAGCAGGCCCGTGATGACATTCCCCTTGTCCCGGTACGACAGCGTGCAGGCCATGGCGCATGATATCCTGAAAAATGCGCCACCCGATTTCGCGCTGACCGGCTTGTCGATGGGAGGGATCGTGGCAATGGAAGTATTGCGTCAGTCTCCTGCACGCGTCTCGCGACTGGCTTTGCTCGACACAAACCCACTCGCTGAAATTCCAGAGGTAAAGGCCCGTCGTACGCCCCAAATGGCGGCTGTTCGCGACGGCAAGCTGAGGTTGGTTATGCAAGACGAGATGAAACCCAATTATCTGGCCGACGGGCCTAATCGGGGCGCTATACTGGATCTTTGCATGGCGATGGCCTCCGACTTGGGTCCTGACGTTTTCTTGCGCCAGTCACAGGCGCTGATGGACCGCCCGGACCAAAGCGCAACTCTGAAGGCTTTTGCCGGGAACGTTCTGGTCCTGTGTGGACGCGAAGACAAGTTGTGCCCGGTTGAGCGCCACCAGATGATGCACGAACTGCTACCACACAGCACTCTGGAGATCATTGAAGGTGCGGGGCATCTCCCGACATTGGAACAACCACAATTAACCACAGCGGCATTGATCCGCTGGTTGGAGGACACATGACGCCATCTCTTTTGTCCCTGCTGCGCAAGGTCGACACCCCCACCGTCTGCAATGCCATCGAAGTGGCGCAAGGCAAGCGCGGGTTCGACGATTTTACGCGCGGCACCATGCTGTGTTCCGCGCCTGATGAGCCCGCGATCGTCGGCTATGCACGCACGGCCAAGATCGCGGCAGTCAATCCGCCGACTGAACCGTCTGACGTCATCAAAACCCGGCGCATGGCCTATTACAAATACATGGCCGAATCGACCAGTCCCAGTGTCGCTGTGATTGAGGACTTGGATTTTCCCGATTGCATCGGCGCCTATTGGGGTGAGATCAATACATCTGTCCACAAGGGGTTCGGAATTTCCGGTGTTGTAACCAATGGTGTCATGCGCGATCTCGGGGACTTGCCCGAGGGGTTCCCGGTTGTTGCCGGCTCCGTCGGGCCGAGCCACGGCTTCGTCCACATCCGCGAGATTGATACACCGGTTTCAGTTTTTGGCCTGGCCGTCAATCCGGGCGCGTTGGTTCATGCCGACCGTCATGGTGCGTTGGTCGTGCCCGAGGACGTCGTCGATCAGTTAGAAGCTGCAATGCAAAAGCTGTTGTCGACAGAACGTATTGTCTTGGATGCAGCCCGTCATCCGGAGTTTGATTTCGAAGCATTCGAAACCTCTTGGACAGCCTTTGAAAAAGCCAGAGTCTGAATGCTGTTTGAGTGAATAAGAAACGGCGCACCTAAGGTACGACTGCCTTCTTTTGGTGCCGCAATGATAAACTCTGAAAATAGTACGTCAGAACAAGCCGCGCTGCAGAAGAAAACTCAACTTCGAATGCCCGGTTCGGGTCCGGAAATAGCCATTGGGAAGGAGGATTCAGGGCTCGGTAGATATTTTAGGGAAAAGAATATGAAAACTACTTTGATCTATCTGAAAGCAGACCCGTCTGTTGTTCAACGACGAGCGCACTCGGTCGTGGTTAAGGCTACGAAACCGAATTCGGGGACTATGCTAGTCTCGGGATAGTGGCGGAGAGACAGGGATTCGAACCCTGGGTGGGCTTGCACCCACAACGGTTTTCGAGACCGCCCCGTTCGACCACTCCGGCACCTCTCCGCGGGGGTCTGTGAGGGGGGGATTTAGTGAGGAACGGGCAGGGGTGCAAGCAGAAAATTCCAGAATTTGTCAAAGCCGGGTTTTTCCGTTGCCTGCGCGCGGAAAACACCTACTCTAAATGATATGACACAGCATGCACATCGCTTTGCGTTTCTTCTTTTGGCGCCGGTCCTGGCGTTTCTGCTTACTGCTGCTCCTTTGTCAGCGGCCAACCGCGATCGGATCGAGGCTTTTCTGACCACAACCGGATTTGACGTGGCGCTGGAAAGCATCGCGCTCAGCTCTCGTTCTGCACCTCAGATGCTGGGCATTGATCCGAACGGGTTCGGCTCGGACTGGGCGCGCCTGACGGATGAGGTGTTTGACATTGAGACCATGCATGAGACCGCCGTTTCCATCCTTGAGGAAACACTGAGTAGCGAGGCCCTGACACATGCGGTTGAATTCTATGCGTCCGATCTGGGACAGCGTCTGGTGGAAGTGGAAAATGCTTCACATATGATTGAGGACGGCGAGGCCAAGCAATTGGAAGGTCAGCAGATCATTTCAGACCTTATCATAGACGGGTCGCAGCGGGTCGAAAGTTTCAAGCGGATGAATTCGGCAATCGATTCTACCGAAACAGCGGTGCGGGCGTGGCAGGAGATACAGCTGCGCTTCCTTCTGGCGGCAAGCGCGTCGGGGGTGATCGAACTGCAATTGGATGCAGACGGGTTGCGCGCGTTTTTGAAGCGAAATGAGCCTGCGTTGCGCCAGTCGCTGCAACTGTCCAGCCTTGCAGGGGCGGCTTACACCTATCAGGACTTTTCGGATGAAGACGTGGATGCCTATGTCGAAGCGCTTGAACAGCCATTGATGCAGGAAGTCTATGAACTTCTGAACGTCATACAATTCGAGATCATGGCCAGACGGTTCGAGATTCTAGCCTCGCGGATGGCTGATATGCATCCCGCTCAGGATATTTGATGCGGAGTTTTGCGCCGGTCTTGGTCTTTGCCCTGTTGGGGTCGCCCGTGTTGGCCAATGAAAGGATCGACCGGCTGGCACAGGCCATGCATTTGTCCGACGTCATGGAAGTTCTGGTTCTGGAAGGGCAGCTGCACCGACAAAATCTGGATGAAACGCTGCTGAACAATTCGGGTGGCGCGTATTTCGAGGCTCAGGTCAACGACATCTACGAACCGCTTTGGATGCAGGACCACCTGACCGATGCGCTTGAGGTGGGTATGTCGGACGCGCAGCTTGATCAAGCCATCGTGTTTTTTGAAAGCGATCTTGGTCAGACCGTCGTGACGCTGGAAAACTCGGCCCGTCAAGCCATGTCGGACCCCGCGATCGAAGATATGGCCCGTGATGCATTTGAAGCGACCGAGCGTACGACCATACGGTTTGCTTTGGTCGAGGAATACATCGAAGCAAATGATCTGGTTGAGAAGAATGTTCAGGGGTCGTTGACGTCGGATTACAACTTCTTTCGCGGTCTTGATGTTGAGTCCAGAGCCGACACGCAGGATTTGTTGGCCGAGCTTTTGTCCCAAAAGGAAAGCAGGGCAGAGGACACCGAAGCCTGGCTTTATGCCTTTCTGCTGCTGGCCTATCGCCCGTTGGACGAGACACAGATGCGAGAGAATATTGCCTTTTCCAGAACGGATACCGGACAAGCCCTGAACGACGCGTTATTTGAGGGGTTTGATCGCATGTTCAACGATATTTCCTATCAGTTGGGGCAAGCGGTTGCACGTGCGCTCAGGGCGTCGGACTTGTAACGCTGCTTTGGTGTTGACTTTTCCCTTCAATCTATGGATAAGCGCGCATCCCGGCCGGTAATCCGCGCCGGGTATCGTTATTATTTGACCCTTAAGACATGTCGAAAGGGTCTGTCACACAGCCCGAAAAAGGGCGCGCTGTTCGAGGTGGCGAAAGCCAGAAACACCCGGAAGGGGACCACAGAACGCGGGAATGAAAAGGAAAGACGCATGTTTGCGGTCCTCAAGACTGGCGGCAAGCAGTACAAGGTTCAGGCGGGTGATATCCTCCGCGTTGAAAAATTGGCTGCCGACGCAGGTGAAAAAGTTCAATTCAACGATGTTCTGATGCTGGGCGGCGATGCTCCGGTTGTTGGTGCACCTTTCGTTGAAGGCGCAGGCGTACAGGCCGAAGTGATCGAACAGATCAAAGGTGACAAGGTCATCAAGTTCGTCAAACGCCGTCGTAAGCACAGCTCGAAGCGTACCGTTGGCCACCGTCAGAAACTGACTCTGGTCAAGATCACCGACATTCTGGCATCTGGCGCAGACAAGTCGGGCCTGAAAGCTGCTACTGGTTCCGCGCCTGCTGGCGAAGCTGCTCCGGCAGCAAAGCCTGCCAAGAAAGCAGAAGCCAAGGCAGAAGCACCCGCCGCTGCTGCTGCGGACGATCTGACCGCGCTGACCGGCGTCGGCCCTGCCGCTGCCAAAAAGCTGAACGAGGCCGGTATCGAGAGCTTTGCCGCTCTGGCCGCCTTGTCGGACGAGCAGATTGCTGCTATCGAAACGGTCAAAGTGAAACCCGAATGGGTTGAGCAGGCCAAAGAGCTGGCTAAAGGCTAAGGAGAGAGAGAATGGCACATAAAAAAGCTGGCGGTTCCTCCCGTAACGGTCGCGACTCAGCTGGTCGCCGCCTTGGCGTGAAACTGTATGGTGGCCAGGCTGCCATCGCAGGCAACATCATCGTGCGTCAGCGCGGCACCAAGTTCTGGCCGGGCGAAGGCGTAGGCATTGGCAAAGATCACACCATCTTTGCAACCGTCGATGGCGCCGTGAAGTTCCACAAGGGGCTCAAAAACCGCACCTTCATTTCGGTCCTGCCAGTGGCGGAGGCCGCAGAGTAAGCCGAAACCCAGAAGGTTTAAGAAAAATTCATGGGGGACCGGCACAAAGTGCCGGTCCCTTTTTCGTTTTAACGAAGTCGTGATCAAACAAACCGATGACAGTCGCAACCACCAGTTTCCTGATCTTTGCCGCCTCTCAGGTCGGCACGCCGGGACCGGCCAATATGGTCCTGCTAGGAACAGGTGCGCGTTATGGGTTTCGGGCAGCATTGCCTTTTGTTGGCGGTGTTATTCTGGGCAAGCAGCTGATCATTTGGCCGGTTGGTTTTGGTTTGTTGCATCTCGCTGAGCAGGCACCTGCGGTGTTTACGGCGCTCAAATACGTGTCGGCGGCCTATATAATGTGGCTGGCTTGGAAAATTGCCAATACGCGCTTGTCGCGGCAACAGGCTGACGGGAAAGCCCCTGGGTTTCTGGCCGGATTGATTGTTCATCCGCTCAATCCCAAGGCTTGGGCCATGATCATCGCCGGGTTCACCGGGTTTGTGGCTGCGGGGACACCTACTTTTGAAGCGACGATTACGATCGCTCTCTGTTTGTTGTTTTGTCAGGCGGTTCTTCATCCAATCTGGACTTTTGCGGGCGATAGAATTGCCCACGCGGTTGAAGGACAGCCAGTTGAAAAATATCTGATGTGGACGTTGGCCGGCCTTACGGTTGCGTCCGTACTTTTCGTGTTGTTCGGAGGAGGAACACACCAATGAAGCTTGAAGCAATAATAAATCAGCCGGTCATAGAAACCGAGCGGTTCGATCTGCGCCCTTTGCGTCGGTCGGATATGGGACTGATCGAGCACTACGCCGGTGACGAGCGTGTGGCGCGCATGACGACCAGTATCGCACATCCGCTGGCGCCCGGCTCGACCGAGGCCTTTGTGACCCGTTCAATGGCTGAAGACCGGGACGAAGATGTCTGGGTTATGGATGCCATCAAAGATGGCGGGCCGGAACTGATTGGTCTGATCACGCTGAAGCGGCTGGATAGGAATCAGTCCGAAGTCGGCTATTGGGTTGCTCCGATCTATTGGAATACGGGCATTGCCTCGATGGCTGTCGAAGCTCTGGTAAACGCCAACCCGCTGGAGAACGCCACCATGTTTGCCAGCGTATTTCAGGACAATCCGGCATCAGCTCGGGTTCTGACACATTGCGGGTTCCAGTATCTTGGCGATGCAGAAAGCTATTCGGTGGCGCGCGATGCGAATGTGCCCACCTGGACATACAGTAAAAAACTCTGACTTGTGGCCGATGGGGCCTTTGCAGTAGGGGACACACATGAAATTTCTCGATCTTGCAAAGGTCTACATCCGGTCCGGGGCCGGCGGTGGCGGGTGCGTCAGCTTTCGGCGCGAAAAGTACATTGAATACGGCGGCCCAGATGGCGGGGACGGCGGCAAAGGCGGTTCCGTCTGGGTCGAAGTTGTGGACGGGCTGAACACCCTGATCGACTTTCGCTATCAGCAGCATTTCTTTGCCAAGAACGGCCAACCAGGCCGAGGTCAGCAGCGTACAGGTAAGGACGGTGACGATATCGTTCTGCGTGTCCCTGTGGGCACTGAAATTCTGGATGAAGACGAAGAAACCGTCATCTGCGACCTGACTGAAGTTGGGCAACGGGTTCTGCTGGCCAAAGGTGGTAACGGCGGGTTTGGCAACCTGCACTTTAAGTCCGCCACCAATCAGGCGCCACGCCGCGCCAATCCGGGGCAGGCGGGTATCGACCGAACCATCTGGCTGCGGCTCAAGCTGATTGCGGATGTTGGATTGTTGGGTATGCCCAATGCAGGCAAATCCACCTTTCTTGCGGCGACGTCGAATGCGCGCCCGAAGATTGCGGATTATCCCTTTACCACGCTGCACCCCAATCTGGGCGTTGTGGGTGTCGACAACGTGGAATTTGTGGTGGCCGACATCCCCGGTCTGATCGAAGGCGCGCATGAAGGCCGCGGCATCGGAGACCGGTTCCTTGGCCATGTTGAACGCTGCGCGGTGCTGTTGCATCTTGTTGATGGCACCTCGGAATCGGTTGCCGAAGATTACCGTACGATTATTCACGAGCTTGAAGCCTATGGTGGCGAACTGGCTGAGAAACCCCGAATTACCGTTCTGAACAAGATCGATGCTCTGGACGATGAAGAGCGTGAATTAGCCAAAGCCGAACTGAAAGAGGCTGTTGGCGGCCCCGTCATGACCATGTCGGGCGTTGCGCATCTGGGTGTGACCGAGGTTCTGCGCGCGTTGCGGTCACAGATTGACGACAATCGTGTGCGCCAGATACCTGCTGAGGAGGCGCAGTCTTGGCAGCCCTGACCTCAGCGCGGCGTCTGGTGGTGAAGATCGGGTCCGCTTTGCTGGTGGATCGCAACACCGGATTGCTTCGGTCGGACTGGTTGACTTCATTGGCTCAGGATGTGGCCTGGCTCAAGGGGCAAGGGACAGATGTTATTCTGGTCTCTTCCGGGTCAATTGCGTTGGGACGCGGTGTGCTGGGCTTACCGATGGCTGCGCTGCCTTTGGAAAAATCACAAGCTGCCGCCGCGGTGGGTCAGATCCGTCTGGCACGGGCGTATGAAGAGGCTCTGACACCTCATCAGATCACAACGGCACAGGTGCTGGTGACGCTGGAAGACAGCGAGAACCGCCGTCGCTATTTGAATTCACGAGCCACTCTGGAAACGTTGCTGGGCCTTGGTGTTGTTCCGATCGTGAACGAGAATGACACCGTCGCTACGGACGAAATCCGATATGGCGACAATGACCGCCTGGCCGCGCAGATTGCGGTAACGGTTGGGGCCGACCAACTGATCCTGCTGTCCGATGTAGACGGGTTCTATTCGGGCAATCCGAACGAAGACGCCTCGGCCACGCGGTTCGAGACTATTGATCGGATCACGCCCGAAATTGAGGCGATGGCAGGTGATGCAGGCTCGGGCCTGTCCAAGGGTGGGATGAAGACAAAACTTCTGGCCGCCAAGATGGCCACCGCGGGTGGGTGCGCAATGGCAATTACTGAAGGATCGACTCTGAACCCACTGAAATCGCTGGTAAACGGTGCAAATTCAACTTGGTTCACGGCGACTCTGGACCCTCACGCCGCCCGAAAACGTTGGATTTCTGCGATGAAACCACGCGGAGAGATCACAGTGGATGACGGGGCTGCGAATGCTCTGGCCAATGGCAAAAGCCTGCTGCCTGCAGGTATTGTCGAGGTGACTGGCGATTTCGGGCGTGGTGATCCGGTTGCTGTTCTCGATCCCAATGCCCGCAGACTGGCCCAAGGGATCAGCCGCTATACCGCGCAAGAGGCTGACGCGATCAAGGGGCGCAAGTCTTCCGAGATTGAGGCGACGCTAGGCTACCCGGGCCGCGCGGCCTTGATCCACCGGGATGATCTGGCCCTGTAAGCACTGAGAAAGACGACCTGAAAGGCACGCGACATGAAAGATTTCGACAGCATTCCCGCTCTGATGGCCGATCTTGGGAAACGCGCCAAAGAGGCCTCGCGTGATCTGGCTTTTGCAAGCGCCGAACGCAAGCATGCCGCCTTGATTGCGGCAGCTGATGCGGTTTGGGCTAATCGGGCAAAAATCATCGAAGCGAACCAGAAGGATCTGGCGTTTGGCCGTGAAAAGGGCCTGAGCCCGGCGATGATGGATCGTCTGATGCTGGATGAGGGCCGTGTTCAGGGCATGGTCGATGGGTTGCGCACCGTGGCGGATCAAGCCGATCCGGTAGGTGAGGTTCTGGCCGAATGGGAACGCCCCACTGGATTGAAGATTGAGCGGGTACGTACGCCTTTGGGCGTCATTGGCGTGATCTATGAAAGCCGACCCAATGTGACCGCCGATGCAGGTGCTCTGTGCCTGAAATCCGGCAATGCAGTCATCTTGCGTGGTGGGTCCGAGAGCTTTCATTCGTCGACCGCGATCCATGAATGCCTGGTCGAAGGGTTGAAGGCCGCCAACTTGCCCGAGGACGCCATTCAATTGGTGCCCACGCGAGATCGCGCGGCGGTGCAGGAGTTGCTGACCCTGACTGATTATGTCGATGTCATCGTCCCGCGCGGTGGCAAGGGGTTGGTGGGTCTGGTGCAGCGCGAGGCCCGTGTGCCGGTCTTCGCTCACCTGGAAGGCATTGTTCACATCTACATCGATAAAGCCGCCGATCCGCAAAAAACGCTGGATGTCGTTCTGAATGCGAAGACCCGCCGAACCGGTATCTGCGGTGCGGCTGAATGCCTGTTGGTACATCAGGATGTCGTTGAAACTCTGGGCCGCGAGGTCATCTCGGCGTTGCTAGCTGCCGGTGTCGAGGTGCATGCCGAAGGTGCGCTGGCGGTTGAGGGCACACAGGCCGCGACGTCAGACGACTGGGGTAAGGAATTCCTTGATAGTGTGATTGCGGCCAAACCCGTAGCAGATATTGACGCGGCGATTGCACATATCCGGCAATTTGGGTCCAACCACACCGATTGCATCATGACCGAAGACGACTCGGCGGCGGCACGCTTCTTTGAACGTCTCGACAGTGCCATCCTGATGCACAACGCCTCGACACAGTTCGCAGACGGCGGTGAATTCGGAATGGGGGCAGAAATCGGGATAGCTACGGGCAAGATGCACGCGCGCGGACCAGTGGGCGCGGCGCAACTGACCAGTTTCAAGTATCTCGTCCGTGGGGATGGAACGACCCGGGCTTAAAACCTGAGCGAAACGCGCGTTGCGGCGGTTTCCACCGCGATGCGCCGTCCTACCGCTTTGGCTGTTTCCGGCAACAAGGCAAACTGTACCTGCGCTGGGGTCAGTTTGTTCGGAAAACGCCCCGTGGTTACGTGTTTCCATAAGTCGCTGTCTACGTTCAGCTTGTCTGCTGAACCTGTGACGGTCCATGCCTCACCCTGGCTTGTGATGTCGACCGTGCCACCCAGCGGCATGGCGCTTTCGCAACACATCAATGCCAGAAAGGCCAGTTTGACCTGATTGCGCGAGACAGGCTTAGTCAGGTGCCAGTTGACCCGCACACGACCCGCGCGTTCTACATCATTAAGCAGTTCGGTGATTTCGGCCCGCCCAAGCGGTTGGTCGCTGGCCGAGCCGAAGGCCACGCGAAAAAAGCGAATGCGCGCGCCCGCACTGCCCACACTGCCCGAGATCAGTTCCATCTCGGGGCCTTGCACCGCGCCAACCATGTCCAACAGCTCAAGCCCGTTGGTGATGGCCCCAATAGGGCTGATCAGATCGTGGCAGATCCGAGAGCCGATCAACTCGGCCAGGTTGACGTCTGTAGCGCCCATGCGTACCTCCTGCTGTATCTGCCACCGGAACCAGGAGCCCCTATGACAGACATGAATGCTATTCTTGCACCGGGCATGTTTGTCCGCCACCCGGATTTTCCCGAATGGGGCGTTGGACAGGTTCAATCCAACATCGCAGGCAAGATCACCGTGAACTTTCGCGAGCAGGGGAAAGTGGTAATCGACGGAACGCGCATCGCCCTGATGCCGGTCTTTGATCCGTGAAACTGGTTTAGGAAAGGTTAACAACTGTGACCAAACCAGCAGTTGTTGCCTTCGACTGACCAACTGCGGTATCAGCGGCGAAAAGAAAAACGGACACACTCCTTATGCCGGATACAGGCCCATCCTTCACTATCAAGCTGGCTGAGACCGAGGCGGAGATACAAGCTGCGCAACGCCTGCGCTATGACGTCTTCGTGCGCGAGCTGGGTGGAGGCGGCGAATTGGTCGATCACGAGGCGGAGTTGGAGAAAGACCGGTTTGACCCGTATTTCGATCACATGTTGGCCTATGATGACAGCACGGGCGAAATCATCGGTGTTTACAGGATGTTGCCGGGCGAACGTGCGGCGGATTTGGGTCAATTCTATTCGGAAGATGAATATGATCTGACGGTGCTGAAGAACAGCGGCCGCAAGTTGCTGGAACTGGGTCGGTCTTGTGTGCATCCCGACTATCGCGGCGGCACCGCCCTGTATCATCTGTGGAACGGTCTGGCGGCCTATGTCGCCGAGCGCGAGATTGAGGTGCTGTTCGGGGTGGCAAGTTTCCACGGCACGGATGTCACCGCATTGGCGCAGCCGTTGTCCATGTTGCATCACAACCATCTAGCACCGCCTGAGTTGCGGGTAAGAGCGCAACCTGACGTTTTTCAGCCCATGGATTTGGTCGCAAAAGACTCGTTGGATCGGCGTGCTGCCATGGTTCAGGTGCCAGCTTTGATAAAAGCCTACCTGAGACTCGGCGGTTTCGTGGGTGAGGGTGCCTTTATAGATCATAAGTTCAACACCACCGATGTGTGCCTGATCCTAGACACCGCTCGTATGAACGACCGGCAGCGCCGCATGTATGGCGGAGCCTGACAATCGTGAACGATCCGGCTTGGAACAGTGAGGATGCGCCAGATCCGGTCGACCCTGGAGTGATCCTTTGGATTTTGGTCATTGTGCGCGGGGTGCCGCTGGCTCTTCTGGTTTTTGGCGGCTTGATCGTTCTTTTGGCTGTCCGGTTGATCGAGTATCCGTTGTGCGGGGTGCACCGGCCCGTGACGCCGTTCATCTCGCAATTTGTCTGCCGGAATGCATTTCGTATTCTTGGTATGGGGTTCAAAACCTCCGGCGTTTTGATGAAAGAGCAGGGGGCAGTGGTGGCCAACCATACTTCCTGGTTGGATATTTTCGCTCTGAACGCGCGTAAGAGGGTCTATTTTGTGTCGAAGGCCGAGGTTGCAAAATGGCCCGGAATCGGATGGTTGGCGCGTGCAACCGGAACCGTGTTCATCCAACGAGACCGGGCGAAGGCCAAAGAACAGACCAAAGTGTTTGAGACCCGTCTGAAAGCAGGTCACAAGCTGCTGTTCTTTCCAGAAGGCACCTCGACGGATGGATTGCGTGTTTTACCATTTAAAACAACGCTCTTTGCCGCGTTCTTCGCAGATGAATTGCGCGATTTCTTGTATATCCAGCCGGTTTCGGTCGTCTTTCACGCGCCCAAAGGGCAGCCCAAACGGTTTTATGGCTGGTGGGGAGATATGGAGTTCGGCCCGCATCTGTTGAAGACGCTCGGGGCGCGCAGACAAGGGTATGTCGAGTTGATCTACCACGCACCTGCGCGGGTCAGCGACTTTGATAATCGAAAGGCGCTGGCCGCTCACTGCGAAGAGGCGGTCAGGCACGCCCATGCTTTGGCTTTGCTTGAAAAATAAGGGCAATTGGCCCTTGCGCTGCTTTCAATCCTGCCGTATACGCGCGCCATTCAAACCCGCAGGCGGGGTTTGGGCTTTGTAGGGGAGAAATCCCTATCTGGCCCGCCGGTTGGAGCATCCGCTTCTTTCACCCCCGCCGAGGCGTAAACCGGAAAAGGAAAATAGCATGGCTCTTCCCGAGTTCTCCATGCGTCAGCTGCTGGAAGCTGGCGTTCACTTTGGTCACCAGACACAGCGTTGGAATCCCCGCATGGGCCCGTTCATCTACGGCTCGCGCAATGGCATCCACATCATGGACTTGACCCAGACCGTTCCGATGCTGGATCAGGCTCTGCAGGCCGTTCGTGACACCGTTGCAAAAGGCGGCCGCGTTCTGTTCGTTGGTACCAAGCGTCAGGCGGCAAGCCCGATCGCTGAAGCGGCTGAGAAATCGGCTCAGTACTACATGAACCACCGCTGGCTGGGCGGCACGCTGACCAACTGGAAAACCGTTTCCCAGTCGATCAACCGTCTGAACCAGATCGATGAAGCGATGGAATCGGGCGCCGAAGGCCTGACCAAGAAAGAGCGTCTGGGCATGGAACGTGACCAGGGCAAACTGCAGGCTTCGCTGGGCGGTATCCGCGAAATGGGTGGCGTTCCGGACCTGCTGTTCGTCATCGACGTCAAAAAAGAAGCACTGGCCATCGCCGAAGCCAACAAGCTGGGTATCCCGGTTGTGGCTGTAGTCGACACCAACTGCTCGCCCGATGGCGTTGACTATATCATCCCTGGCAACGACGACGCAGCCCGCGCGATCTCTCTGTATTGCGACCTGGCCGCACGTGCCGCTCTGGACGGCATGACCGCTCAGATGGGTGCAGCTGGCGTTGACCTGGGTGCCTTCGAAGAAGCGCCGGTTGAAGAAGCCGTTGCTGAGGAAGCACCTGCAGAAGAAGCCGCTACGGAAGCCAAAGCCGAAGCGTAAGCTGCCCGTCACGTAAATGACATATGGGGCAGGGTATGACCTGCCCCAATTCCGTTTGAATTGAGGAGAGCCAAAGATGGCAATCACAGCAGCAATGGTTAAAGAACTGCGCGACTCGACCGGCGCAGGCATGATGGACGCAAAAAAAGCGCTGACCGAAACCGGCGGCAACATGGACGAGGCCGTTGACTGGCTGCGTACCAAAGGTCTGGCCAAAGCGGCCAAGAAGTCGGGCCGCACCGCAGCCGAAGGTCTGGTCGCTGTTCACGTTAACGGTGGCAATGGTGTTGCTGTCGAGGTGAACTCGGAAACCGACTTTGTCGCGAAAAACGCAGAGTTCCAGGAAATGGTTGGCAAGATCGCGTATGCAGCTGAAGGCGTGGACAACGTCGAAGCTCTGCTTGCAGCTGATCTGGGCGGCAAGAACGTTGCTGACACTCTGACCGACAAGATCGCCACCATTGGCGAAAACATGTCCGTGCGCCGTATGGCCAAACTGTCTGGCGACACCGTTGTGTCCTACGTCCACAACGCAGCCACCAACGGCATGGGCAAAATCGGTGTTCTGGTTGCTCTGTCGGGCGGTGACGAAGCCATCGGCAAGCAGGTTGCAATGCACATTGCAGCTGTAAACCCGGCGGCTCTGTCCGAAGCGGACATGGACCCTGCGGTTGTCGAGAAAGAAAAACAGGTTCAGATGGACATCGCCCGCGAATCCGGCAAGCCGGAGCAGGTAATCGAAAAGATGATCGTTGGCCGCATGAAGAAATTCGTCGCCGAATCAACTCTGCTGAACCAGTCCTTCGTTGTGAACCCTGACCTGACCGTTGAAGCCGCGGCTAAAGAAGCTGGCGCAACCATCACCGGTTTCATCCGTCTGGAAGTTGGCGAAGGCATCGTGGTCGAAAAAGAAGACTTCGCAGCCGAAGTTGCAAAAGCCGCTCAAGGCTAAACGTTTTTCGAAAACGCTCCGCTTGGGGCCTTTTCCCGAAAAACAATAGGGTTACGCCAAGCGTGACCCTTTTTTGATTTCTACAAGCTGTGTATCGGATCTGAGATTTGGGAAGTTTAAATGGAGGGCCCCGCTTGATGGGGATGGTCGGGGCCCCCCAAAATTCCGACACTGATGCGCTGATGAATAGACGCCCCTTTGTCAGAGTGATTGGAGAGCTCTGGTATTGCAAAGATCCAACCGAATGTTCCCAGGCTAAAGCCACCACTCACGGAACACTCTCACTTTGCAACTTTTGGGCTAGTTTTGAAAAGTAGTGTTTTCCTTACCTAGGGTAAACTGACGCGGGATGGCGTCAAAATGTAGCGATCAGGCTTCCATTATGAACATCTGATTGTGTAGCGATGCCTTTAGAACGGCTTGAGCCGTTGTTTCGACAGACAGTGCTTCTCGTGCGAGTCGCAGATGCTTTTCCACGGTGGCCGATGTCAGCCCCATCAGCAGCGCGATGTCCTGGGTGGTTTTTCCATCGCCGACCCATTCCAGAGCTTCCCGTTGCCGTTTCGTCAAAGCCCGGTTTGGCGGGTTGAACGGCAAGGTCAAAATTTTCAGATGTGCCACATTGTTCATCAATAGGATGTCTTCGCCATGCTCTTGCCAGATGGCGTCAATCTCTTCCTGGCTCATCCCGTTCTTTGCTGAAAGGGAAATCGCACCTTTGGAACGCATTGAGACGGAATTGAAACTAACCGTATAGCCAGCCACAACGTCCATAGATTTGTTGAACTCGAATACTCTGCGCTCTTCGTTGGTCAAAGTGCCGCTGGACTTCATATCCTGCAGCATCTTCCAGCTTGCAGCGCCTTCATTGTTCAGCGCCCATTTCAGCATGGGGGCGTGAAAATAAAGTCCGTCTTTCAGAAACCCGTCCACATACGTGCGTTTGTGGTTGGTCAGGATCACAAAATCCTCGGGGTCGCCCAAGGACGTCGCCGTTCTATAAACCGTATAGCCGTAGATCAGTCGCCCAAACCCATACTCATTCATTTGTCGGCAGTGCGCATCCCAAAGATCTTCCAAAGTCTTGGTGTAGCTGACAAACCGCAGGTATTCTTTCAGGGTCATGCCGCACCACCTGCTCTCAAGTGCACGGCCAGCGCATCCAGGGCCAGGATGTAACCCTGCGCGCCAAATCCGCAGATCTGGCCCAGAGCGACCGGAGCGATATAGGATTTGTGACGGAACGCCTCACGGGCATGTATGTTTGACAAATGAACTTCGACCACTGGCAATTCTACTGACGCAATGGCGTCCATCAGCGCGATTGATGTATGCGTGAACGCACCTGCGTTCAGTACCAGACCGCTTTGAACTCCGCGTGCAGCGTGAATTGCGTCAAGCAAGACACCTTCGTGGTTGGATTGCAGATGCGTCACTTCTAACCCAACAGACACGCCATGCTGAACGCAGTGTTCTTCGATCATGTGTAAAGTCGTGCTTCCGTAAACCTCGGGCTGACGGGTGCCCAGAAGATTGAGGTTTGGGCCATTTAATACCAGTACTTTATGCATGTCTTCACAATCCCCATTAATGGTTCATAGACGGCAAAAGGCCAGAATGTCCACCAGTCTCAACGCAACCAGGCCAGGGTTGAGGCTTTAAGGCCAGCCTTGGTAACACGCATCTATTCCATCGTTATAACCAGTTTTCCAAGGACCGAGCGCTTCGACACATGCTCTAATGCGTCAGGGGCCCGCGTCAGTGGGAAACTCGCACTGATGTGGGGTTTGATCAGCCCCGCGGCATACTGCGCGAACAGCTCACTGACGTTCCTGGCATGTCCTTTGGGATCACGGAAGACAGATGCGCCCCAGAAAACACCAACGATCTGGCAGCCTTTCAACAAGGGCAAGTTCAGCGGAATCTGCGGGATGCCTGCAGGGAACCCCACAACCAAGTACCTTCCATTCCAGGCCACACAGCGTAAGGATGGCTCGGCCAGGTCTCCTCCCACTGGGTCATAAACCACATCCACACCATTTGGGCCCGCAATTCTTTTGACCTCCGCCGAAAAGGCTTTTTGTGCATCTTTGTCCAAATCATGCGGGTAAATCACGACTTCATCCGCACCAATCCGGCGGCAGAACTCGGCTTTTTCCGCTGAAGAAACACCCGCTATCACTTTGGCGCCCATGGTTTTTCCAAGTTCGATAGCGGCAGATCCCACTCCACCAGCTGCGCCCAGCACCAAGAGTGTTTCGCCTGTCTTCAGATTGGCCCGATCCTTGAGTGCGTGATAAGATGTGCCATAGGTGAAGATGAAGCAGGCGGCCTCATCATAGGGCATCGCGTCAGGTATCTTGATGGCACTGTCGGCCCGGATTGTTGCGTGGGTCGCAAAACCATCATGTCCTGTCAGAGCAAGAATGCGGTCACCGACCTTGAACCCAGTGACATTTTCACCCAACGCCAACACGTCGCCAGCAATCTCACCTCCCGGAGCAAAGGGTCGAGGTGGTTTGATCTGATACAGATCCCGGATAATCAGCGTATCCGGGAAGTTCACGCCAGCCGCTTTGACAGCAACCAACAACTGCCCCTTACCGGGTTGCGGATCGGGCAAGGTGGTGAGTTCCAGTGTTTCGGGTCCGCCCGGTGCGACGCTGAGTAACGCTTGCATACGACCTCTGTTCTGCCTGTAACTTGTCTTTGGGAAGTTTTGGTGCCGACGATGAGTTTGTCAACGTGAACGACCGCCGTTTGCCGTAACGGCAATAGGTGGGTCATAACAGGCTCTAACAGGCACAAACTAAAGCGAGGAGTACAATTATGACGCCAGACACCCTGTTTTCTCTTGAGGGCAAGACCGCACTCGTCACAGGTGGCGCGACAGGGATCGGGCGCATGGCGGCCGAGGCGTTGGTCAGGGCTGGCGCGCGCGTTTTGATCGCCTCGCGCAAAGGGGATGCGTGCGCCGAGGTGGCGGCTGAGCTGAACGCATTGGATGCACCGGGATGCGCCGAGGGTTTTACCGGAGATATCGGGAGCGAGGAAGGTATCGCAAGCCTTGTCTCTGACATTCGAAAGCGTACGGAAAAGCTTGATATTCTTATGAATAACTCAGGCGTGTCCTGGGGTGCTCCGCTGGGTCAGTTTCCCTATGACGCTTGGGGTAAGGTGATGTCTGTCAATGTCGCAGGGATTTTCGAACTGACACAGCGACTTTTGCCTTTGTTGATGAAATCTGGAACAGCCGATGATCCTGCCAGGATCGTCAATGTGGGATCTGTGATGGGTGAAGTGCCTATGGGGGACGGAGCGTATAGCTATTCGGCCTCAAAAGCCGCAGTTCTGCATCTGACCAAGATCATGGCTAAAGAGCTTTCGCCATACCACATAACGGTTAACGCATTGGCGCCGGGACCGTTTGTCTCTCGCATGACAGCATTTGCCACGGCGGACGAGGGCACCCGCGAAAAGGTGGGCAAATCGGTTCCGCTGGGCCGGGTCGGGCGCGACGAAGACATTGCAGGTTGCATGCTGTTTCTGTGCGGGCGCGGCGGCAGTTATGTGACCGGAGCAGTGATCCCGGTTTCAGGCGGAATCAACGTGGTGACGGCGGGCAACATCTTTGCAGAAGCCTTGTGAGTGGAAGACAAGCCATGAGCACTGACACCAATCTGGATCTTGCTGCGGTAGACAGGTATCTCAGCGCAAATCTTTCCGGTTACGAAGGCCCGCTGGAGGCGAAGAAGTTCGCGGTTGGGCAGTCCAACCCGACCTTTGAGCTTCGAACGCCCGGCAACACCTATGTGCTGCGGCGAAAGCCACCCGGCGTTCTGCTGAAATCGGCTCATGCAGTTGATCGCGAGTTCAGAGTTCAAAGCGCGCTGGCAGGCAGTCAGGTGCCCGTGCCCAACATGTTCCTGCTGTGCGAAGATGACAGCGTTATCGGCTCAGCCTTTTATGTGATGGAGCGTCTGCACGGCAGGGTCTTTCCGGAACCAACCCTGCAAGGCGAAAGCAACGAAACGCGCACGGCTGTAATGGATGAGATGAACAGGGTTCTTGCCCAGTTGCATATGGTCGACATTGATGCCGTGGGCTTGTCCGACTATGGGCCGTCGGGCAATTACTATGAACGCCAGATCGCACGTTGGACCAAGCAATATCGCGCGTCAGAGACTTCGGTGATTGAAGACATGGACGCTCTGGTGTCCGCGCTGGGTAATTCGGTACCCGAAGATGACGGGCAGCGTACGCTTGTGCATGGGGATTATCGTATCGACAACCTGATGTTCGCATCAAATGGAACTGGCTGCATCGGTGTTCTGGATTGGGAACTGTCAACGATAGGTCATCCTTATGCGGATTTGGCGGCCGTGATCATGCAATGGCAGCTGCCTCCGGGAAACCAAGGACGCGGATTGGCGGGAATTGATCGCGAAAGCTTGGGCCTGCCCAGCGACCAAGACTTTGTCGCCCGATATTGCAAACAACGCGGCTTGGGGGGCATCGACAATTTCGGGTTCTACTTGGCTTTCAATTTCTTCCGCATGGCAGGAATATTGCAGGGTGTATACAAGCGGGCGCTGGACGGAAATGCCTCAGACCCGGAACGCGCCAAGGCGTATGGTGCCTACGTACCACTCTTTGCCCAGCATGGTTTGAAAGCGCTGCGCGGCACATAAGAATAACGCCGTAACAGCCTGATGTTAATCACTACTATTCTTCGAAAGCTCTATCTCGACATTCGTTAGACTGTTCTTGCCAAAAAACATCTCAGACCCAACAAAAAGGCTGGGAACACCGAACACCCCGCGCCGTACATTGGCCTTGGTTTGTGCCTTCAAGTCTTGTTTAACTTCAGGATTGGTCATGGCCTCACGGATTTTGCGAGCGGGCAATTCGTTTTCCTGCAAAATGTCTATAAGCACGGCCATTTCGCCGGCCTTTTGCCCATGCACCCAAATAGCATCAAAAACAGCATTTATATATTTGGTTTCCCATGATTTTCCTCGCGCAAAATGTGCGCCACGCATCGCAAATTTCGTGTTTATCGGGAAATGTGGGCTCATATGAAAACTCAACCCGCGCCGCCGCGCGAAACGGTGTAAGTCATGAGTCAAATAGGCCGTTTTCTGGCGGTTCTCTGAGAAGGCTTGAAAAGGGCTTTGGTTGTGGGTCGCCTTGAAAACGATAGGTAGAAGAACAGGAACAAAGGTGATCTGAACATCGTGCCGCGCCGCAAGATCGGGCAGCATTTTGAGCGCCAGAAAAGCGTTTGGGCTGCAAAAGTCATAAACAAAATCGATATTTTGCGTCATGTTTTACCTTTCCGGTTGTCTGGAGTGATCGTCCCAAAACACACCCTGCGAATCTGGGTTAACACAGTCTAACATTTCAACGTGTGGCAGGCTTGCTTCGTCTGAGACGAAACCAGTTTTGGCGTAAGATATCACTGTTAATTCAACTCTCAAGCCGACACACTCAGCACGGACAACCGGATGGAAAAGGTCTAATGCCGCAACAAGAATTGATGTTTGATCAGGCGCGTTTGGATCGGATTCGGATCTGGATGGACCGCTATGTTGAGCAACGGAAATACGCAGGTTCGTCTTTTCTGCTGCGCCAAAACGGGTCCGAGGTCTTTTTTCACAAAAGCGGCCTGCGCAATCTGGAAAGCAACCTGCCATTTCAACGCGACACGCTGGTGCGCATTTATTCCATGACCAAGCCGATCACGTCGGTTGCCTTGATGATGCTGGCTGAACGCGGATCGTTCCATCTGGATGCTCCGTTATCGGAATTCTTGCCTGAATTCAAACACATGCGCGCGCTTGCTCCAAGGGCCGAAGCCTTGGATCAGACGGAACATGCGCCGTCGCCAACCTTGCATCAGGTGCTGACACATACCAGCGGTTTCAGCTATCCCTTCAACCCCGGAACTCTGCCCGAAGCCATGGAAGAGCAAGATCTTATGTTCAAGCCTGATCGAGGGCTTCTGGAAGATCGCGTGCGAGACCTGGCAAGGTTACCATTGGCCTTTCAGCCGGGGACGCGTTGGGAGTATTCGGTTGGCACAGATGTGCTGGGGCGCGTGATAGAAGTAGTATCAGGTCAGACGCTGGAGCAGTTCTTTCAGCAGCACATTTTTAAACTGCTGGATATGCGCGATACCGGCTTTTCAGTGCCATCTGGGGCAGGGGACCGATTTGCGTCGCTCTACACACCTCTGGCAGGAGATGCCATGGCGCTCAATTCGGCTGATCAGGGGGGTGACAGCCTGCGATTGGTCGACAGCTATGAAGGGTCGCCATTCATTCGCACAACGACCTTTTCGGGTGGCGGCGGGCTGATTTCAACACTTGATGACTATGCCAGGTTTGCAGACATGCTGCGCAATCGCGGCACTGGGAACGGGCACCGCTTGCTGGGTCCTAAGACCGTAGAGTTTATGATGCGCAATCACTTACCAGGCGATATCGCGTCGATGGGCCCCAAGAGTTTTGCGGAACAGCCAATGGAGGGCATGGGCTTTGGCCTCGCAGGGTCGGTTGTTTTGAACCCGGGACGGGTGCGGGTGCCAGGTTCAATTGGGGATTTCAGTTGGGGCGGCATGGCCTCGACCTACTTCTGGGTCGACTGGCAAAATGATCTGACGGCCGTGTTTTTCACCCAATTATCGCCGTCAAGTTCCTACCCATCTCGGGCCGAGCTAAAGGCGTTGGTTCACGCTGCCATGATTGAATGATCGCAACCGGACTGATACCCGGGGGTCGAGTAACTGACTGTGCGAGCACAACATGACCGAAGCGGAACGCATCTTACTGGATCTTCTGGATATTGAACGGCTTGAAGTCGATTTGTTCCGTGGAACGGGGTCCGGCGGTGAAACACCAACGCGAATTTTCGGCGGGCAGGTCATCGCGCAGGCTTTGGCTGCGGCGTACCGGACTGTGGAAGACCGTCTGTGCCATTCGCTCCATGCTTATTTCATTCGACCTGGTGATCCTGAACAACCTGTTATTTATCAAGTTGATAGAGCGCGAGATGGAGGTTCATTCACAACCCGCCGCGTCGTTGCCATTCAGCACGGCAAGCAGATCCTGAACATGTCTGCGTCGTTCCACGTTCAGGATGAAGGCTGGGATCATCAGCATCCGATGCCACCCGTAAACGCGCCCGAGAACTATCCGTCCCGTTCCGAATTGCGGCAGTCCTATGTTGACCGAGTGCCCGAGCGCCTGCGCGGCGAGTTGTTGCGCGAAAGACCAATAGAAGTACGCGAAGTGGACCATTTAGACCCATTTACCCCTAAAGTCTCTGATGACCGGAACCAGACCTGGTTTCGTATGGCCGCTGCGGCCTCCGCCGATGCGAGAACACAGCATCTTTTATTGGCCTATGCGTCCGACATGAACCTCATGTCCTCAGGCTTGCGACCACACGGCCTGAGTTGGTTTACCGGAGAGTTCAATGGCGCAAGCCTCGACCACGCGCTTTGGTTTCATGCGCCCGTCCAGTTTCAGAATTGGCATCTGTATGTGATGGATTCACCTTGGACGGGGCAGGGGCGCAGCTTCAATCGCGGCTCCATCTATTCTGAAGACGGCACTTTGATTGCCTCTGTGGCTCAGGAAGGGTTAATGCGTAAGGTTCAGAAAAATCGTTAAGAGATGCTGTTAAATTTCTGATTTAACTTGATCATTCCAGATAGCCATCTGTCATAATCCGCTGATTTTTGCTGCATGTAGTCCAAAACTTGCGGATGCGGCAGAACCAGAAACTGTTCGGCGTTTATAGCTTCTATACAAGCCTCGGCGACATCACTGGGGTCAAGCATTCCGTCAATCGATGCTACTGACACTTCGTGTCCTTCGGTCATTTTTGACCGGACACCTTGTGGGCACAAAACCGAGACCCGTATCCCGTGCGATCCGTATGTTAACGCAAGCCATTCTGCGAAGCCAACGGCGGCGTGTTTGCTTACAGCATACGGAGCTGCACCTGGTTGGTTCAGCAAACCGGCGGCTGACGCGGTCGTCAAAATGTATCCGCCGCCGCGCGCAATCATGCGTGGAACCATATGCCGCGCTGTCCAAATATGCGACATCACATTGATTTTCCAAATCCGTTCCCAGTCTTCATCCGGTACGTCCAAACCGCCAAGCGTCAGAATTCCGGCATTTGCGCAAAACAAATCAATTGGGCCGACAGTGTCTTCTGAAAAGTCGATCAGTGCTTTGATTTGATCTTCGTTGGCCACGTCGCAGGGAAACGCATGGCCACCGATTTGATCCGCCAAAGTATGCGCGCCGGCATCGTCGATATCTGAACACACGACCTGTGCACCTTCATGGGCAAAGCGTTCTGCCATTCCTCGACCAATGCCGTGCGCGGCACCAGTTACGACAACAGTTTTGTTTTCTAAGTCCATTTACGTTCCAGGGCGCTCAGCTTGAGTGCAGGAACAATGTCTGCTTGCATGAAGTTAATCAAGTTTGCAATCCTTTACCATAATACCAATTATCCGTTACACCCAGTTGCAGCTGCAATGTTAGAATGTCTCACATTAGCAAAGTAGAAATGGCACACTTCCCTGTCGAGCAGGCAGGATCGGAGCGGACAGCTGGTTCTGTGACCCGCAGGCTCACTGACAGAAAGGCACCGTCGAGAACACAAACAACAGGCTGAGAAAGTACTTGCCTCGCTCCACCGAACCGTCGCTCATTGTACTCGAACCAATGGCGCTCAGCCCAAAGCATACCCTGCGCCGCGTACGGTACGCACAGGATCTTCACCACCATGTTGTGTCAGCGCTTTGCGCAGCCGTCCGATGTGAACATCAACCGTTCGGGTATCCACATAGATGTCCCGGCCCCAAACACGGTCCAGCAACTGCTCGCGGCTCCAGACCCTGCCCGGCTTTTCCATGAAAGTGCTGAGCAGCCGGAATTCGGTAGGACCCAGTTTCAGAGGTTTGCTGTCGCGACTGACTTTATGGGTCTCAGAGTCCAGAACGATGTCGTCAAACTCCAGCCGAATGCCAACCGTTGCCGGACGAACCCGGCGCAGCTGAGTGCGGACACGTGCCATCAATTCGACAACGGAATATGGTTTGACCACGTAATCGTCCGCACCCGTTTCCAAGCCGCGCACCTTGTCGACTTCTTCGGTGCGCGCCGACAGCATGATGATCGGAATCGAACGTGTCTCGGGCCGGCTTTTTAGGCGTCGGCAAACTTCGATGCCGCTGAGATTAGGCATCATCCAGTCCAGCACGATGATATCCGGGCAGTCTTCATCCACCAGCAACATGGCCTCGTCGCCGCTTGCGGCCTTGGACACGCGAAAACCTTCTGCTTCAAGGTTGTACGCCAGGACTTCACGCTGTGCCAGCTCGTCCTCGACCACCAGAACCGTGGGTTGTTCTGCGGACATCTTGGTTGTCTCCTACAAGGTTTGCGAGGTGGTGTCAGCCTTCGGGCGCGCCTCGGCCGGACGTTCGCCGGTGACCAGATAAACCACCTGCTCGGCAATAGAGGTCACGTGATCGCCCATGCGTTCGATGTTCTTGGCGATAAAATGTAGGTGCATACATGATGAGATGTTACGCGGGTCTTCAGCCATGTAGGTCAGGAACTCGCGAAACAGACCATTGTACATCTGGTCGACATCTTCATCGCGATTGATGACATCGGTGGCCAGCTCCGCATCACGTTGAATATAGGCATCCAGCGCGTCGCGCAGCATCCGTTCGACCTCGCGCGCCATGCGCCGCAGCGCTGCGGCGCTACCGTTGATCTCTCCGGCATCAACCAACACCGTGGTGCGCTTTGCGATGTTCTTGGCATAGTCTCCGATCCGCTCAAGATTGCTTGAGACTTTCAGCACAGAAAGCACCAATCTCAGATCGCTGGCTGTGGGAGCACGCAACGCGATCAAGCGGGCCGTTTCCTCGTCGATGATATCTTCCAACGCATCAATGGCTTTGTCGCCCTGCCGCACTTGCTGCGCCAGTTCCGCGTCGCGGGTTTCCAGCGAGCGCGCCGCGCTCATTATAGCGGCCTCGACCAGACCGCCCATCTTCATGATATGCGCTTGGATCGCTTCGAGATCGCGGTCGAAAACGGATGCAATATGTTGTTCGGTCAAATCGGACATTTGTGAATACCTGTGCTCAGCCGATGCGGCCGGTGATGTAGCTTTCCGTGCGCGGATCTACGGGGTTGGTGAAGATCTGGCCAGTCTCTCCGAACTCGACCAGATTGCCGAGATGGAAGAAGGCGGTTTTCTGACTGACACGCGCTGCCTGTTGCATCGAGTGGGTCACGATCACTACCGAATAGTTTGCTCGCAGTTCGTCGATCAGTTCTTCAACCTGCGCGGTCGCGATCGGGTCCAATGCCGAGCACGGCTCGTCCATCAACAGAACCTCAGGTTCAGTCGCAACGGCACGGGCAATACAAAGGCGTTGCTGCTGACCACCAGACAGGCCGGTCCCGGGTGCGTGCAGGCGATCCTTAACCTCATCCCAGATGGCGCCACGACGCAGGGATTTTTCAACGATATCATCCAGATCGGCTTTGTTTTTAGCTAGACCGTGAATGCGCGGCCCATAGGCCACGTTATCATAGATCGACTTGGGGAATGGGTTGGGCTTTTGGAACACCATGCCCACCTTGGCGCGCAACTGAACCGGGTCAACGCGCTTGTCATAGATGTCTTCGCCATCCAGCAGGATATCGCCTTCAACCCGGCAGATATCGATCGTGTCGTTCATCCGGTTCAGACACCGCAAAAACGTGGATTTGCCGCAGCCCGACGGGCCGATAAAGGCGGTTACGGTCTTGTCTTCGATCGCTACATCCACGTCCTTGATGGCATGGGTGTCACCGTAATAGACCTGAACCTTTTTGGCGTTGATCTTGATATCTTTGGAGTCCACGGCTCTCTCCACTCGTGTCATGTCGTTCATTGTTGCCCCCTCTTACCAGCGGCGTTCAAAGCGGCGGCGCAAGATGATTGCGATGATATTCATAGTCAGCAGGAACATCAAAAGGATGATGATGCCGCCCCAGGCTTTCTCGTAAAACCCGACATCAGCGCGCGAGGCCCAAGTGTAGATCTGCGCGGGCATGGCCGAGTTCGGCTCGGTAAAGCCTGCGAGGAAGCCATCGGGATAACCGCGGGCCACAAAACCAACCATACCGATCAGCAGCAGCGGCGCGGTTTCACCCAAAGCTTGTGCCAGACCGATGATAGTACCGGTCAGGATGCCCGGCGCGGCGAGTGGCAGTACGTGATGGAACACAGCCTGCATTTTCGAGGCCCCTACCCCAAGCGCCGCATCGCGGATGGACGGTGGAACCGCCTTCAGCGAGGCGCGGGTTGAGATGATGATCGTTGGCAATGTCATGAGTGTCAGGACCAGACCACCAACCAGTGGTGCAGATTGCGGCAAGTGCATGAACTGGATGAACACGGCCAGACCCAGAATACCGAAGACGATGGATGGAACCGCAGCCAGATTCGAGATGTTCACTTCGATCAGGTCGGTAAACCTGTTTTGCGGAGCGAACTCCTCGAGGTAGATCGAGGCGGCCACGCCAATCGGCAGCGACAGGCCCAGCACCACCAGCATCATGAAGA
>NZ_JBXWQF010000022.1:0-67823 GCF_059612245.1 Ruegeria sp. CDSA079 | reverse complement strand
AGCGAACTCCTCGAGGTAGATCGAGGCGGCCACGCCAATCGGCAGCGACAGGCCCAGCACCACCAGCATCATGAAGAACGAACCAACGACCGAGGCACCGATACCTGCACCGCCCGGATTGTCCACACCCGAGTCAGCGCCAGTGATGAACGGCCAGTTGAACGCTTGTTTGATGATGCCGGCCTCTTCCAGAGCATCAACCAGATCCAGGTCACTTTTCTCCAAAAAGCGGCTGTCTTGCATGGTGTCACGGGACACGCGGCCTTTGAAATACCCATCAACACGGCTGGAGGCCGCCAGATCGAAATTGACCGGCTCACCCAGTTTGTCCGGATTGTCGGCATAGTATGTCCGGATCGTGCCGCCAACCTTACCCAGAAGACGCTCGATGGCGGCTTCGTCAAAATCGACGCTGATCCCACTTTCTGCCAGTTCCTGATTCAACTGAGCGATGAACAGATTGGAATAGGCTTTGGTTTTGAACAACGTCCCTTCGGCCTCGTCCCGCTGCGGCTCGTTCAGAGTGAAGTCTACGCTGACAACAGTACGCTGAAAGGCCGGGATTCCCTGCGACAGAATCGAGGTGAACAGTACAACCAGAAAGAACAGACCGGTTGCGATTGCGGCGATGCCATACGCGCGGAAACGTTTCTCGGCTTTGGCACGTTTCTTCGTGTGCTCGTCAGCAGCCGTGAGCGAGACCCCATGGCGACCGGTTTCGGGGCTTTGCATGCTTGCGTCGGTCATTCGTACTGCTCCCGGTACTTGCGCACGATATACAGGGCAAACACGTTAAGCCCCAATGTGAGAATGAAAAGTGTCATGCCAAGTGCGAAGGCAACCAGAGCCTCGGGCGAGGCAAAGTCGGCGTCACCAGTTAACTGACTGACGATCTTGGCGGTTACGGTTGTCATGGCTTCGAACGGGTTCAGGCTCAGGCGGGCTGCGGCCCCTGCCCCAAGAACCACGATCATTGTCTCACCAATGGCGCGCGATGCAGCCAGAAGGATCGCACCCACGATACCGGGTAGTGCGGCGGGCAGAACAACCTGACGGATGGTTTCAGATTGCGTTGCGCCAAGGCCGTAAGACCCGTCGCGCATCGCCTGCGGGACCGCGTTGATAATGTCGTCAGACAGTGAGGACACGAACGGGATCAACATGATCCCCATCACCAGACCCGCCGTCATCACGGCAGTACCCGCTTTCATCCACCCCAGGCCACTGTCACCGAAAATGTCCAACAGCAGCGGGCCAACGGTCAACAGCGCGAAGAGACCGTAAACAATGGTCGGAATCCCGGCCAAGACCTCTAGCAAAGGTTTGGCAACGGACCGCAAGCGGGGTGAGGCGTATTCACTGAGATAGATCGCGGCAAACAATCCGATCGGCACTGCAACCAGCAGCGCAACTATCGAAATGTAAAGCGTACCCCACAGCAGCGGGATGATCCCAAGTTCGGACAAACCTCCGCGGCCCGAGAAGCTGGGCGCCCAGGTCATGCCAAAGAAGAATTCTGATGCCGGGTATAGCTTGAAGAATTCCCAGGTGTTGAAAATTAGGGACAGGACAATGCCGACCGTTGTCAGAATGGCAATGGATGCAGCGGCCAGAAGAAGGACACCGACCCCTTTTTCGACAACGTTGCGGGCGCGGTAATCGGCGTTGGTTTGCAACCAGCCTATCACGGCCCCGATCAATGCGACCACCAGAACGGCAACGGACATCATGGTATAGCCGGTTGAGCTCATGGCACGATAACTCTGAGCCGCGCGCAGAACCGGCTGAGTGATGTCTGACGTCACCACCTGCCCCGCATCCTTCAGGCGCTGGGTCACGTCGACGACGTCTACTTGCGCATCACTGGCGGCACTCTCGGTCAGATTTCCCTGAGCGACCGCGTTGTCCAGGCCGAAGGCGGTGCGGCGCACCTCGGCCATAACCAGACTGCGGGAAGAGCCTTCCTTGATGGCCGATTCCGGGATCATGCCCGAGACTTGCGAGTTGACAAAGAACGGCTGCGCCAAAAGCCAGACAATCAAGAGACCAACGGCAGGGACAAGTGTCTTCAGTGTAACGTTTGCACCATAAAATGATGGCAACGAATGCAGGTTCCGACTGTCACCGCCGGCGCTTTGCAGGGCGCGCGCCCGTCCAAGAACATAGCCGACAGCTGCGATCGCAGACACGATCAGAATGAGCCAAAGTATCGGCATGACACCCCCGTTTGCTCTCGATTGCGAATAGAATAAAAGACGATGAAGGGGCGACTGAACCGTCACCCCTGATGCATTCCAACAGCGTCAGGCTTAGCTGCCCGAACCCATGGTGACTTCGTTGGCAATGGCGTCCTGAGTTTTTGCCAGCTCGGGATCTGCAACCAGACCATAGTTTGCCAAAGGACCTGAACCGCCAGCGATTTCGTCAGCAGTGAAGAACTGAGCATATTCTTTCAGGCCTGGGATCACGCCGATATGGGCTTTCTTCACGTAGAAGAACAGCGGGCGCGAAACAGGGTACTCACCGGTCGAGATGGTTTCGGTCGACGGTGCGACACCCGACATGGTGCCCACTTTCAGCTTGTCTGTGTTGTTCTCATAAAACGCCAGACCGAAAATACCGATGCCGTTCGGGTTGGTGTCGATACGTGCCAGAGTCTCGGTATAGTCACCATCGATGTCGACCGACTTACCGTCGGTGCGAACGGCCAGACATGCATCTTCTGCATCATCTTCGCTCATACCGCCCGAAATCATGGCTTCCATTGTGCCGGTTGCTTCGCAACCGATCAGCAGGACCTTTTCTTCGAACACTTCACGGGTGCCGTGCTTGGTGCCCGGAATGAAACCAGCGATTTCTACGTCAGGCAGATCCGCGTTGAATTCAGACCAGTTGTTGTAGGGGTTATCAACAACTTCGCCGTCTTTCAGAACCTTCGCACCCAGAGCGTTGAATATGTCAGAAGGTTCAAACGCGGTGAAGGCGGGACCTGTCTGTTGGCTTGCAAAAACGATGCCGTCATAGCCGATGCGGACTTCCATGATGTCAGTCACGCCATTTTCGGCACAGGCTTTGATCTCTTTTTCGCGGATCGCGCGCGATGCGTTCGCAACGTCAATGGTGTTTTCGCCAACACCTTCGCAGAAACGCTTCAGACCAGCCGACGAGCCACCCGATTCAACAACCGGGGTCGGGAAATCCGTGTTTTCACCGAACAGTTCCGCGACGATCGAGGCATAAGGCAGAACGGTCGACGAACCGGCAACCTGAACGTTGTCACGAGCTGCAGCAGTGGTTGCCGAGACGGCAGCGATTGCCAGCGCAGATGCCGACAGTTTTACAAAGGACATTTCAGTCTCCCTGAAAAAGGTATGCTTGATCACCCCCATGATGATCCTGTGGGCACCCCTATGGGGCGTGCGTAAGCCTTTTGTGACAAGTGTGTAACGCTTTTATGACAACCTGGGTTTTTTCGCTCTTTACCCGCCGTAAAGATTCCAAGCTTTGTGAACTGGGACTTTGAAAAAATCAGGCCGACAAGGTGTCACCTTGGTAAAATCACGGTAAAAACCGAGCCTTTACCCAATTCGCTCTCAACCCTTAACCGTCCTCGATGCCGGTTGACGATATGTTTGACAATGGCAAGCCCAAGCCCGGTTCCGCCCAATTGCCGGGATCTGTGGCTGTCCGCGCGATAGAATCGCTCGGTCAGACGTGGCAGGTGAATCGGATCTATGCCGGGTCCCTTGTCGATGACCTGAACTCGCACAGACGGACCCCTCAGCGCTGCGTCTCGTTCCAAAGACAAAACGCAAACCGAAACGATCCCGCCACTGCCGCCATATTTTATTCCGTTCTCGATCAAGTTGGTGAACACCTGACGCAGCTGATCGCTGTCGCCGGTCACCGACACTGGCCCGTCCTGAGCCTCGAGCGAAAGGGCCACACCTGCGTCCTCGGCCAGTGGGCGCACCGAGTTCAGAATGGATTGTAGCAGGCCAGTAAGCTCCAGCTGTTCACTGGGTCGAACACGTTCTTCGCTTTCGACCCGGTTGAGGGACAGCAGATCGCCGACCAGTCGGTTCATCCGATTGGCTTCATCTGTCATGATCTGAAGAAACCTGTCGCGCGCGCCCGGGTCGTCGCGCGCCGATCCACGTAGGGTTTCGATAAAGCCCATCAACGCGGTCAGCGGAGTGCGCAACTCATGACTGACATTCGCCACGAAATCCCTCCGCATCTGACTGGCATGTTCCAGATGGGTGATGTCCTGAAATGTGACCAGAACAGCCCCGCCAGACACGGCGCCAACTCCGTTCATGTACCGGCAATCCACCTCGAACGTTGTGTCCTGTGCACCGTCATTGGACAGGTGACGCGTCTTTTTTGCGCCTTTGGACTGTAAACTTTGCTCAATGGCTTCCAGCACCTGAGGTTGCCGCAGGATGGTGGCGAAATGGCGTCCGACGATATTCTGGCCAAGCAGAGTCTTTGCTTCGGTATTGGCGGTAATGATCCGTTCCGTCTGATCCACCATCAGTGCGGGCATCGGAATCGCGTGGACAAATTCGTCTATTAGGTCTGTGGACATGCTTTGTTTCTCAAGTGGTCCAGACGCCTTAGGAGACGGATTTTAAAGTTTTGCGAAAATTGCGCATGTTTTCCTGATAGTGAAGCGCGCTGAAGGTGATGCGTTGCGCCGCGGTCTCATCCAACTGGCGTACAACCTTACCCGGCGCGCCCATGACAAGCGAATTGTCAGGAATCTCCTTACCTTCAGTGATCAGGGCACCGGCCCCAATCAAGCAATTCCTCCCGATCTTTGCGCCGTTCAAAACAATCGCACCCATGCCGATCAGAGAGTTGTCGCCAATAGTGCAACCATGCAGCATCACTTTGTGCCCGATTGTGCAATTTGCGCCTATGGTCAAAGGAAAGCCCGCGTCGATATGCATGACGCAGTTTTCCTGAACGTTGCTACCTGCGCCCACGCGGATTTCTTCGTGGTCGGCGCGGATCGTGCTGCCAAACCAAACCGAGGCCCCCTGCTCCAGCACCACCTTGCCGATCAGGTTGGCGTCGGGCGCGACCCATGTGTCCTCGTGAATGACCGGTGTGTGATCCCCCAAGGCATAAATGGTCATGACAGGCCCTCGAACTCATTTTGCAGTTTACGTACATGCTGTTGTAGCTTTGGCTGCTGGATACGGCGCATTCGTTCGGCGCTGACGATGGTCTTCAGCTTTTCTTCTGTCGCCTCAAGATCGTCGTTGACCAGGACATAGTCGTAATAACCCCAATGGCTGATCTCATCCCAGCTTTTGAGCATCCGCTTGCCGATGACGTCATCGCTGTCCTGCCCGCGGGTTTCCAGACGGCGGCGCAGTTCCGAGATGGACGGTGGCAGAATAAAGATCGACAAGGCGTGTTTGCCTAGGTCCGAGTTTCTGATCTGCACCTCACCTTGCCAGTCTACATCGAACAGAACATCCTTTCCGGTGTTGATCGAATTGCGCACGGGTTCAGCGGGTGAGCCGTAAAAATTTCCGAAAACATGGGCGTGCTCCAGCATCTGCCCTTCGGCCACGTGTTGCTTGAATTCGTCTTCTGACAGGAAGAAATACTCGCGCCCATGTTCTTCACCCGGGCGCGGTGCACGGGTCGTGGCCGAAACCGAGAATTTCAGATCCGTATCCCAGGCCATCAGCCGTTTGGCCAACGTGGATTTGCCCGCCCCGGACGGAGAAGACAGGATGATTAAAAGGCCGCGGCGATCCGCCATGTCAGGTATTCCCATTCTATTCTACGTTCTGCACTTGCTCGCGCATTTGATCGATCACCGCCTTCAGCTCTAGCCCAACCGCTGTCAGATCCGAGCTTTGGGCTTTGGAACACAGCGTATTGGCCTCGCGGTTGAACTCCTGCATCAGGAAATCCAGCTTGCGGCCCACGGCACCGTTTTGCTCCAATAAGTCACGTGCGGCTGTGACATGCGCCGTCAATCTGTCGATCTCTTCCGTGATATCGGCCTTGACCGCGATCAGGGCAAGTTCCTGCGCGACACGCTCGGGGTCTGCGCCCTGAGAATTGTCCAGTACCCGCGCCAGATTTTCCCGCAGGACCTGTGCGATCTTATCCCTGCGTTGTTCTGCCAGTTCAGCCGCCTTCGCGGTCAGCGTGGCGACCTGATCCAGTTGAGTTTTCAGAACTGCTGCCAGGGCGTCACCCTCAGTTCGACGCATGTCGAGAAACGCGTCCACAAGGACGTCGAATTCAGCGGTAAGATGTGCAACCAGTGGACCCGGGTCATCTGAGTCCGAACCAGTATCTAGCATTCCCTTCAGCGCCAATAGATCCGACGCCCGAGATGGCGCCAGAGTTAGGCCACGCGCTGACGCCATCTGCTCTGTTTGCTCAACAGCGGTCAGTGCGGCGTTCATGGCGGCCTCATTCAAGGCCAGTTCCGTGGCCGAGTCCTCGCGACTTAAACGCATCGAAAGCGTAACGTTTCCACGGTTGAGAGATTTGGACAGCTTTGCCCTCAGTGCGGCCTCAAGCCCGGTCAGCCAATCCGGCACGCGCAGGCGCATATCAAGCCCCTTGCCATTGACACTGCGCAGTTCCCACGTCCAGCTATGTGGGCCGTGCTGCCCCTTTGCCGAAGCAAACCCGGTCATGGATCTGATCATACCTGCCCTTTCTTCTGGTCCTGCCGCATCACACTCATGCCGCACCTAATGCCATTGACCGGTGCAGAGCAAGTATTTGCTGAAACCGCAATTGTTTGGTGCGAGTTAACCATTCGTTAAAGAATTGCTCCAAAATTGAATTAACCCGAGTCAAACTGCCCAAAGCAATGGTTTGCAGGCTGCGGATGCTCCCAATGTGTAGCATTTTATGAAAATGGCGGCCTTTTGGCGTAAGGGTAAAGAAGATGAAAACCTTTTTCGGGATTGGTTCCGGGTCAGAATTTGGAAAGATCGTCGCAATGGATCGCTTTGACAGTGGGCGCAGCCTTTCGCCGATCCGCCAGGCCGAGGCGTATTGGACCGCATTGCTGAGCGGTGACGGCGTTCCCACGCGGTCTCAGATTGATCCGCGTGGTTTGGAAAACATCCTGCAATATACATTTATACTGGAGCGCATTGCCCCCGGGTTGGCCCGGTTTCGCCTGGCTGGCAGCCATTTGAACGCGCTTGCCGGGATGGAGGTGCGGGGGATGCCTTTGACCGCGTTCTTTCAGCCCGATGACCGTGCAGGCGTCAAGGATGTTCTCGAGCAGGTGTTCGCCGCCCCGGCCGTTGCAGAGCTGGGGGTGATCTCGGGTGGAGTACTGGGCCGTACACGAATGCAGGCCAGGATGATCTTGTTGCCACTGAAAAGTGATCTGGGCGATGTCACCCGCGTTCTGGGTGTCATGGTCGCTGACGGAGCAATCGGAAAAACGCCGCGCCGGTTTTCGATCTCGGATACACGGATCAAACCGGTGGCTGACATTCAGGTCCAACCCCCTGCGGCACCGCAACCGGCCCATGGGTTTGCGGAAAAAGAGGGCGAATTCAAACACCCTGCCAAGCATCTGCGATTGGTCGTGTCACGCGACGACTAACGGTTCCTGAAACCAAAAACAGCGGACCAATGGCCCGCTGTTTGACTCAGTTCATCGGCGCTTAGCTTACGGCGCGTTTGCTGCCATTGCGGCGCAGATTTGTCAGTTCCTCTGCGACCAGGAAGGCCAGTTCCAGCGACTGAGACGCGTTCAGGCGCGGGTCGCAGGCGGTGTGGTAGCGATCAGACAGGTCCTCTTCGGTCACGGCGCGTACGCCGCCGGTGCATTCCGTCACGTCCAGACCAGTCATCTCGAAATGCACACCGCCGGGGATGGTGCCCTCAGCCTGATGCACACCGAAGAAGTCACGCACCTCGCGCAGGACCGAATCGAACGGACGAGTCTTGTAACCAGTCGCCGATTTGATTGTATTGCCGTGCATCGGGTCGCAGACCCAGGTGACATTGGCGCCTTCTTCCTTCACGGCTTTGACCAGGCGCGGCAGGTGCTCTCCCGCTTTGCCGGCACCAAAGCGCGCGATCAGGGTCAGGCGACCCTCTTCGTTCTCGGGGTTCAGTTTGGACATCAGAACCTTGAGGTCTTCCGCAGTCGTTGTCGGACCACATTTCAGACCAATCGGGTTCAGAACACCGCGGCAGAATTCCACATGTGCACCGTCGGGCTGACGTGTACGGTCACCGATCCAGATCATGTGGCCAGACCCTGCCAACCAGTTGCCCGAAGTTGAATCCAGACGGGTCAGCGCCTCTTCATACTCCAGCAGCAGCCCTTCATGGCTGGTGTAGAATTCAACGGTCGAGAATTCATGCGTGGTATCCGCCGTGATTCCCGCCGCTTCCATGAAGTCGATGGTGTCCTGGATACGATCTGCAATTTCAGAGTATTTCTGTACATCCTGTTCATCGGTGAACCCGAGCGTCCAGGAATGCACCATGCTCATATCCGCGAAACCGCCGGTTGAGAATGCGCGCAGCAGGTTCAAGGTCGCTGCGGCTTGCGTGTAGGCTTGCAGCATCTTCTGAGGATTCGGAATCCGCGCTTCGGGCGTGAAGGCCAGTTCGTTGATGATGTCACCGCGGTAGCTGGGCAGTTCCACACCATCCACCACCTCGGTCGGTGCGCTGCGTGGCTTGGCGAACTGACCTGCCATGCGGCCAACTTTCACCACCGGCACTTTGGCGCCGTAGGTCAGAACCATCGCCATTTGCAGCATCACCTTAAAGGTGTCACGGATCGCATCCGCGCTGAATTGTTCAAAGCTTTCAGCACAATCCCCGCCCTGTAGCAGGAAGGCTTCGCCGCGACCGGCGGCACCCAAATGTTGCTTGAGACGCCGCGCCTCACCGGCGAAGACCAGCGGGGGATACTGTGAAAGCCGGGCCTCGACCTTGGCCAGAGCGGCCGCGTCGGTATAATCTGGCATCTGAACCCGTGCCTTATTGCGCCAGTTCGATTTTTGCCATTCGGTCATAGCTTTGATCTCCGCTGAAGTATTCAGGTGGCTTCTATACAAAATGCTTCGCAGAGTGGCCATATCCCATTTGCGCCTCTTGACGGCGCAAACAAGCTTTGATCATGGTGATTGGCAAATCTGTCGCTGGACCCGCATGAGCTCGGCGCCGAAGTAAGGACAACCCGCCATGCAAGTTCAACGCCAGGCAGTCACCGTGGAAGGCGCTGACGCCACTCCACGCCATTATGTTTTTATTCTCCTGGAGAGATTCTCATTGCTGTCCTTCGCTTCGGCGCTGGACAGTTTGCGGATTGCCAACCGCATGGCAGACCAAGAGCTGTATTCCTGGACGCTTTCAGGCGAAGGCGGCAATACGGTGACATGCTCGGCCGGGACCGAGTTCAAGCTCGACAAAGATCTGGAAGAATTGCAACGGGATGATGTCGTCCTGATTTGCGGCGGCGTGGACGTTCAATCAGCGACCACCAAACGCGTCCTGAACTGGGTTCGGCGCGAGGCCCGGCGCGGGCTTCGAATCGGTGGTTTGTGCACTGCAGCCTATACGCTGGCAAAGGCCGGGTTGCTTGACAACAAGAAGGCTACGATTCACTGGGAAAACTCCGACAGTTTTATCGAGGAATTCGATGAGGTCGAACTGACGAAATCGGTCTTTCAGATTGACGGCAACCGTATGACCACGGCGGGTGGTACGTCTTCGATCGACTTGATGCTGAAACTGATCGCGGATGACTATGGCGAAGATCTTGCCAACGCTGTTGCAGATCAGATGATTTATTCGTCGATACGTACTGATCAGGACACCCAACGTTTGTCGACACCCACGCGGATTGGTGTGCGACACCCAAAACTGAGCCAGGTCATCCTGATGATGGAAAAGAACATCGAAGAACCGATCTCACCTTCGATTCTGGCCAAGGATGTCGGCATGTCGACGCGCCAGTTGGAGCGTCTTTTCCGTAGGTATCTCAGCCGTTCGCCGAAACGCTACTACATGGAGTTGCGACTGCACAAAGCGCGGAACCTCTTGATGCAGACGGATATGAGTGTGATCAACGTTGCGCTTGCCTGTGGCTTTGCCAGCCCTTCGCATTTCTCAAAATGCTACCGGGCGCATTACAACACCACGCCCTACCGTGAACGTGGTGCACAAAGCGGACGTTTGTCGGTCTAACGCTGCGGGGTCATTCGATACACCGCGCCCTGCCCGACTGAAATGAACCAGATCGATCCATCCGGACTCTCTACGATGTCGCGTACGCGTTCGGTTTCCCGCCCTTTGATCTGTTCAACCTCACGAAGCGGATTGCCTGCAAGTCGGGCGATGTAGTCGAACTTCAGGGAACCGACGAAGATATCACCTGTCCATTGCGGCCAGAGTTTGCCGGAATACACCAGCAAACCCGAAGGCGCGATGGATGGGTCCCAATACAACTTGGGCTGTTCCATCCCGGCTTTGGAGGTACCCTCCCCGATTTTTTGGCCGGAATAATGTGTGCCATATGAAATGACCGGCCATCCGTAATTCCGGCCTGCGCGAGGTTGATTAACCTCGTCACCGCCCCGCGCCCCATGTTCCGACACCCATAACCGCCCCCGCGTGTCCAGCGCAGCCCCTTGAGGGTTGCGGTGGCCGAAGGACCAGATTTCGGGTTTGACGTTCGATTGCCCGACAAAAGGATTGTCCGCAGGGATCGATCCATTCCGGTTGATCCGAATAACCGACCCCATCGGGGAAGATTTGTCCTGAGCACTGTCGGGTTGGCCGCGGTCACCGATGGTGACAAACAGCGTCCCATCCTGTGCTTCGACGACGCGGCTGCCAAAATGCCGCCCACCGGATCCGCCGGGTGACGCTTCGTAAATCACCTTCAAATTGGTCAGGCGCTTTCCGTCTTCGGACAATCGTGCCACGGCGACTGCAGTGCCTGCCCCCCGATTCTGCGGTTTCGAGAAAGTCAGGAAGACCTCGCGGCTTTGCTTGAAGTCGCGTGGGATCGTTACATCCAGCAGTCCACCCTGACCCGTGGCCGCAACTTTCGGCACGCCCTGCACTGAACTTGCTGCACCGTCTTTAACGTATAGAAGGTCGCCCTCCCGCTCTGTCACAAGGAACCTCCCATCCGGGAGAATGCCTACGGCCCAAGGCGTATCCAGTCCGCTGACCATTTCGGTCAGTTCAATGCTTCCGGCTGACGTTGGCAAGGTCTGCGCCGCAGTCGAGATAGCACTGAGGACGAAAAACAAAATCGCAGCTGCACGTAACATGTCGGCCCTTTTCGGTGATCGTCACAGAAGAATTCTATCAAAACAGTTAGTTTCGCGACCGGTAAAAACACGTTTCCGTTTGGACTTTTCTTTTTGGACCAGCTTGCCTAGGGTCGAGATCAGAACAAAGACGTTCAATACAGGGAGTAACCGTATGAAAAAGCTGCTTACTGCAACTGCAGCAACCGCACTTCTGGCCGGTGCGGCCATGGCCGAAGACGTGAAACTGGGCATTCTGCTCGGCTTTACCGGCCCGATTGAATCGCTTGCCCCAGCGATGGGATCCGGTGCCGAATTGGCGATTGCCGAAGTTAACGAATCTGGCAAGTTCATGGATGGCGCCAGTGTATCTGGTATGCGGGCCGACACGGGCTGTATCGACAACGGTCTGTCCACGTCGAACGGCGAGCGTATGATTGCGGATGGCATTGCCGGAATCATTGGCGGAGACTGCTCGGGCGTGACTGGCGCGATTCTGCAGAACGTGGCCATTCCAAATGGCATGGTCATGATCTCGCCGTCGGCCACCTCACCAGGCCTGTCGACTATGGAAGACAACGGTCTTTTCTTCCGCACCGCCCCGTCGGATGCGCGTGAAGGTCAGGTGATGGCGGACATCCTCAAGGATCGCGGCATCGAATCGATCGCTTTGACCTACACCAACAATGACTATGGCAAGGGCCTGGCAGACGCGATCCAGTCGTCGTTCGAAGCCGCCGGTGGCGAAGTGACCATCGTGGCCGCACACGAAGACGGTAAAGCCGACTATTCTGCTGAAGTTGGCGCTCTGGCTTCCGCCGGTGGCGACATCCTGGTGGTTGCGGGCTATCTGGACCAAGGTGGGCTTGGCATCATCCAGTCGGCGCTGGACAGCGGTGCATATGACACATTCGGTCTGCCGGGTGGCATGATCGGTGACTCGTTGCCAGCAAATGTTGGTCCCGACCTGAACGGTTCCTTCGGTCAGATCGCGGGTGCGGGTGGCGAAGGCCCCGAGAAGTACTTTGCCCTGGCCGAGGCTGCGGGTTTTGATGGTTCCTCGCCCTATTCACCTGAATCTTACGACGCTGCAGCGCTGTTCATGCTCGCCATGCAGGCTGCGGGCTCGGCGAGCCCTGCCGATTATGCAGGCAAAGTCATGGAAGTGGCCAACGCACCGGGTGAAAAGATCTATCCGGGTGAACTGGCCAAGGGTCTTGAGCTTCTGGCAAGCGGTCAGGACATCGACTATGTCGGTGCGTCCGGTGTCGAGCTGATCGGCCCCGGCGAAAGCGCAGGTTCCTATCGTGAGATCGAAGTGACCGACGGCGAGAACAAGACCGTCAATTTCCGTTGATCCAGCATAAAAAGCCATAAGAACAAGCAGCCCGGGCCTTGTGTCCGGGCTGTTTCAATGACAAAAGGCTGCACCTCGTTTTTGCGAGGAAAAGGCAAGGGGATAACATGATCGTCGTCGAAGACGTGCACAAGCATTTCGGCGGGTTTCACGCGGTGGACGGGGCATCGCTGGAAATCCAGAAAGGGTCGATCACCGGCCTGATCGGGCCGAACGGGGCCGGAAAAACCACTCTGTTCAACGTGATCGCGGGCGTTCTGCCCCCAACCAGCGGCAAGGTCTTCATGGATGGTGAGGATATCACCGGCCTGCCCCCACATGAGTTGTTTCACAAGGGCCTGCTGCGCACTTTCCAGATCGCGCATGAGTTTTCTTCAATGAGCTGCCGCGAGAACCTGATGATGGTGCCCGGTGCACAATCGGGTGAATCGCTGTGGAACACATGGTTCGGGCGCAAGCGCATCGCGAACGAAGAACGCGCGCTGAGGGCCAAGGCCGATGAGGTGCTTGAGTTTCTGACCATCGAACATCTGGCCGACCACAAGGCCGGTCAGGTCTCAGGCGGGCAGAAAAAGCTGCTGGAACTTGGCCGCACCATGATGGTCGACGCCAAGATCGTGTTTCTGGACGAGGTCGGCGCGGGCGTGAACCGCACCCTGCTGAATACCATCGCCGATACCATCCTGCGTCTGAACAAGGAGCGCGGCTACACCTTCGTGGTCATCGAACATGACATGGATTTCATCGGCAAGATCTGTGACCCGGTCATCTGTATGGCCGAAGGCAAGGTCTTGGCCGAAGGCACCCTGGACGAGATCAAGGCGAACGAGCACGTGATCGAGGCCTATCTGGGCACTGGCCTGAAGAACAAAGACAAGCTGGAGGCAGGCGCGTGAGCGACAATCCTTACCAGGACGACAAGGGGAACAAGGACGCCTCGATCACCAACACGCACGGCGTTGGCTCGATGACACCTGCGCATGCGAAAAGCGGTGAATCGCACTACGTCGGTGGCGGTCCCTTCCTAGTCGGGGACACGATGACCGGCGGTTACGGAAAGGGTCCGGACATCCTGCACGACTGCACAATCGGCGTTGATAAGGGTGAGATTGCGGTGATCGTTGGCCCCAACGGAGCGGGCAAATCCACGGCGATGAAGGCGGTGTTCGGAATGCTGGATGTGCGTGCCGGTTCGGTACGGCTGGACGGCGAAGACATCACCAATCTGTCTCCGCAGGACCGTGTGATCAAAGGTATGGGCTTTGTGCCGCAGACCTCGAATATCTTTACTTCGATGACGGTGGAAGAGAACCTGGAAATGGGCGCCTTCATCCGCCGCGACGAAATCAGCCAGACAATGGAGCAGGTCTATGACCTGTTCCCCATCCTGCGCGACAAGCGCAATCAGGCCGCCGGAGAACTGTCGGGCGGACAACGCCAACAGGTCGCTGTGGGCCGCGCGCTGATGACCCAGCCCAAGGTGCTGATGCTGGACGAACCAACCGCCGGTGTTTCGCCGATCGTGATGGATGAACTGTTCGACAGGATTATCGAGGTGTCCCGCACCGGCCTGCCGATCCTGATGGTCGAACAGAACGCCCGCCAGGCACTTGAAATCGCCGACAAAGGTTATGTTCTGGTGCAGGGGCGGAATGCTTATACCGGTACCGGCAAGGAATTGCTGGCCGATCCCGAGGTGCGCAAGAGCTTCTTGGGAGGGTGAGTACAGGGTTTATTACGAAAAGGCTGTATCACTTTCTTGTTTTGGCTTCCTCCGGGTTAGCTTCAGCAAGCGCAGGATATGCCGACGACATTCCTCAGACATATTGCAAAATGAAAATGTGCGCGGTTCAAGCGCACTGCATTTCCAACGACTGTGAGGCAGTCGATTGTCCAAAAGGCAGCTTTAGCATGGAACTGTCGTCCATCGGGGGTCAGCTAAATACATTTGCCGTGTCACCGGACAGGGACTCTAAGTTTCCGTTGGGGGGATTTGTGGTGGACCCAGAACTAACCGCAGAAGACGTTCTTATCGCCAGCCGCATCGAAGAAAACGAGATAGCACATATTCAAGTCAACTTGCACAAAGGTAAACCAACGGTTGTAACAATCACGACGCAAACCAAAGGTTGGATGGTCGACGTTTCAGTATTCCACGGCCACTGCGGAGAAGAGAGCTAATGGACTTCGTCAACACACTTGTGGCGCTCTCCCACATCGTCCTTGTTCCTTCAATCGCCTTTGGCAGAACCTGACCCTTCTTAAGAATGGCGAGCAAGAAGACGTGGCTGACGCACTATGTCAGCACTCCCCGTTGTCCTGGCATTTGGGAAATTCGTCCCCCTCGTCCGGAGTTTTCAGACAAGCATTGAAGGCGGCTACGACTTGCGTTTGACCACGGGCAACCGCCTTTTCCAAATTTATCCGGCTGGATCGCTACAATACCCGGAGTCATTCACTGCGTGTGGGCCTTTGATCGACATGTCATAGTGCAGGTTGTCGAAGTCCACCACAAAGGTCACGACGTCCTGATCCATGATATGCAGGAAGGTCAGTGAGTTCAGGCCGGGAATGATCTGAGCCTCTCCCTTGATGTTGTCGGCCACAATGAACCCTTTGTCGGTCGCACCGGACCGCGCCAGAGTCACCGCGCCCCCGTTGCCGTCCGACATGCAATTTACCACAAAGTCAGCACCATTCAGGGGATCGCTTGTTGCGGAATGCGCCACCACCGGCAAGATCGCTCCCAGGGCAAAAGCTGCGAAAATCTTCATGTCGAACCTCTTTCATTTCATTCTGCGCCCCCACGCCTTGGACAAAATTCGTTACGAATCCGAAGGTTGCAATAGGTTGGACCCGCAACTTCACCTAACCTTGAAATCCGGTGATGGGACGTGTGAACCAAAACCCTTGGTCAAAGTGCCTGACTGTGCCGCGGGGATGGACCGGCGATCCGTAACGAAACGTCACCTATGCGACACGAGTTAAAGGCTGCGAACGGATTTAAAGCGCGTCTTGGTCGTGTTTTCCATGCCAAACACGACGTTAAGCACATAGGAAATATTGTCATTTCACCTGACCGCGTGCCATAAGATCGCACCCGGACAAAGAGATGGATTCATGGACTTACTCAACGCGCTTGTAGCGCTTGCAAATTTTGTGTTGGTGCCTGCTGTGGCCTATGGCAGCCAACTGGCGCTTGGGGCGCTTGGGGTCACGTTGATCTACGGCATCCTCCGGTTCTCGAACTTTGCCCATGGCGACACGATGGCCTTTGGCGCAATGATCGCCGTGCTGGTCACGTGGGGTCTGCAGGCTGCCGGGATTAGTTTTGGCCCTCTGCCAACCGCTCTGCTCGCCCTGCCCTTCGCCATTTTGGGCTGTATTGTTCTGGTGCTGATCACCGACCGGCTGGTCTATCGCTTTTACAGGGAACAAAAGGCCAAACCTGTGATCCTCGTGATCGTTTCGATGGGTGTGATGTTCATCTTGAACGGCCTCGTGCGCTTTATCATCGGGCCGGATGATCAGCGCTTTTCGGACGGCGCGCGGTTCCTGATCAAAGCGCGGGATTTCAAAGAGATGACTGGCCTGCGTGAGGGGTTGGCGATCAAGACCTCTCAGGGCATCACGGTTGTCGTGGCCGTTGTTGCCGTGGTGCTTTTGTTCTGGTTCCTCAACAAAACCCGTACCGGCAAATCGATGCGCGCTTATTCAGATAACGAGGATCTCGCGCTGCTGTCCGGTATCAACCCGGAACGCGTGGTTATGATCACGTGGATCATCGTAGCGGCGCTCGCGACCACGGCGGGTGTGCTTTATGGTCTCGACAAAAGCTTCAAACCCTTTGTCTATTTCCAGTTGCTGCTTCCGATCTTTGCGTCAGCCATCGTTGGAGGGCTGGGAAACCCATTGGGAGCCATCGCAGGTGGGTTCATCATCGCGTTTTCCGAAGTGACGATCACCTATGCCTGGAAGAAGGTACTGACCTATGTCGCGCCGGAAGGTCTGGAGCCGTCGGGATTGGTGCAGTTCCTGTCCACTGATTACAAATTTGCGGTCAGCTTTGTCATTCTGCTGATTGTGCTTCTGTTCAAGCCCACGGGTCTGTTCAAAGGAAAAGTGATATGAGCGAGCCCGTCAAAAACACGCTGCTGTTTGCTGTTGTTGCCGGTCTGATCCTGCTGACTGGATTCACGCAAAGCTGGAACACGGCCATTCTTATCCTGAACATGGGGCTGATCTCGGCCATCATGGCGATTGGGGTCAACCTGCAATGGGGCTTTGCGGGCCTGTTCAATGTGGGTGTCATGGGCTTTGTCGCGCTTGGCGGTCTGGCGGTTGTGCTGGTGTCAACACCACCTACGCCGGGGGCCTGGGTTGCAGGCGGTTACGGGATTGTTTTGTCGCTGCTGCTGGGGGCCGCAACCGTTGTGGCCGCCGTTCTGGTTGCTACGAAGATGCCTAAGGGCCGGATGCAGACCTTGACGATCATCGCCGTTCTGCTCGTTGGGTTCTTTGTCTATCGCGCGGTGTTTGATCCCAATGTTGCAGCGATCGAGGCCATCGATCCAGCAATTGCTGGCAATATCGGCGGTCTGAACCTGCCGGTCCTGCTGGCATGGCCTGCGGGCGGTTTGCTGGCTGCCGGTGCCGCGTGGCTGATTGGGAAAACCGCGCTGGGTCTGCGGTCCGATTATCTGGCCATCGCTACATTGGGTATTGCCGAGATCATCATCGCCGTCATGAAAAACGAAGACTGGCTGGCCCGAGGTGTGAAAAACGTCTACGGCATCCCGCGCCCGTCCCCTGTGGTGGGGTATGAGGTCGATTTGCAGCAAGATCCAGCGTTCCTGGCGCGTGCGGATTGGTTCGGGCTTGACCCGATCACGGCCTCGACCCTATCGGTCAAGCTTGGTTATTCCTTGCTGTTCATGATCGTGCTTCTGGTGCTGCTCTGGATGGCTCAGATGGCACTGAAAAGCCCATGGGGCCGTATGATGCGCGCGATCCGCGACAATGAGGTTGCGGCTGAAGCCATGGGCAAGGACGTCACGCGTCGGCATCTGCAGATTTTTGTTCTGGGATCGGCCGTTTGCGGTATCGCGGGCGCGATGATGACCACGTTGGACGGCCAATTGACACCAAGCGCCTACCAACCGCTGCGTTTCACCTTCCTTGTTTGGGTGATGGTGATCGTTGGTGGATCAGGCAATAATTTTGGGGCTGTGCTGGGCGCATTCTTGATTTGGTTCCTTTGGGTTCAGGTTGAACCGATCGGCTTGTGGCTGATGAGTTTGATTACCTCAGGTATGCCCGATGGCAGCTGGTTGAAGGCGCATCTGATCGACAGTGCTGCCCACATGCGCCTGTTCACCATGGGCCTGATTCTGTTGATTGTTCTCAGATTCAGCCCGAGGGGCCTGATTCCAGAGAAATAGACCACAACGCTACGTAAAAAAGTTCAACCGCGCCTGAAAACGGGCGCGGTTTCTTGATTCTTGAAGGTATTATGACTAAACGGGCGCACCGCAGTGTTTTTCTTTTGCGGTCTGTTGCTGGCACTCACACCCGCTCAAGCCGATCTTAAACGATCATTCTAACGTGTTGATACGAGTAAAAAAATGAAAGCACCACGCTTCGGAACAGTTCTTTTGCTTTTGGTTGTTGTCGCCACAACAGCCGCCTGTATACCCAGACCCGAAGATCTTGAAACAACGCCGGTCAAGGTTCAGACGCCCCAAGGGGTCGTGACCTGCCAGTTGTATCGCCAGGATCGAGTGACTTGGGACCGCGCAATCGATTTTCCGGCCACAAAAATGTCGGTTCCTCAGGCCGACGCTTATTGCCGCCAGGAAGGTCTGCGTCGTTTGAAATAATTGCGTCGGCGCCCGTTTTGGGCGCCGCGCCATTATCTGTTTTTGAATAAACCGCCCAGAATACCGCGCACAAGACGTCGCCCGGTTGTTCCTTTCAATTCCTTGATCACGGCTTCGGTCATCGCCGTTGCAAACGTGTCTTTCCGGCGCTGTACACGAGAAGACGATCGCCCCACCCGGCTGCCTGAGTATCTGCGTGCGGCAGAAAATTCGCGTTCCATCGGCGATTGCGCTTCAAGCACCTCATCAGCTTCTGCCTGTTCTGCAGCTTTGGCGGCCGCATCGGCCCGCGCTTGCAAGATTTCAAAAGCAGATTTTCGGTCTACACCTTTGTCATATTTCGCTGCCATCGGGGACGCGGCAAGGATCGCTTTGCGTTCCGCCGCTGAGACCGGCCCGAGCTGAGACCCCGGCGGGCGGATCAAGGTGCGCTCGACAATGCCCGGAACGCCTTTCTTTTGCAGCATCGAGGTCACGGCCTCTCCGACGCCAACCTCTCGGATCGCGGCTTCGGTGTCGAAAGCCGGGTTCTCTCGGTAAGTTTCGGCTGCCATGCGTAGGTTCTTGCGGTCACGTGCGGTGAAAGCTCGCAAGGCGTGTTGGACCCGATTGCCCAGCTGGCCCAGAATATCTTCGGGGATATCCGCCGGGTTTTGCGTGATGAAATACACCCCAACGCCTTTTGATCGGATCAGACGCGCCACCTGTTCGACCTTGTCCACCAAAACCTTGGGGGCATCGTCAAACAGCAGATGTGCTTCGTCAAAGAAGAACACCAGCTTGGGTTTCTCGGGGTCGCCCACTTCAGGTAGTTCCTCGAACAGCTCGCTCAGCAGCCAAAGAAGGAAGGTGGCATAGAGCCGGGGCGAGGCCATCAATTTGTCCGAGGCCAGGATGTTCACCATCCCCTGCCCGTTTTCATCTGTGCGCATCAGATCGGCCAGATCCAGCGCGGGTTCGCCAAACAGTTTCGTGCCACCCTGGTTTTCCAGCACCAGCAAACGTCTTTGGATTGCGCCAATCGAAGATGTCGACACGTTGCCATAGCGCAGGGACAGCTGCGCGCGGTTCTCTCCGATCCAGACCAGCAGTGCCTGAAGGTCCTTGAGATCCAGCAGCGGCATCCCTTCTTCATCAGCCACACGGAACGCGATGTTCAGAATGCCTTCCTGCGCCTCGCTCAGTTCCATCAGGCGCGACAGCAGCAGGGGCCCCATTTCCGTGATCGTTGTGCGCACCGGATGGCCCTGTTCGCCAAACAGATCCCAGAACGTTACCGGACAAGCGGAATAGCTGAAATCCGAAAAACCGATACGTTCAGCACGGTCCAGAAATGCCTGGTGCAATTTATGTTCTGGGCTTCCAGCCAAAGCCAGACCAGACAGGTCCCCTTTGACATCCGACAGAAACACCGGGACGCCTGCTTGTGAGAATCCTTCAGCAAGTATTTGCAGCGTTACGGTTTTACCCGTTCCAGTGGCACCGGCGATCAATCCGTGGCGGTTTGCGTAGTTCAATGCCAATTCCTGCGGTGCGCCATACCCTTCGCCACCGCCGCCCAAAAAAATAGTCTTGCCCATTAACACTGCCTTATTGTTCACCGATCCGTGACCAGCATACAAAGTTAACCTTTGACTGCGATAGTCAATTTGCTCTGCGGTGGTTTTGATCTCGTGGGGCAGACTTCCTCCCTGTCGACTGGCCGTGCCTTCGGGCACGGCTTTTTTGCTTGCGTCAAGACATGTGCAAGTTCTGACGAGCAGATTAAAAATTCAGGATAGCTGTTGACCCACCTGCGCCGCTCTCGTAGGGTTTGCGCATAAATAAGTCGGCCAGTCCGACGGGGAGAACCTTTTGGGAAAGGGAGCTGATCAAACGGCTCCCTTTTTCTAATGAAAAAGGGTCTTGTCTCACATTCAGGCAAAAATCCGTTCAAGTTCACAGAGGATGCTCTGTTAGTGCCTGACACCGGTACAGAAGAATGCTAAACGAGGCAAAAAGCTCAATCATCACACCGAGGCATTCATGATCAAGAAAATCCTCTCGTTTAACACAGTGGCAGCCCTTTTGCTCTGTGGTACGGCCTATGCTCAAGAGACACCAACAACCGAACCAAAGACTGGGCTTGACCTGGGTCAGGAAGGGCCACGCGTTGGTGAACAGTTTGTTCGCGAAGAATTCGGCGATTGGGATGTGTCCTGCATCAAAGCGCAGGCTGGGGAAGACCCTTGTGCCGTCGTTCAGGTGTTGAATGGCCCCGCAGGCGACCCGATTGCAGAAGTTTCAATCGGAAAATTGCCGGAAGGTGGAGCCGCTGTTGCTTGGGCAAATGTGATCGTTCCATTGGAGACGCTGCTGCAAGCCCAGCTCGCCTTGTCCATCGATGGCGCGCCACGCAAGCTGTACAACTATCATCATTGCCTGCCGGTTGGCTGCGTTGCACAGCTTGGCCTTAGCCAAGGTGACATTGACGCCATGAAAGCAGGCAGCAAGGCGACATTCTCGCTGGTTCCGGCCCGGGTTCCCGATCAGGTACTGGAAATGGACATGTCGCTGTCCGGCTTTACATCCGGCTATGACGCCCTGAACATCAACACGAACTAATCCGCGTTAACGCTTGCGCCGCTGCACAAAGTGCGGCGGCGTTTGTGTCTGTCATATCCGCTTCAATGCCAGAACGGCATTTAGCCCGCCGAACGCAAACGCGTTGCTCAGCGCGACGTTGACTTTCGCTTCTCGCGCTTCATTCGGCACCACGTCCAACGCACATTCAGGGTCTGGTTCTTCGTATCCGATGGTCGGTGCAATGACGCCGTCTCGAAGCGCCATGATACACGCCAGCAGTTCAACGGCCCCTGTGCCACCAATCAAATGCCCATGCATGGATTTGGTGGATGAGATCATCAGATCATCTGCATGGGGACCAAAGACACCTGCAACTGCCGCGCATTCAGTTTTGTCATTCGCCGCCGTGCCCGTGCCATGTGCGTTGATATAGCAGACATCGCTGGCATTCAGTTTGGCATCGGCAAGGGCGCCCGCCATGGCCCGCGCAGCGCCCTGTTTGCTTGGCATCACAATGTCCGCTGCATCAGACGACATGGCAAAGCCGGCAACTTCACACAGTATCTCGGCACCGCGCGCACGCGCGTGTTCATATTCTTCGAATACAAAGATGCCGGCACCTTCCCCCTGAACCATTCCGTTGCGGTTGGCGCTGAAGGGGCGGCAGGCGTCTTTGGACATCACGCGTAAACCTTCCCACGCTTTGATCCCGCCGAAACACAGCATGGATTCCGACCCACCTGTGATCATCGCCGGGGCGGCCCCGCTGCGCACCATCTGAAAGGCTTGCGCCATGGCGTGGTTCGAAGAGGCGCACGCGGTCGAGACCGTAAAGCTGGGGCCTTTGAGGTTGTACTCTATGGACACGTGACTGGCTGCCGCGTTGTTCATCAGCTTTGGAACAACAAACGGGTGAACCCGGTTTTTACCATCCTCATAGACCGAACGGTAATTGTCATCCCAGGTCGAGACGCCCCCACCCGCCGTTCCAAGTACAACGCCGGATCTGGCAGCCAATTCACCGTGGAACTCAATTCCCGACTGCTCAATCGCTTCTTTGGCGGCAGTCAGGGTGAACTGAGTGAACCGGTCGTACAGAGACATCTGCTGGCGGTTAAACCGCCCTTCTGCCTCAAACCCACGAACTTGACCGCCGATCTTGATGGCCAAACGATCTACGTCCCGGAATTCCAGCTCCGAGATGCCGCAGCGACCTTCGCGCATGGCTTCCAAAGTGTCAGGAACCGAGTGGCCCAGCGAATTGATCGTACCTGCGCCGGTAATGACAACACGTTTCATGAGCGCTGATCAGACCTTTTCCGACACAAGCTTTTCGATCCCGGTAATGATCGCAGCCACATTGGAAATGTCGAAATCATTGGCCTCGGGTTCGTTTGCGTTGAACGGAACAGATATGTCGAACTCTTCTTCGATGGCGAAGATGCTCTCAACCAAACCAAGGCTGTCGATGCCCAGATTTTCAAGCGTGCTTTCGGGCGTCACATCCGATGGCTCCAGCACGGCCTGCTCTGCAATGATTGCGATGACGCGGTCGCTGATGCTCATGTCGATCCCCTGGTTTCCAGTTTGAGGATGATTTAATCGCTTAGGGTCTGTTTGAAAACAGCCTTTTTGAGTGCCTCAACGTCGCGTGCCATACGCGGCAGCCGCCGCTGCGCCTTATAGACATCAGTATGGGTCTCCATTTTGATGGCTGGATACCCCATAATAACGCGCCCGGCGGGAACATTTGAAAGAATCTTTGTGCCTCCGCCCGCAATGACACCATCCCCGATGAAAATATTGTCGGACACTCCGGTCTGTCCGCCCAGAACAACGTTGTTGCCAATCTCGACGGACCCCGACACGCCTGTCTGTCCACACAGCAGGCAATCCTGCCCAACGCGGGTGTTGTGCCCGACATGGACAAGGTTATCCAGTTTCGAACCATCACCGATGCAGGTGTTGCGGATCGTGCCGTTATCCACTGTGCAGTTTGACCCAACTTCGACGTCATCACCGATTTCGACCGCGCCCAAGGAATGAATGCGCAGCCAGCTTTGGGCTTTGGCTTCGCCCTGATCGCCCAAGGTTTTTCGGGCATTTTCGGTCCCTGATATTTCGGGCGTCACAAAGCTGAACCCATCACCTCCGATCCGAGCACCGGGTTGGGCGATAAAGCGGTTACCAATCTGGGCCCGTGCACCAATGCTGACCATTTCCCGCAAAAGCGCCTGTTCACCAAGAACCGCGTCCATCCCAATCACACAATGCGCCCCAATGACCGAACCTGCACCAATCCGCGCGCGTGCGCCGATAACGGTCAAAGGCCCAACAGAAACTTCCGCACCAATCTCGGCTGTAGGATCGACCACCGCAGACGGGTGAACGCCAGGTTCAACCCCCTGCCCTCGATCCAGCATTGCGGTGATACCGGCCATCGCCATACGCGGTCGTTTGACGAAAATCGCAGCGCGCAGCCTCAGGGCCTGCCAATCTGCCCCTTCCCACAAAATCGCCGCCCGCGCCTGGCCGTTCGACAGTGCGTCGGCATATTTTGGAGACATGGCCAACGCCAGATCAGTCGGACCCGCATCACCGGGTTCAGCAGCCCGTACAATTGTCAGGCCAGTGTCGCCCTGACATTCAGCACTCAGAGAGTCGGCGATTTGCTGTACGGTGAACTGCATGACGGGTTTCCTTTTGGCAGGATTTGACCAGTGCTTACCCCTGAACGTCCGGCAGTGCCACCCCTGCCTTTTGCAGAGCCTCCCAAATCTTGGCATCGCGATTATAGACATCGCGGCGATACTGCACTTCGCCCTTCGGCCCGATATAGGCCGTCCGATAAATCAAATGTACCGGAACATGTTGTTGCAGTTCGACCTTGGTTTCCTTCCCGCTCTTGAGGACACGGTGAAAGAATGCCTTGGGGTCTTCTTCCTGTTTCGCCAGCAAAGCATAAGCGAACTCGAATGGTTGCGCCAATCGGATACAGCCATGCGAAAACGCCCGCACCTCACGCGCGAACAGGTTTTTCTGAGGCGTATCATGCAGATAGATGTTGTACTTGTTGGGGAACATGAACTTCACCAGTCCCAGTGCATTGCTTTTGCTGGGTGGTTGGCGCATTGCAAACGGGAAATTCCGGGCCGTGAACTGGGTGAAATCCACCGCTCCACGATTGACTTGCCGGCCGCTTCGATCGGTGATTTCAATGTGCCCAACTGCATTTGGATTGGATTGCAGTTTCGGCAGGTATTCCTTGGTAATGATCGAGCGCGGCACATACCAACTTGGGTTGATTACCATATGCTCCATCACATCCGAAAACTCGGGGCTGCGTCGATCACTGGTGTTCTTGCCAATCACCGTGCGGGTTTCAAAAGTGACCCGGCCGTCATCAACGATCTTGGCCGAGAAATCGGCCTGATTCACCAGGATATGACGTGCGCCCCGCTCTCGTGGCAGCCAACGTTCACGCTCGAGCGCTACATAAACGGCCTTCAACCGGTCTGAGGCTGGGCGATTCAGTTCTGTGATCGTGCCCTGACCTGCGACACCATCAGACGCCAGCCCATGCGCGGTTTGAAACGCTTGAACCCCGGCCAGAAGCGCATCGTCAAAAACCGGGCTGGCCGAAGGTTTCATATACCCCATCTCAACCAGTCGGTTACGCAGTTTCACAACATTGGGGCCGGTATCGCCGAATTCCAGCTTGCTTACGGGCACTGTTGCGCCCCATCCACCTTGATCCACCAGCGCTTCAAGTGCCAGTTTCTGCTTCATCAACGCCCGGTATTGAGGGGTTTGCGGTGGCAACTGCTCAATATACTGTGCGCCTTCCGCATTCAAACCTGCCAAGTGCGCTGCGGCGCTGCGGCGTTCAACGGTCCGAACCAGACCCTCGTCCACACGCCCAGGCTGAACTGTACCCGAATATAGCGTGTCGGCATATTCAACGAAAACCCGACTAAGCTCTGCTTCGATTGCGCCAAGGTCGCGCACGGATCGCGCTTGCGCCATCTCTTCCAACACGACTGCCACCGTAGCCTCGGATCGTGGCAAACCATGCAGATGTGCGTTTGACAATGCCGAGATCAGCGCGGCCCGGCGCTGAGTATGTTCCAGCGTATCCCCAACCCAGATCGGCGCGAATCCATTGGCGCGATAGAACGCGGAAATCTCTGAATTTAGCGGTGTATTCTCAGCGATTGCCATCTGAAACGCGGTGTTCGGCGCTGGTTCAGAAGCGGTATTGGCGACACTGGCCGTTGCCGCAAAACATGCGGTGAGAAGGATACTGGTACTGGTTCGAAAAACAGAAAGCATTGGATGGCCTTGAGGATTCAATAACTTGAGGTGGGATATTCGCGTCGAGCCACTATGGATTTGAGGTCCAATGCTTGTCTATTCACAAATACCCTACCATAACGCTTCTGTCCGCGCCTGATGCGCGTTTGCATCGGCAGGGTGATCCAATCCTCACAACTGCATAAAAAATGCGAGACCCTGTGTCATTTGCGCAAAAAACTGCCGAAAATTCCCCCTTGAAAAGGTGAATGTGAAACACTTCTTGGCCGCTGATTCCGATTGTGCCATACATTTCGCATCTGGGGTGGAAAAAAATTAAGACAGCGCGCGTAACATCGTGTGCAGGCAGGAACAGTACGGGACGAACCAAAAATGACCAAGAGCAGTTCCTCGGGCTTGACCCGGCGTGCCCTATTGGGTGCGTTTGCAGCAACCGCAGTCGCGGCAGCACCCTCTTACTCCAATGCAGCAGGCTTTTTGCGCGGTGGCGGTGATATCCGTCGCATTCGTATGTATTCCGGTCGCACGGGCGAACGGTTGGATATGATTTATTGGGTCGATGGTAAATATATCAAGGACGCTGTCAAAGAAGTGAACCACTTCATGCGTGATTGGCGTACAGATCAGACAAAATCCATCGATTTGCGCGCGATTGATATCATGGCAGCATCACACAACCTTCTGGATGTGAATGAACCCTATATGCTGCTGTCGGGTTATCGCTCGCCGCAGACCAACGCGATGCTGCGGTCCAGGTCGCGCCGCGTTGCGCGCAAGTCGCTTCACATGGAAGGTCAGGCTGCTGACCTGCGTTTGGCGTCTCGCTCGGTGTCGCAGATGGCCAAGGCCGCGATGTCTTGCCGCGCCGGTGGCGTTGGCCAGTATTACGGTTCGAATTTCGTTCACATGGATTGCGGCGTTGTCCGCACCTGGCGCGGTTAAAGCCCAGCTTGAACGCCTGACTATATCTGTCCCCGCGCCTCGCGGGTTGAGGAAACTCAACGACTTCTCTGGTCGAATCGTAGTGCTGAGAGGCCTGCTTCCAGATTGTGTAGAGTCTCAGCCTGCCACAGATGGATTTTCTTTAGCACCACTGTGTTTTTGAGTTGCTCTGCAACCACTCACCCCCACGATTGTCACGCGCGTCGGGGTAAAACCCTCTTTTTGCGAAAGAAAACCTACAGGAGGGTATTTTCGAAAATGGCGCACCTGAGAGGATTCGAACCTCTGGCCTCTGCCTTCGGAGGGCAGCGCTCTATCCAGCTGAGCTACAGGTGCCTTGAGGGTTAGCTAACCTTGTTCCGGTTTGGGTGCAACTGGAAATCGTGCCCGTTGCACCCAGTTTCAGACCAAAATCAGGCGAAAAGATCGTGCGCTAATTCAAGGGCATCGATCAAAATGTCGACCTCTTCCGTGGTGTTATAAAGACCAAAGCTGGCACGGCAGGTTGCGGTCACGCCCAGATGGTCCATCAGCGGCCCGGCGCAGTGATGACCAGCGCGGACAGCCACGCCTTTTTTGTCCAGGATGGTCGAAACATCATGTGCATGGCCAGCCCCGTCCAGTGTAAAGCTGAAGATCGCGGCCTTATCGGGACGTGTGCCTTGCACCTGCAACCAGTTCAATCCTGTCAGTCGCTGCATGGCATAGTTACGCAGATTGGATTCGTGGACCGCGATGTTCGCCATTCCCAGATCCATCATGTAGTCCAGCGCAACGCCCAAGCCTATGGTCTGAACGATACCGGGCGTACCCGCTTCGAACTTCATTGGCGGGTCGTTATAAATGACCTCATCCTTGCTGACCTCTTTGATCATGTCACCGCCACCGATGAAGGGGCGCATCTCGGCCATGCGTTCGGATTTGATGAAAATCGCGCCAGACCCGGACGGGCCATACAGCTTGTGACCGGTGATTGCATAGAAATCACAGCCGATCTCTTCGACATTCACCGGCATATGGACCGCGCCTTGGCTGCCATCCACCAGAACTGGAACACCTTTGGCATGGGCACCCTCGGTGATGGCTTTGACATCCACGACCGTGCCCAGCACATTCGAACACTGGGTCACAGCAACCAGCTTGGTTTTTGGACCAATCGCATCAATTACGGCCTGAGGGTCCAGACCCCCGTCCACGTCCACATCCACCCACTTCAGAACAACGCCTTGCCGTTCCCGCAAGAAATGCCAGGGTACGATATTGGCGTGATGCTCCATGACGCTTAGAACGATCTCGTCCCCGGCCTCAAGTCGCGGCATCGCCCAGCCGTAAGCGACAAGGTTGATCCCTTCGGTCGTGCCCGAGTTCAGGACGATCTCATCCTCATTCGAAACCCCAAGAAAACGGGCAATGGTGCCACGCACGGATTCGTATTTCTCGGTGGCCAGATTGGACAGGAAATGCAGGCCGCGATGAACGTTCGAATATTCCTCGGCATAGGCGCGAGTCACGGCATCAATAACGACCTGAGGCTTCTGAGCCGAAGCGCCGTTGTCCAGATAGGTCAAAGGTTTACCATTGACCTGACGCGACAGAATCGGAAAGTCAGAGCGGATTTTCTGCACATCATACATAAGCGTATTTCCTAGACAGGTCCGGTTGGGGTGAACATGAGGACTATGGGCAAGGCGACAATCGCCGCCAGCAGGATTACGGCAAACGCCTTGCCGAGCGAGCCGAACTGATGCGCCTCGTTCAGGAAATGGAGCGTTATGTAAAGGCTCCACCCCAGGGTCGCCAGCAGCAGCAGAAACGTCAAGGCGGGTATGGTTACGCTGGAGATGACCATGGCCAGCAAAGCACCGCTTTGCAAAAAGCTCAGCCAGATCATAAGGGTCAACAGGCCCGAAAGCGTTGCATTCCCCCCAAGCACTCGCCCGACCAACAGAAAGGCGACGACGCTCAGCAGCATTGCACCAGCTGATCGGATCAGAATGAAAGGGATGCCTTCCGCCTCGGGGTTCAACTGGGCGTCCGGCGTCGGGATGATCAGATCGGTGCTGAGTTGGATCAGGCAGTTGAAGACCACCACCAGGAAAAAGCTCAGCCAGACGGCTTCCCGCCCCAGATCAAGGGTCAAAATCTGACGGGCCGCTTCGGCAGGCCGTCTGAGCGTCAGAACGACCAGGGGACCCAAAGGTGGAATATTCATTCAGCTGACCTTTGTACTTGTCTGAGACCGGATAACCAGAACCAGACAAAAACAGCAACCCAAAGGAAGCCCACAATCGACAAAGCAGGTCCCGGCCCGATGAATCCGGCCACCAAACCGTTCAGCAAGACCAACGGCGCCGACGAAAGTAAGGCCCAGAACAGGGCAAGCCTTGCCCCGTAGGCGGTGCCCTTGCCGCCAACCAGTCGCGCAGCCCAATGCGAGACCAAAGCCAGCGTGTAGAAAAACAAAGGCAAAATGAACACAGTACCCAGCAGCGCACCACCCAGCAGCATATTCAACTCAACGCCTTCCAGATGCGCCTGACGCGAGAGCCCAGGCATCTGCGCAATAAACGCGACGATGCAAAAGCCCATCACAAAGACCAGCGCCCGGTCTTCTCGTGGCCCCAAGTCCAGAAGCCGGCGCACAACACGCCCCGGCCCCCGGTATGTTGCCAAAATATCCGACGAAAGAGCCATTAACTGCGGCGGGCGAGCCACCCCTCCAGACGGCTGACAATCTCTTCAGCCAACGCGCTGTCTTCGATTTCGTCCACCGCTTCGGCCAGGAACGCAAGTGTTAGCATATTGGTCGCGTCCTTGGTCGGCACCCCGCGAGACCGCAAATAGAACAGTGCGGTTTCGTCAATCGCACCCGACGTCGAGCCATGCGAGCATGCCACATCATCGGCGTAGATCTCAAGCTCGGGCTTAGCGAGAAACTGGCTGTCACCGTCCAGAAGCAGCGATTGGCTGATCTGATAGCCGTCGGTTTTCTGAGCCCCTTCTTTCACAAGGATCTTGCCCTGAAACACGCCGGTCGCACCGTTGCGCAGCACTTTCTTGAAAACCTGACGGCTTTCACAATTCACTGCGTCATGGGTGACGAACACAGTGTCGTCATGATGGAAGTCGCCATCACCGACACAGGCCCCGGCCACATGGGCCATCGCGTCATCGCCGGTCAATTCCACGACCTGTTCATTGCGCGTCAGCATGCCATTTACGGTCAGGGTGAAGGATTTGTAGACCGACTCAGTCCCCAGGCGCGAGAACATATGGGTCGCAGCGCGACGCTCATGGTCCCTGCCCTGCGCACGGACATGATGCAGCGTGCCCTTGTCGGCAATGTCGATTTCCATGCACTTGTTGAAGCGTGACGCCGCCGGGCCGGTTTCCAGAATGGTTGCCTCGGCCCCGCTTTCCACACGCACAACATGGTGCATGATCACGTCAGAGGTTGGCGAGGCGTGGCGATAGATCAGGTTAATCGGCTTGGACGGTTTGCCTGTCACGTGAATGGCCACACCATCCGAAGCAAAGGCCGTGTTCAGTGCCGCGAGCGGACGCTGCACCGGAGTTTGACCGCGGGCTTCCAGAACCCCATAAAGATCCTTGGCCCAGTGAATATCCTTGCAGCAGATATCCTCGAGCCGGTCGATGCTTACACCTTCCAGTGACAAGTCGTCCGACTCCTCGGCGCTGAAAACACCGTCTACGAAAACGATACTCAACCGGTCGAGCGCATTGAACATCAGGGGTTCATCATCTGCAAAAACTGCAGCCGGGATAGCATCTGGCGAGACCAGCGAATCCGGTTGAGTGTACTTCCAGTATTCATCACGCCGGTTTGGCAGACCAGTTTCAAGCACACGTGCCAGCGCATCTTCGCGCGCGGCACGGGTGCAGCCTGCGTCGGGCATGGTCAACGTAGACAGCCGTGCCTCGGTTGCGGATTGTTTGGCTTCGGGCAAGGCCATCAGTTCACCTCGGCAAGAATGTCGGCATAACCATTGTTTTCAACCTCAAGCGCCAGATCCGGACCGCCGGTTTTGACGATGCGGCCATCGGCCATAATGTGCACCACATCCGGTTTGATGTGGTCCAGCAGGCGCTGATAGTGCGTGATCACCAGGAAACCACGGCCTTCGTCGCGCAGTGCGTTTACACCTTCGGCCACCAGCTTCATCGCATCCACGTCAAGACCCGAGTCGGTCTCGTCCATGATGCACATTTTGGGTTCCAACATGGCCATCTGCAGAATCTCGTTGCGCTTTTTCTCACCACCTGAGAAGCCCACATTGACCGGACGCTTCAGCATGTCAGCGTCGATTTTCAGAGTTTTTGCCTTAGCGCGCACTTCTTTCAGAAAGTCGGCGGCTGACAGCTCTTCTTCGCCACGTGCCTTGCGCTGCGCGTTCACGGCGGTCCGCAGGAAGGTCATGTTGCCAACGCCCGGAATTTCGACCGGGTACTGGAATGCAAGGAAAACACCCGCCGCGGCGCGCTCTTCCGGTTCCATTTCCAACAGGTCTTCACCGTTCAACGTGGCCGACCCTTCGGTAACCTCATAGCCGTCGCGACCGGACAGAACATAGCTGAGCGTCGACTTGCCCGACCCGTTCGGACCCATGATTGCATGCACTTTGCCGGCTTCAACCGTCAGGTCCACACCTTTGAGAATTTGCTTTTCTTCTTCTTCAAGCTGCACGTGCAGGTTTTTGATTTCCAGCATGTTTTGTCCTTTTGCGTATCGCAAGGGGCGTCACGGCCCCATCAATTTCCTAACCCAGAATTCTGCGGATCAGCCGCGCGACGATCCAACCCAGGATCGCCCCTCCGCCCACCGCCCAAACCGGGTTCATGAACTCCATATGATTGACATTGACGAATGCGACGCCCAGCAACCCACCCAGAACAGGAAGGATGTATCCAACCCAGGTCAGCACATTATCCTTCTGGATGCGAGTGCGGCGTGCACGTGTCATCAGCCAACCGAACCTTCCAGCGAGATTGCCACCAGTTGCTGTGCTTCCATGGCAAATTCCATCGGCAGCGCTTGCAGCACGTCCTTGCAGAACCCGTTGACGACCAGTGCCACGGCTTCTTCTTCGTCCATGCCGCGCTGACGGCAGTAGAACAGTTGATCGTCATCCACCTTGGACGTCGTCGCCTCATGCTCAACGCGGGACGAGTTGTTCTTGACCTCGATATACGGAACCGTATGCGCACCGCATTTGTCGCCAATCAGCAGACTGTCACACTGGGTATAGTTCCTGCTGTCCTTGGCTTTCGGGTGCATCGAGACCAGACCGCGATAGGTGTTTTGGGCTTTGCCCGCGCTGATGCCTTTGGACACGATGCGCGATTTAGTGTTGTTGCCCAAGTGAACCATCTTCGTGCCGGTATCGGCCTGCTGATAGTTGTTGGTGATCGCAATCGAGTAGAACTCACCCTGGCTTTCGTTGCCACGCAGAATGCAGGACGGGTATTTCCAGGTCACGGCCGAGCCGGTTTCTACCTGCGTCCACATCACCTTGGACCGATCGCCTCGGCAATCGGCGCGTTTGGTCACGAAGTTATAGATGCCGCCCTTGCCGTTCTCATCCCCGGGGAACCAGTTCTGAACGGTCGAGTATTTCACTTCAGCGTCTTCCTCGACGATGATCTCGACCACCGCGGCGTGCAGCTGTGCGGTATCACGCTGAGGCGCCGTGCAGCCTTCCAGATAAGAGACGTAAGACCCCTTGTCGGCAATAATCAGGGTGCGTTCGAACTGACCTGTGTTTTCCGCGTTGATGCGGAAATAGGTGCTCAGCTCCATCGGGCAGCGGACGCCCGGTGGGATATAGACGAAGGATCCATCCGAAAACACGGCCGAGTTCAGAGTGGCATAATAATTGTCCGATACGGGAACAACAGTACCAAGATACTTCTTCACCAGTTCAGGATGCTCTTTGATCGCTTCCGAGATGGAACAGAAGATCACGCCCGCTTTCTTCAATTCGGCCTGAAAGGTCGTCCCCACAGAAACCGAGTCGAAAACCGCGTCTACAGCAACCTTGCGACCCTCGGCCGGAGCGTCTTCAGCGCCTTCGATGCCAGCCAAAATCATCTGTTCTTTCAGAGGGATACCAAGCTTTTCGTATGTGGCCAAAAGCTTGGGATCAACCTCATCCAGTGACTTGGGCTTTTCTTGCATCGATTTCGGACGCGCATAATAGTATTGGTTCTGGAAATCGATCTCAGGGTAGTCGACCATCGCCCATTTGGGCTCGTTCATCTTGGTCCAGCGCTCGAACGCAGCCAACCGCCATTCGGTCATCCACTCCGGCTCTTCGTTCTTTTCCGAGATCAGACGAACGATATCCGGGTTCACACCCTTCGGCGCGTACTCCATCTCAATGTCAGTATCCCAGCCGTACTTGTAGGTTCCGACCTCGCGTACCGCATCCACGGTTTCCTGATCGACACCATCTTTCACCTGGGTCTGGTCCAAAGCGGCCATAACTTACCCTCCGTCAGATCACGCGGCACGCGCGCGATGCTTTTTCTCTTTCTCAAGCCACGTTTCGGCGAAACGCAGCACATCTTCTTCCGTTGTCCTAGAGCCCAGCGACACGCGGATAGCGCTGCTGGCTGTCACCTCGTCATAGCCCATTGCGGTGAGAACCGCGCTGGCACGAACCTTGCCGCTGGAACAGGCAGAGCCCGCACTGATTGCGAATCCCGACAGGTCCATCTGCATGACCTGGGTTTCGCCCTTCCAACCAGGCGCAGCAAAACACAGGGTGTTCGGCAAGCGTTGCCGCCCTTTCCCGACAAAAATAGGTGATTTTACAGCGGCCTCAAGAGCGTTTTCTAGAATATTTCTAAATTCTTCGATCTGCTCCCAAACGCCGTTAGCCAAGTCCCGTGCCGCAGCTTCAGCTGCGGCCCCGAAGCCCGCGATTCCAATGACATTTTCGGTACCAGATCGACGCCCCATTTCCTGGCCGCCGCCCTTGATGTGCGCTGGCAGATCAGTACCGCGCTTCATCACAACGGCACCAACGCCTTTCGGCCCGCCCAGTTTATGAGCGGACATCAGCGCCATCTGCGCATACATCCAGTTAAACGCAATCGGCAACTTTCCAAATGCCTGAGTGGCATCCGTCACCGCCAAGCCAGGTGGCAGTGTTTGAACGATTCCTGTCTCGGAATTCGCCAATTGAAGGGTCGATTCGCCGGGCACCGAAATCAGAACCTCTCCGGTCGTGGAAACTGGAAGACTCTCATTGATCCAAGCTCTTACCGCATCATGTTCGACTGCCGCGCCGTGCAGGTTACGCCCGGCCAATGTCAACGCCGCGCCTTCGGTCGACCCAGATGTGAAAATGATATCAGCCCCATCGGCACCAAAAGCCGTGGCAACCTGAGCCCGCGCGCGTTCGACAAGTGCCTTAGCAGCACGGCCTTCGGCGTGAACAGAAGACGGATTTCCGCAGATATCCATCGCCGCAATCATCGCCTCTCGTGCTTCGGGGCGAAGCGGTGTTGTTGCATTATGATCCAAATAAACACGATTCATGGATGCATCTTTTTGCCAACAGATTTCATGCGCTTGCGTCGCCTCATTGGATTAATCGTCTACTACCGAGAACAGGTTAGGCACTGCGGGGCATGGGGCGAGGTCGTTCTTGATCACATCGGACAGGCGCGTCTGATGCAAGAACACATATACATGCGCGCTGAGGCTTTCCCAAAGACGATTGGTCAGCGATTGCGCCCGGCTGCCCGAGGATGCACCCGAAGCTCCGGCCCCTTTTTGCAAGGCATCCACCGTTTCATCCACGGCTGCCAGAATCTCGACTACACGGATTTCAGACGCAGGGCGCGCTAGGCGGTATCCACCACCCGGCCCGCGTACCGAAGAAACCAACTCAGCCCTGCGCAGTTTGACAAAAAGCTGTTCCAGATAAGGCAGCGACACGTCCTGGCGTTCAGAGATCTCGCCAAGGGTCACAAGACGGTCAGTTGGTTGCAACGCGATATCTGCCAAGGCAACCATCGCATATCGGCCTTTGGTCGACAGCTTCATATTTAGCCCCTTCTTTGCAGGATTTGCGCGAAATCATTGACGCCGACGCTGCCAGTGCGTATCTCCGACTGACAGCGCAAATAGCGCCAAGCAATGTAATTAGAACCGTTCTAAGGTGTCCGACGATTATCGTCAAGTATATCCGGGCACCCGCACGAAAAAGACAGGACCAAAGCACACATGCCCGAGGTGATTTTTCCCGGACCCGAAGGCCGCCTGGAAGGCCGCTACCACCCGCAAAAGGAAAAAGACGCACCGATCGCAATCGTGCTTCACCCACATCCTCAATTTGGCGGGACCATGAACAACAAGGTGGTCTACAACCTGCACTATGCCTTCTACAACATGGGCTTCACCGTGTTGCGCTTTAACTTCCGCGGCGTGGGTCGCAGTCAGGGCGAGTATGACCAAGGCGTAGGTGAACTGAGCGATGCGGCCTCGGCGCTGGATTACCTGCAATCGATGAACAACAACTCGAAACACTGCTGGGTTGCTGGGTTTTCGTTCGGGGCTTGGATCGGAATGCAGTTGCTGATGCGCCGCCCAGAAATCACTGGCTTCATCAGCGTGTCGCCACCAGCCAACATGTATGACTTTTCGTTCCTGGCCCCCTGCCCGTCTTCGGGCCTGATCATCAACGGATCAGCTGACCGCGTGGCCCCTCCGGCAGACACCACCTCGTTAGTGAACAAGCTGCATGAACAAAAGGGCATCACGATCACTCATACCGAGGTTGAGGGCGCGGATCACTTCTTCCAAGATCGCCACATGGACACGCTCATCACCGATGTCAGTGACTATGTGAAGCGCCGCCTGACCGAGACCACCCGCTGATGTCTGACACCATCATATCTCTTGCGGCCAAACTGGCCGAAGACACGATGAAGGTTATGGATGAAACCGGGGAAGACCGTTTTTTTGTTGAGGTCGGCGAAGTTCTTGGGGCCGCGTCACAATCGCTGGAAGAGGCGTTCTTGACCGAGATACGTGTGCGGCTGGCCGAACGCAAAGCCAGACAGTTTGTAATCAAGCGCCTGACCGCGCATCGCTCGAAACAAAAAGCGATAGAAAAACAATGACGGATCGCTTGTCGGCGCAAATTGCGTTTTTGAAACGGGCCGACATGCTGAAAATGGTTGAGCGGGCAAATGTTCTGCTCGATCAATCCCGGCCCGAGAATTCTGCCGAACACAGCTGGCATCTTGCATTGTGGGCTTTGGTTATGGCCCCCTTGGCCGAGCCAGATGTATCAATTGACCGCGTCATCCGTATGTTGCTGCTGCATGATCTCGTCGAGATCGTTGTAGGCGACCATCCGATCCACTTGGAAACCGACTGGGATCATCTGGCTGATGCGGAACAGGCTGCCGCGTCAGAGCTGTTCGGCTTGCTGCCAACGGATCAGGCACAAACGTTCCTAACTTTGTGGCAGGAGTTCGAGGCGGATCGGACGCCAGATGCGCAGTTTGCCAAGATCCTGGATCGGTGTCAGCCGCTGTTTCAGGTTCTGTGCGCTTCTGATCCTCACCCGGACCACGTGAAAATTGCGCGCGCCAATCTGGACGGTGGTCGCGCCGCCTATCTCGCGCAGGTCTTCCCGCTGGCCTACCACCATGCCACCAACCTACTGACCGGATCTGAAACGCAAGACAACGCGTTCACAACGCGGCTTGAGTTTCTGACTGAAGCGGACCAGTTGAAATCGATCTTGCGCGCGTCGCGTCTGATGGCGGGTGATCGGTTCGAAAACTCTGCCGAGCATTCGTGGCATATCATGCTGTACGCTTGGGTTTTGGCCGAACACGCGCATTCTGAGATTCGGATAGATCGCGTGCTTCAGATGCTCTTGTTGCATGATGTCGTTGAAATCGATGCCGGAGATCACCCAATTCACGGGCAAGTGGATCATGCCGCCCAAGAGGCCAAGGAACAAGCCGCGGCACAGCGGTTGTTTGGTTTGTTGCCGGATGCACAGAGAAGTTTTTTCAAAGACTTATGGCAAGAGTTTGAAGCCGCAGAAAGTGCGGATGCCCAGTTTGCAAAAGCTGTGGACCGGTTTCAGACACCGATTGCAAATCTGGAGACCGGCGGCGGTTCTTGGGTGGACTACAATGTCACCTATTCCCAGCTCGAAGCGCGCGTGCGTCCTGCCATAACAGGTGGGGCACCGGCACTTTGGAATTGGCTTCAGCCCCAACTTGTGACGCATTTCCAGAGTTGCGACGTTACACCTTTAGACGCTTAACGAAAAAAGGAGCCCAAAGGCTCCTTTTTCCTTCTTGGTTCTGAGTGGCGTTAAAAAACACGACTACGATCAAACTGTTGAACCACAATGGCTGCTTCATTTTTGACGGACCCCCCGTCAGCAAGCCACCCAATTGCCACTATCAGACCAGAAACAAAAACGATCGATTTCGCGAATTTCGTCATCAAACAATACTCTTTAACAATTCATAAAATATGAGGTATATCATACACTTATTCTAAGTCGGGAATAGTAAGGTATACCTGACCCAACGGAAGTTAAGATGTGAGACTGTTCTTGCCTTTTTCGCGAATTCTGTGTTCAAGGCGATGACACCACAAAACTCCCGAAAGACCATAATGCCTCAAGCTTACCTGTTTCTGTTGCTGGCCGTTTTGGCGGAAACCATCGGCACAACCGCCCTGCAGGCCAGCCAGCAATTCACCCGGTTTTGGCCGTCCGTTCTTGTTGTTTTGGGCTATGGTGTTGCTTTTTATTTGCTGGCACTGACCCTAAAATCCATGCCTGTGGGCATCGTCTATGCAATCTGGTCCGGGCTGGGCATCTTTTTTATCGCCCTCATCGGCTTCCTGGTTTTCGGGCAAAAACTGGATTGGCCTGCGGTGCTTGGACTGACCATGATTCTGGCTGGAATTCTGATCATTCACCTGTTTTCGAAGACTGCCGGCCACTGATCCTCGGTTAGGGCTGGTATATTTTGTCGCGCCGCGTTATGCGCGCGGCAACTTCCCGTTCAAAGGCTGACCTCTCATGGACCTGCGCAATATCGCAATCATCGCTCACGTGGACCACGGCAAAACGACCCTGGTGGATGAGCTGCTCAAACAATCCGGTGCGTTCCGGGAAAACCAGGCCGTGGCGGAACGCGCCATGGACAGCAACGATCTGGAACGCGAACGCGGTATCACGATTCTGGCCAAGGCGACGTCTGTCGAGTGGAAAGATACGCGTATCAACATCGTCGACACGCCAGGCCACGCCGATTTCGGCGGTGAAGTCGAACGAATCCTCAGCATGGTCGATGGTGTTGTCTTGCTGGTTGACGCTGCCGAAGGCCCAATGCCGCAGACAAAGTTTGTAACCTCCAAGGCGCTTGCGTTGGGTCTGCGCCCGATCGTTGTTCTGAACAAGGTCGACAAGCCCGATGCCGAGCCTGACCGCGCCCTGGACGAATGTTTCGACCTGTTCGCCAACCTAGGCGCTGATGACGACCAGCTCGATTTCCCGGCGATGTACGCGTCGGGCCGCTCTGGCTGGGCTGACATGGAACTTGACGGCCCTCGTAAAGACCTGAGCGCTCTGTTCGATCTGATCGTCGATCACGTCCCTGCCCCCAAGCAAATTGATCAAAAAAGCGAACCGTTCCGGATGCTGGCCACCACACTTGGCAGCGACCCGTTCATCGGCCGTATCCTGACTGGTCGCGTAGAAAGCGGAACACTGAAAGCGGGCGACAGCCTGAAGGCGCTTAGCCGGGATGGCACGCTGATCGAAAACTTCCGGGCCTCGAAAATCCTGGCCTTCCGCGGCTTGGGGCAGCAGCCCATCGACGTCGCCGAAGCTGGTGACATCGTGACCATCGCAGGCATGAGCAAGGCCACCGTGGCGGATTCGCTGGTCGCCCCACAAGTGGAAGAGGCGCTGCCCGCGCAGCCCATCGACCCGCCAACCATCACCGTGACCTTTGGCATCAACGACTCACCGCTTGCTGGCCGCGATGGCAAAAAGGTTCAGTCGCGCGTCATCCGTGACCGCCTGATGAAAGAAGCTGAGTCGAACGTTGCGATCCGGATCACCGACACCCCGGGCGGCGAAGCCTTTGAAGTCGCTGGACGCGGCGAATTGCAGATGGGCGTTCTGATCGAGAACATGCGCCGTGAGGGTTTCGAGCTCAGCATCTCGCGCCCGCAGGTTCTGTTCCGTGAGGAAAACGGTCAGCGGCTGGAGCCGATCGAGGAAGTCACAATCGACGTGGATGATGAGTATTCAGGCTCGGTCATCGAAAAGATCACGGGTGCCCGCAAGGGTGAACTTGCCGAAATGCGCCCTGCCGGTACTGGCAAAACGCGCATCATCGCACATGTCCCGTCGCGCGGGCTGATTGGCTATCATGGCGAGTTCCTGACCGACACACGTGGAACCGGTGTTCTGAACCGTGTGTTCCACGACTGGGCCCCGCACAAAGGTCAAATCCCGGGCCGTCGCGCAGGCGTTCTGATCTCGATGGAGAACGGTCAGGCCGTGGCCTATGCGCTCTGGAACCTGGAAGAGCGTGGCCGCATGTTTGTAAGCCCTCAGACAGATGTTTATCAGGGCATGGTGATCGGAGAGCATTCTCGCGACAATGATCTGGAAGTGAATCCGCTCAAAGGCAAGAAACTGACCAACGTCCGCGCCAGCGGTTCGGACGATGCAGTACGCCTGACGCCCCACATTCAATTCTCTTTGGAAGAGGCGATTGCCTATATCGATGACGACGAGTTGGTCGAGGTGACGCCAAATGCAGTGCGGCTGCGCAAACGCTTTCTGGACCCGCACGAACGCAAACGGATGGCGAAATCGGCCTGATCAACCTGCGCCTGAATCTGTTTCAATTGGAAACAATGGCGCAACTGTGGCAAATTTGCTTCCAACTGATCAAAAAACGCAAAATCGAAAGCCGGGCATTACGCCCGGCTTTTTATTGTAATTACTATAATTTCTTCTTTAAATTGCATTAACTCCCAGTAGCTCTCTCAATCCACATCTTGCGATTGCGACAAAGGCAAGGTGTAAATATGCCGGAAGTGTGACGATGTTCACTCACACCAGCGTCCATTCGGTGCATAGAGGTGAACATACAAGGTACCGAGTTTCGAGGAGTTAAAGATGGTTGTTCCTTCCCTTAAGTTGCCAGTTTTTTTGGCCGCAACAGTATTTGTCGTCGTGCCCATGACCGAAGCCCTTGCAAGCGGAGCGTGTACAGTGAAAACCGCTCGCCAGTCTGCTGGGTCTCCTGGGGTCCTGTGCGAATGCGATAGTGTTACATCCGGCATGTTGCGTTATATCCAGCGTCGCGCTGATTTTGACCAGATCGTTGCGCGACTGGGGGCGGAGTGTTCTCCGCTGGCCGACTTGCTGACTGACCTTCCGACGGCTTCGACCGGAGCGACGGACTCCCGGTCAGGTGATGGGCCGTCCCAAGAAGGTGACAACGGCGGCACCCCCGGAGGCACAAACAATCCCGGTGGAAACAGCGTCCCTGATGGAAATGACTCTCCTCAGAGCGGTGATCCCGACCAGAGCGAGCCTGAACGTGAAGAGCCCGATCGGGGCGAACCTGAACGTGAAGAGCCCGATCAAGGCGAACCTGAACGTGAAGAGCCCGATCAAGAAGAGCCTGATCAAGAAGAACCTGATCGCGAAGAGCCCGATCAAGAGGAGCCTGAGCGCGAAGAGCCTGAAGAACTGCGCTGACAGTTGGCAGCGGCATAAGTGTACGTGCTGCGGTAACTGACGGTCAACTTGAGACAACGGATCCCAGAACCGTCAGGCCGACTATGAAGTAGCGATGAAGACTTGGATGCCAAATCCAGCAATGAAAAAAGTGGGCGCAGTCAAAACTGTGCCCACCTAGCTTTCAAAGCGGCTGGTTTTCAGCTGCTTCCGTAGACACCAACCCAACGACCGGGTTTTTTAGGGTCCTGCATGCGAAGGAATAAATACCGGGTCTTGGACCATGGTTTGATGCGGTTGGTCAGGTTGTCCAAGACCAAGTCGCCCTGCGCCGAACGATAGATCAAAACCGCATGAGCAGTCCGGCGCGTATCCAGAACCGTAGCAATAAAGAGCTTGCTTGGATCCACTCCGGCGTGGATGAGGTCTCTTTTCTTCAACAACGCAAAGTCTTCACAATCCCCACCTCTGGCCGTTGGGAGCGCCCAAAGCTCGCGCGTTTTGTACTGCGACTGATCCGTCACGTCGCGCGTTGAGACATTCACCCGCCGGTTAATCTCTTTCACTACCTGCATTTCAGATTGAATGGTCAGTGTCGAAGATCGTGCCGCAGTACACGCCCAACTATATTGGCGGCACAGGTTTCTTGCCCCGGTTGGCGGTGGTGAGGATGTTACGGTGGGAATAAATCGGCCTTCAGAGGCATGCGCTTCATTCGCGACAAAGCTAGTTGCCATGACTGCCGCTGCCATGCCAATCGCGCAGACTGAAGCTGACAAAACTCCGGTAACTCGGTAGCCGACCGTTTTGACCAATGACATCATGCCCATTCCCCGATCCAGTATCATCCAATTGATTGCCGATACTGCAGACCCACATTCCGCTTCTTGAATCTATTCGCGAAAGGGCCTCAGTCGCAATCATTTCGAACGTGCCGAGGAAAAAGGGCGAAAATTCGTTCTGTAATTTGACAATTTCGGGCAGGAATTAGGACGACTCTGCCACATTTCCAGGCAGCACCTTTGAAAAAGGAACTTTAGAATCTCATGGCAAGCTTTTGTTAAAGAAAATAAAATACGAAGGCCCGCAGATCGCGGGCCATTCTCAGTGTGTGGTAAGGGCGTATAAGCTGAAAATCGCTGAAACCAGCCCAAAGGCGGTCTGTTCGATAACTATTCAGTGATCTCAACCACAAGCAGCTCTCTCTCGCTAGCATTGCGGGCATGATTCAGCGCCTGTTGGTAATCATCCGAGTTGTAACACTCGACCGCTGCCTCAAGCGAGGGGAATCGGGCGACCACGTTGCGTGGCCGCTCTTTGCCTTCCAACTGAACATAGCGTGCAGCACGCGCGATGAACTCACCACCGTGCTTAGCTATGGCTGGTCCTGCCAGCTCGGCATATTTTCCATATGCATCGGCGTCCGTTACAGTGACATGTGCAATCCAAAGTGCAGCCATCTTATCCTCCCAATACCTGTTCTGCGGCCTTGATCGCAGCATCCGCATTCGATGCGTCCTTGCCGCCACCCTGGGCCATATCAGGTCGGCCACCGCCGCCCTTGCCGCCCAATTCAACCACGGCCGCTTTGACCAGATCCACCGCCGAAACGGTTCCCGTCAGGTCCTCGGTCACACCAGCTGCGACCGCAGCCTTGCCGCCTGTATCTGCAATAAGAAGAACAGCACCTGATCCAAGACGCGCCTTATGTTCATCGATCAGCGCTGGAAGATCTTTGCCCGACACACCATTGAGGGCTTGCGCCAGGAATTTAACGCCATTGACATCGCGCGCCTCGGCCCCACCGCCCTGCCCGGCCCCGCCGGCCATGGCTAGATCGCGGCGCAACTGAGCCACTTCGTTCTGCAATGACTTGCGCTCATCCAACAGGCTCTTAACCCGGGCGACAACGTCATCCGGTTGTGCCTTCAGTTCCAGCGCCACCTGAGCAAGCCGGTGATCTTGAGCCGACAGGTAACGGTTGGCCTCATCCCCGGTCAGCGCTTCGATCCGGCGCACACCGGCACTGCTGGCGCTGTCCCCCAGCAAGACAAACGTACCGATATCCCCGGTCCGGCGCACATGAGTTCCCCCGCACAGTTCGATTGACCAGGTTTCACCATCCTGACCCTTACCCGTGGGGGCTTTGCCCATCGAGACAACACGGACCTCATCGCCGTACTTCTCACCAAACAACGCTTGTGCCCCCAGTTCTCGCGCATCATCCGGTGTCATGATCCGGGTTTCGACGGTTGAGTTCTGGCGGATGAAGCTGTTCACTTCGCGCTCGACCTTCTGAATTTCATCAAGGCTCAATGCTTTGGAATGGCTGAAGTCGAAACGCAGACGATCCGCTGCATTCAGCGAGCCACGCTGCGCCACGTGATCCCCCAGAGCTTCTCGCAGCGCTTCGTGCAGCAGGTGCGTGGCCGAGTGGTTGGCGCGAATAGCCGACCGGCGGGCATGATCCACCTCAAGCTCGACCGCGTCCCCCTTGGACAGCGTGCCGTTTTCGACCGATACTTTATGCGCATAGACTTTGCCGTCGGCAAACTTCCTGGTATCCTCTACCCGGCTGAGATCATCGCGATCGTCGACACGGCGCAATTCACCGGTATCACCGATCTGACCACCGGCCTCGCCATAAAATGGGGTCTGGTTGACGACCACCCAACCGCTTTCCCCGGCGTTGATTGTGTCCACCAAAGCGCCGTCTACAATCATAGCAGCAACCTGAGCTTCGGCCTTCTCAGTCTCATAGCCCAGGAAATCCGTCGCACCTGCCGAATCCAACACATCAAACCACACGGCTTGATCCGCAGCTTCGCCAGAACCGGCCCATGCCGCCCGCGCCTTGGCTTTTTGTTCGGCCATGGCGGAATCAAACCCTTCGGTATCAACAGCACGACCCTTTTCGCGCAACGCATCCTGAGTCAGGTCCAGTGGGAAGCCATATGTATCATAGAGTTTGAAGGCCGCGGCACCCGGTAAAGGCGCGCCCTCGGCAAGTCCCGCAACCTCGTCATCCAGCAGTTTCAAACCGCGATCCAACGTTTGCTTGAACTTGGTTTCTTCAAGCAACAAGGTCTCTTCAATCAGGGGCTGGGCCTGCGTCAGTTCCGAGTAATGCCCACCCATCAGCTGTACCAGAGTTGGCACAAGACGGTGCATGACGGGATCCTTTGCACCCAACAGGTGCGCATGGCGCATGGCGCGGCGCATGATCCGGCGCAGAACATAACCACGCCCATCATTGCTGGGCATGACCCCATCCGCAATCAGGAACGATGTCGACCGCAGGTGGTCTGCAATGACGCGATGATGCACGTTCTGATCACCAAAAGGATCCACGCCGGTCGCATCCGCAGACGCTTCGATCAGGGTTTTAAACAGGTCGGTGTCATAATTGTCATGGCTGCCCTGCAGCAACGCTCCGATCCGTTCCAGCCCCATACCAGTGTCAATGGACTGCATATCCAGCTCGACCATCGAGCCGTCTTCGAACTGCTCGTTCTGCATAAAGACGACGTTCCAGATTTCGATGAACCGGTCACCGTCTTCTTCAGCAGACCCCGGAGGGCCGCCCCAGATGTGATCGCCATGGTCATAGAAAATCTCAGTACACGGGCCACAAGGACCGGTCGGACCCATCTGCCAAAAATTATCGTTGGTGGCGATACGGATGATCCGATCTTCCGGCACGCCGACTTTTTTCCAGATTTCAAACGCCTCGTCATCGGTGTGATAGACCGTGGCCAACAGGCGGCTTTTGTCGATGCCGAATTCCTTGGTAATCAGGTTCCAGGCGAACGGGATTGCCTCGGACTTGAAGTAATCACCGAAGGAGAAATTGCCCAACATCTCGAAAAACGTGTGGTGGCGCGCGGTATAGCCCACATTGTCCAGGTCATTGTGTTTTCCGCCTGCACGCACACATTTCTGCGCTGTTGTGGCGCGTGTGTAGTCGCGGGTCTCCAAGCCGGTGAACAGGTTCTTGAACTGGACCATGCCCGAGTTCACGAACATCAGCGTCGGGTCGTTGCGCGGGACCAGCGGGCTGGATGCCACAACCTCATGCCCCTGTTTTTCAAAGTAGTTCAGAAAAGTCGATCGGATATCGTTCAGGGTTGGCATAGGGCTCTCTCGGCGCGCAAAAGTCTTGGTCTCCGCTGGTTTATCCCCCTGTCCGAGCAGTGTCCACAGTGGAGGCGCCCCGGAACGAAACAAGGCGGCCCGATGGACCGCCCCTTTCATAGTCTTTTCAATTTACAACCGGAAACCGAAGAGCTTCCGAAGCTCTCGTCAGCGGCTGTTAGGCTTCGAGGATGTCATCATCCTCAGCGGCACCCTGAGGCATGTCAAATTCTAGCCCATGAGCGGCGCGAATCTTGTCTTCGATGTCCAGCGCAATACGGCTATTGTCACGCAGGTATTGTTTAGCGTTCTCACGCCCCTGCCCGATCCGTTCATCGCCATAGCTGAACCATGAGCCTGACTTTTCAACCACGCCTGCTTTGACACCCAGATCCAGCAACTCACCCATTTTCGAAATGCCTTCGCCATACATGATGTCGAATTCGACCTGCTTGAAGGGCGGTGCCACCTTGTTCTTCACAACCTTGACGCGGGTCTGGTTGCCGACAACCTCGTCCCGGTCCTTGATCGCACCGATGCGGCGGATGTCCAGACGAACCGAGCTGTAGAATTTCAGTGCGTTACCACCAGTAGTGGTTTCGGGGCTGCCAAACATGACGCCGATCTTCATCCGGATCTGGTTGATAAAGATGACCATACAGTTCGAGCGGCTGATTGAACCCGTTAGTTTCCGCATCGCCTGGCTCATCAGGCGGGCCTGAACGCCAACACTGCTGTCGCCCATATCGCCTTCAAGCTCGGATTTCGGCGTCAACGCCGCAACCGAGTCGACGACGACCATATTTACTGCACCTGAACGAACCAAAGTATCGGTGATCTCAAGCGCCTGTTCACCCGTGTCAGGCTGTGAAATCAGCAGTTCGTCCAGATCGACACCCAGCTTACGGGCATATTGCGGGTCCAGCGCATGTTCCGCATCAACAAAGGCACAGACACCGCCGCGCTTTTGCTGCTCTGCAATGCAATGCAGCGTCAGCGTCGTTTTACCTGAGCTTTCAGGGCCATAAATCTCGACAATTCGCCCCATTGGCAGACCACCAATTCCCAGCGCAATATCCAGCCCCAGCGAACCGGTCGAGCTTGCCTCGATATCCTGCGTGGCACCTTCGCCCAGCTTCATGATCGAGCCTTTTCCGAACTGCCGTTCGATCTGGGCCAGCGCACTGTCGAGCGCCTTTTGCTTGTCTGCGTTTTTCTTGTCGCTCATTGTCAGAAGATCCGCCATTGTCCTGTCGCCTTCCCTTTTGTCACACCCTTGAACGGGCGGCAATCGCTGCTTTGTTCGCCTCTTGTTCCTTATGGGACCAAAAAGAGAACATTTCAACTAAAACTTACAAGACTCACTCTTCTGCAATTGTGTTAAAGAGTCGTTTACGACAATCTGCCAAAAGGATCAGGTCGAAGCGGAACGCGATATATGCTTGTTTTTTATGAAGAACGCCTGGCTTTTCTTGCGGTTCCCAAGACCGGCAGCACGGCGTATCACACAGCGTTGCGCGACCGGGCCGATCTTGTCGTGACCCATCCGCCCGAATTGAAACATGCCACCGTGCGCCGATATGATCGGTTTTTTCAGAATATTTTTCAAAAAGTCTGCCACACCGAAATGGAAATCATAGCCATCGTGCGTGAACCGATAGACTGGCTGGGCAGTTGGTATCGTTTTCGCGGCCGCGACGATTTGCAGGGTCATCCCCGTTCCACTCGTGACATGAGTTTTGAAAGATTTGTTCAAGCCTACATGCAGTCGCCGCGCCCCGACTTTGCCGATGTCGGCAGCCAGAGCAAGTTTTTTCAAACTCGCAGCAACAGCACCGGGACGATCCATACTTTTAAATACGATCATCAGGACAAGATCCTGGATTTCCTGCAAACCCGTCTGAACACGCAGATCGCGTTACAGCAGGAAAACGTATCCCCCCTTAAAGATCTTAGCCTATCGCCAGAGACCGAGGTGCAGTTCCGGGAGACTCACGCGGCGGAATTTGCGCTCTATGATGCGGCCCTCTGAGCCCGTCAATTCAGCTGTTGGAACACTGCTTCTGTCAATTGATTAAGCGAAAAGGGTTTCGGTAGGAAGGTGGAGTTGGCGATATCCGGCCCCGAATCTCCGAACGCCCCTTCGGTGTACCCAGACACAAAGACCACGCGGGCACCCGGGCGTGTTTTTTGCGCTTCGCGCACCCAGGTCGGACCGTCCATGCCCGGCATCACCACGTCAGTGACAAAGACATCGACATTCAACGCTGGATCCTCAAGCAGTTTCAGCGCCTCTTCCGCCGAGTCTGCTTCAAGCACGGTATACCCCTTCAAGCGCAAGGCGCGCGTCGCAAAGGCGCGGACCGGAGCTTCGTCTTCGACCAAAAGCACCACCCCTTCCCCTTGCCGCGCGTTATGCGTTTCAGGTTGCTTTGGCGTATCGACCTCAACCTCGGCTGCGGTCACGCAAACGGGCAAAAAGACGGTGAATTCAGTGCCGCGCCCCACAACGCTGTCTACAAAGATGAAGCCGCCCGTTTGCTTCACGATGCCATAAACCGTGGACAGCCCGAGCCCGGTGCCCTCACCCGTGCGCTTGGTTGTATAAAACGGTTCAAACACTTTCTGCAGCTTGTCCGCTGGGATGCCCGTTCCACTGTCGACAACCCGGACTGTCACATATTCACCCGGTTGCACAGTTGCCCGATCGCGGCTGAACGGTTGCGATAGATTCACAACCCCGGTTTCAATGCGGATCTCGCCGCCGTCCGCCATCGCGTCGCGGGCATTGACGACCAGGTTCATCAGCACCTGCTCCAATTGGCGCTTGTCGGCGCGCACCGGTTTCAATACCGGATCGTGGCTCAGCGTCAGTTGAACTTTCTCACCGACCAGCCGGTTCAACAGGTGAATCAGGTCCGAGATCGTTTCTCGCAGATCCAGCACCTCGGGTCTGAGGGTCTGCTTGCGGGAAAACGCCAAAAGCTGGCTGACAAGTGCGGCCGCGCGATTTGCGTTCTGATTGATCTGAACGAGATCGCCGTAATCCGGGTCATTTTGATCATGCCGCAGCAAGAGCAAATCGCAGTGACCCGAGATAGCCGTGAGCAGATTGTTGAAATCATGCGCCACACCCCCGGCCAATTGGCCCACAGCCTGCATCTTTTGACCCTGAACGAACTGACCCTCCAGCGTTTTCAGTTCGGTGGCGTCATTCAATACAGCAATCAGCCCCGCTTTGCCGTCTGAAACGACTTTGCTTAACGTGACCTGAACAAAGACCTCTTTTTCGTCTCGGATCAGCTGCAGAAACTCCGTGCGTTGGACGTCCTCTTCAGACGCTGTGCGCGCCAACCAGTCTGGAATAGGTATGCGCAGTCCCCGCATGACTTGGTCGATATTGGTGCCTTTCAGCGTATCCTTCCCAAGCAGTTTCGCGGCCAATCTGTTGGTGTCGAGGATCGTACCATCTGTCGACAGGTTCAGAATTGGAACCGGAAGATCTGCAAAAGATGTCCCGGCCTCTGACACGGCGGGTTTCGGCAGCGGGACCAACCCCAGACATCGTTTGGTCCCGGTTTGCGACAGGTCTGCCACTGCGACTGACACCACCCCATCACGAGATCGGACAGTGTTTACGGACCCGTTCACGGGAACTTCCCCACAGAAGATGTCCGGAATATTGTTGGGTGCGTTGCCGAACATGCGCGTGGCGGCCAAATTTGCGTGTTGGATTTCACCCCTTTGCCCAATTGTCAGTACTGGTATGCTCAGCTCTGCATTGACAGCTGCCTCTCCTTCCTGAAAGCGCCAGTAAAATACATCAGCGCTTAGCCGAAACGCGGTCACGGACAATGTATTTCCGCCGTTCGGAAACTCTTCAAACGCACGCCCGTTTGATTGAACTTGAGATTGCAACCTCAACAAAACCGCCTGAGGGTTCGAAAACGTAGACCGCAAACACAAGGTCAGCGGAATACCTTGTACAGCCCCGAACCTTTTCTTGGCCCGCGCGTTGGCGGTCAGAACTTCCCCGAATGTGTTGGCGACCACAAACGGAGCATCTTGGTGTTCCGCACAAGCACTCATGACCGCCACATTGTTTTGTGCGGTGACATTGGCCATATGTACCTTGATCGCGACGCAGATCGCCACAACAAGCAGGGATATGCCGGCAACTGTCAGACCCGCGTTCCAGTCCGACGACAGAATGCCCGTCATCGGTGTCAAAATGATCAGAAACGCAAGACACAAAAGTGAACCGATGCGTGTGGCTGATGGCAGGTTGGCTAGGGAAGGATCTCGAACAAATACGGCAGTGTCAGACATAAAATAGGCTCAGACGAAAAGGTGGCAGCAGTAGAGGCTAAATTGGTTAACGCACGCTTAACGGATTTCGACAAGCGCCAATCTACCCTGGGTTGCTTTCGCCAATGTCTTAAGATGTCAGGTGTGACGTGAAAAACCCGTCCGACTTTCCAGTAACCGGCCATGATTTCCGGAAGGTTTCAGTCCAACCCGAATGCTGAGCCAAAAATCGCGTGACAACTGCGCTGTTTTCATCGTCGAGAACCGAACAAGTCGCATAGGCCAATACGCCTCCCGCACGAACCAAAGGCGCGATTTCCTTAAGAATACCGGATTGAATGCGCGTGAGTTCTGTCAGACGTTCCTCGGTCAACGCCCATTTTCCGGCAGGCGCTCGCCGCCATGATCCGCTGCCCGAACAAGGCGCGTCCGCCAAAACCACATCAAAAGGGGCTAAACCCGCAAGATCTGAACTGTTCAGAACAGTTATTCTGGCCCCTGCCCGTTCCGCTCGGATCGGAATGTCTTTCAAGCGCCCCTGATTTACGTCATGCGCGAAGACATCGATGCTCTTATTCGCTGCAAGCGCCAGTGATTTGCCACCACCGCCTGCGCAATAATCCAGGACACGCATTCCCGGCTTTAGCTCCAGCGCTGAGACGACAGCCTGACTCGCGGCATCCTGAAGTTCGACCAGACCCTCGGCATAGGCCCGGCTTTGTGCGATGCGTCGGGCACCTTCCGTGACCTCTAGCGCCGTGTGGCACACAGATGTTGGACGGGCGATAATCCCCTCGGCTTTCAACGCCTCAGATGCCTTAGCGACATCCGATTTCAAAAGATTGACTCGCAGGTGAACGGCTGCCCGACTCTGCAATGCCTGTGCGCATGGCACCGCTTCGCCGCCCAGAGACTGGGTAAAACGCGGCCACAGCCATTCCGGGATGTCGAACCTTTCCGCTTCGGTTTCAAAACCCAGCGCTGCCTCTGCATCCTGCACCGGCAATGGCGCATGGCCGTCGCCGGTGAACAAACCGGCCGGATCCGCGTCAGAGGCACGGATCGCTCCGATCATCAATCCGCGACCGCTATTGCTTCCACCAAGCGCCGCATATGACCGTCTGCATCGCAACGCGTCGAAAACATGGTCCCGTACGGCCGCGCGATCTTTGGAGCCTGCAAACCGGCTGCGTCGCGCCCAACCGGTCAACGCCTTTTCCACCGGAGCTCCGGTCAGAATCTCATCCAGAATTTCTATAGATGCCTGAACGCGGGCGGCGGGTGTCATTGCATTAATACCTTGTAACGAAACAGCCCGTTCGCCGTTTCAAACGTAAACGACGCCCGTATTCGAGCGCCGTATATGGTTCTCAAGTTCTCACATCCCCCGGTAATTCGGGCTTTCGCGGGTGATCTGAACGTCATGCACATGGCTTTCCTTCAGGCCCGCGCCGGTAATTTTAACGAAATGGCAGTTTTTGCGCATCTCTTCGACAGTCGCGCAGCCGGTATAGCCCATCGCGGCCCGCAAACCGCCCACAAGTTGGTGGATGACGGCGCTGGCCGATCCTTTGTAGGGCACCTGCCCTTCAATGCCTTCGGGCACCAGCTTGTCGTTGGCCGCGTCCTTCTGAAAGTACCGGTCCGCCGACCCGCGTGCCATGGCACCCAGGCTGCCCATCCCCCGATAAGACTTGAACGACCGACCCTGATACAGGATCACTTCGCCCGGGCTTTCATCGGTGCCCGCGATCATCGAACCGACCATGGCGCAGGATGCCCCCGCGGCGATCGCCTTGGCAAAATCGCCTGAGAACTTGATGCCACCATCCGCGATGACCGGAACGTCACCTGCTGCGGCGGCGCAATCTCCGATTGCCGTCAACTGAGGTACACCCACGCCCGCGACCATCCGTGTGGTACAGATCGAACCCGGGCCGATGCCCACCTTGATTGCATCAGCTCCAGCATCGATCAGCGCCTTGGTGGCCTCACCCGTGGCAACGTTTCCTGCGATGATCTGGACCTCGTTCGACAGCGTTTTGGCGCGTGTAACCGCGTCCAGAACGCCCCGAGAATGGCCATGGGCCGTATCGACCACAATGATGTCGACACCGGAATCCACCAGTTGTTCGGACCGCTCAAAGCCCGCATCACCCACCGACGTCGCGGCAGCCACGCGCAAACGACCAAGCCGGTCCTTGCAAGCGGTTGGGTTCAGGACGGCCTGTTCTGTGTCCTTCAAGGTCAAAAGACCGGTCAGTTTCCCTTGGCGGTCTACCACAAGCAGTTTTTCGATGCGTCTGGCCCGCATCAGGCTTTTTGCTTCTTCCAGATCAGCCGGCTCTTGCAGCATGGCCAGATTGTCAGCGGTCATCATCGCCTTGATCGGTGTGTCGTCCGAAGTCGCAAAACGCATGTCCCGGTTGGTCACAATGCCCACGACACGACCTTCCGCATCCACGACGGGGAAGCCGGTGAAGTTATAGCGTTCCACCAAAGCCTGTGCATCCGCCAGCGTCTGATCTGCGCGCAACGTCACCGGGTTGTAAACGATACCCGATTCAAACCGCTTGACCCGCCGCACTTCACGGGCTTGCTCTTCAACCGAAAGGTTCTTGTGAATGACCCCGATGCCACCTGCTTGTGCCATGGCGATGGCCATTCGGGCTTCGGTCACGGTATCCATAGCTGAGCTCAGCAGCGGGATGTTCATGGTGATTTCACGCGTCACACGCGTGGTGGTATCCGCCGTCGCCGGAAGCACAGAAGATGCGCCCGGAACCAGGAGAACGTCGTCAAAGGTGAGTGCCTCACGAATCTGCATCTGATAACCCCATGCAAAAGCCCGTTTGACGGCGACGCTATCGCATGGATTGAACCAAAGGGAAAGCCCCCCAACGCAACTCTGGGCTATGGTAGCGCAGAAAACGCCGCAAGCCGAGCAAATCGTGCCGCTGATAGCCCTTTCCCTTTTTGCTCAACATCATATCTTGCGCCACATACGCGCGAATATGAAAAGGTATGTCACTAATGACCACCGACCCTCTTGTCGTCTTTACGCCCTCTGGCAAACGCGGGCATTTTCCCGTCGGCACCCCGATATTGACCGCGGCCCGCCAATTGGGCGTGGATCTGGATTCGGTCTGCGGCGGGCGTGGAATCTGCTCCAAGTGTCAGATCACCCCAAGCTATGGCGAGTTTCCCAAGCATGGCGTCACTGTGTCCGAAAACGCGCTGAGCGAATGGAACGCGGTTGAACAGCGCTATGACGATAAGCGTGGCCTGAAACCGGGTCGTCGTCTGGGATGTCAGGCGTCGGTTCAAGGCGATGTGGTGATCGATGTCCCGCCCGAAAGCCAAGTGCACCGTCAGGTTGTGCGCAAAGCCGCGGCGGCCCGCGCCATCACCATGGATCCCGCGACACGCCTGTATTTTGTGGTCGTCGAAGAACCCGACATGCACTCACCCACCGGCGATCTGGAGCGGTTGGAACGTGCCCTGCGCGAACAATGGCAGATCGAGGCTATCACAGCAGATCTGTCGCTGTTGACCAAGCTGCAACCGGTTCTGCGCAAGGGGAAGTGGGAGGTCACGGTGGCCGTTCACAAAGGTCACAACGACAACGTCGCCCGCATTGTCGAAATCTGGCCCGGCCTGCATGAAGGTGGGCTTTATGGTCTGGCGATCGACCTCGGTTCGACCACCATTGCGGCCCACCTGACCGATCTGGAAACGGGTGAGGTCAAGGCGTCGTCGGGTCTGATGAATCCGCAAATCCGGTTTGGCGAAGACCTGATGAGCCGTGTTTCATATTCGATGATGAACCCGGGCGGCGATCAGGAGATGACCAGGGCCGTGCGCGAGGCGATCAACGACCTGACCACTTCAATCGCTGAAGAGGCCGAGATCGACGCCGCACTGATCGTGGAAACCGTGTTTGTCTGTAACCCGGTCATGCACCATTTGCTGTTGGGTCTGGATCCGGTCGAATTGGGGCAAGCACCTTTTGCTCTGGCCACTTCGGAAAGCATGTCCCTGCCCGCGCGTGAAATGGACCTGACCACCATGAACCCCCGTGCGCAGGTCTATATACTGCCCTGCATCGCAGGCCACGTGGGTGCGGACTGTGCCGCTGTAGCGCTGTCGGAAGAGCCAGGCAAATCCGAGGATCTGGTGTTGATTGTGGACGTCGGCACCAATGCGGAAATCCTGCTGGGCAACACCAGCCGTGTTCTGGCCTGTTCCTCGCCCACCGGGCCAGCGTTTGAAGGTGCTCAGATCAGTTCCGGCCAACGCGCCGCGCCTGGCGCCATCGAGCGGATTGAGATTGACCCTGTCACAAAAGAACCCCGCTTCAGCGTGATCGGGTCCGAGAAATGGTCGGATGAGGACGGGTTTGACCTCGACATCGCCACCACGGGCATCACCGGCATCTGCGGTTCCGGTATCATCGAAGCCGTGGCCGAAATGCGTATCGCCGGATTGCTGGACGAAAGCGGATTGATTGGCTCGGCCGAGCAGACCGGAACCGCGCGCTGCGTCCCCGAAGGCCGCACCAATGCCTATCTGATCCACGATTCCAGCGCTGAAGGCGGCCCGCGCATCACGGTCACCCAGGGCGACATTCGCGCCATCCAGCTTGCGAAATCGGCGCTCTATGCCGGTGCGCGCCTGCTGATGGATGAGATGGATGTCGACCGCGTGGACCGTGTGGTTCTGGCCGGCGCGTTCGGGGCGCATATCTCGACCAAACACGCAATGGTTCTGGGGATGATCCCGGATGCGCCGCTGGACAAGGTCTCAAGCGCAGGAAACGCCGCAGGGACTGGTGCGCGTATTGCACTGTGCAATATCGGCGCACGGTCCGAGATTGAACGCGTGGTGCGCGAGATCACGAAAATCGAAACCGCCATCGAACCCAAGTTCCAGGATCACTTCGTCGCGGCCAACGCAATCCCGCATAAAACTGATCCGTTCCCGGAACTGGCACAGGTTGTCACGTTGCCCCGTCCCAGTTTCAACACCGGGGGGGGTGAAACCGAAGGGGGCGGCGGGCGTCGCCGCAGGCGTCGCGGCTAACCAAGAAATGGAACGACCCGGGAATCCTCTCCGGGTCGTTCCATCATTTCATTTCGGTATCCTTGGATCTTTAGGCGCGGAAGCCGCTATTGCCTTCGATGCACGTGAACAGCGCAAGGTGCGTGACGGACAACACGTGAAGCTGTCGATCCAAGAAAATAGTCGCTCAGCCCCGGTTTGTGAGAACCGATGACAATGCAATCCACCTCATTGTCGACTGCATAATCGATGATTGTTCGGGCTGTATGACCTTTGACGATCACGGGTTTAACCCCCGACAACCCTTCGACCTTTTTCAGCAATGTCAGTCGCGCACGATCAAACCCTTCGGCAACAACGGATTTGTCCAGAAAGGCGCTGACCGACCCATGTGGCATCTCGTAAACGTGCAAGGCAATGATCTCGGCTTCGTTTTCCGTCAATGCGCGCGCAACATCCAGCGTGTGTTGCGATAGGCCATGATCCAAAGCCATCGGAACAAGGACTTTCTTATACATAGAGGCCTCCAAATGTGGCGGGGCTATGCCCAGGGTCTCAGGATAATCTTAGGAGCAGCCACAGTACCAGAGCGGATATCACGAAATGCCTGTGCGCCATCTGCCAAGGCACGCTCCTCTACCCAGTCCAACGCGCCAAGCCGCCCGTCAAAGATAGCGTCGGCAGTCTGGCGGAAATCCTGCGCGGTGTAGGTATACGAGCCGATGAAGGTGATTTCCTGCAAGGTCATGCGGCGCACGTCCAAACCGCCGGTATCTTCGCCCAGGCCAACATGAACAATCACGCCGCCGGGATCTGCAACGGCAGATGCAACAGATCGCGTGGCCGCATACCCCACGGCATCAATGACAAGCGAATAGTTCCCTATCGCGGCGTCCGTGACTTTAAAATCTTCAATGCGCTGCAAATGCGATCTTCGCAAAGCATTGGGTTCCGTGATGGTGACATCATCGGCCCCCATCGCGCGCAAGGCCAGTGCAGCAGCCAATCCAATCGCGCCTCCACCAATGACCAGGGCCTTACGGGACATCGCCGGATGCAACACCTCAAGTCCCAGCCTAACCGCGTGCCAGCTAACGGCCAGTGGTTCCGCCAAAGCGGCTTTGGCGAACGAGACATGATCTGGTACAACAACCAGATTTCTGTCCGGCATCGAGACAAACTGCGCAAAGGCCCCTTCCCGCGGCGGCATCGAGATGATTTGACGTTCGGGGCACAGGTTTTCCCGGCCCGCGACGCAGGCTGGACATTGACCGCAGCTCACCAGCGGATTGATCGTCACTCGGTCTCCGGCGCGTAAACCTTCGACAATCATCCCGGCGGCCTCGTGGCCAAGGATCAAAGGGGCTGGACGACGCGCATCATGGCCGAGATAGGCGTGCATGTCCGATCCGCAGATACCTGCGGCCTCGACCCGGATCAAATGCTCAGACGCGTCAGGCACGGAATCTGGGACATCGCCGAATTCCATCTTCTCCACGCCTTTGTACACCAGTGCTTTCATTTGGCTGTAAACCCTCCGTCCACCATCAAGACTTGTCCAGTTACATAGTCAGAGGCTTGCGAGCACAAAAACAAGATCGGCCCATCTATGTCCTGCATCCGACCATTGCGCCCAATGCAGGTTTGCGCGGCATTCCGCTTGGAACGCTCGGGGTCATCAAAAACGGCCTGCGTCAATTCAGTGGGAAAGAACCCGGGACCAATAGCGTTGGCGGTGATCCCATAAGGCGACCATGCCTCGGCCATGGCTCGGGTCAATTGCCCGATACCCGCCTTCGTCGCGCCATAGGCGATACCACCAGGAAAAGCGCGCGTTGTTTGCAGCGAGGCGAAGTTTACAATGCGGCCCCAACCTTTCGCCTTCATCGCAGGCACCATAGCCTGACTTAGAAAAAAAGGTGCGCTGAGGTTCAGCGCCAGCGTGGCATCCCACCCGTTTGGTGTTACATCATCAGCGACCTCGCGCGTGTTTATCCCGGCTGCATGGACCAGAATGTCAGGCGCGCCGAACTTTGCGTCCACAGCTTCGACCAGGCCATTGATCCCGTCTCGGTCCGCGACATCGGCCACCACCGAAGCAGACCCGGACCCAATCTCGGCCCGCATCTGCGCCAACGCATCTTCACGCCGCGCTACGCCGACAATCTGCGCGCCTGCGGCAGCGAGCGCGCGCGCAACCTGCCGACCCAGCCCCGAACTTGCGCCGGTAACGCAGGCCACCCTGCCCGTCAGGTCAAACAAAGCGCGCGGGTCATCCATCGGCGGTCAGATCAAACTGCTCATCCGGAAAATACTTGGCCAGACGCACGTCTGCCGCACGTGCGTGCCCCTCCATCCCCTCCAGCCGCGAAATCCGCGCTGTCGCAATGGCAATGGGTTTGGACCCTTCCCGTGTTGCGCGCTGCCACGTCACGATCTTCATGTACTTATGGACACTCAGACCGCCGGTATAGCTGGCCGCGCCAGAGGTCGGCAGAACGTGGTTGGTTCCGGTGGCTTTGTCGCCGTAAGACACGGTGGTCTCTTCACCCAGAAACAGCGAACCATAGCAAGTCAGCCGGCCCAGCCACCAGTCGAGATCCTCGGCCTGAACGGTCAGGTGTTCGGGCGCGTAGTCATCGGAACAAGCGGCCATTTCTTCGCGATCACCGCAGACGATCACTTCGGCATAGTCTCTCCACGCGGCGGCAGCATTTTCCCTGTTCAGCTCGGGCAGGTCGTCAATCAATTGCGGCACCAGTTCCATCACGCTCTGAGCCAAAGTGCGATCGTCCGTCACCAGCCAAACCGGCGAGTTGTATCCGTGTTCGGCCTGACTGACCAAATCAGTTGCGACCACGTGGGCATCAGCACTTTTGTCGGCCAGGATCAGGCTGTCAGTTGGCCCCGCGATCATGTCGATGCCTACCTTGCCGTAGAGGATGCGCTTGGCCTCGGCCACGAACTGGTTGCCGGGACCCACGAGGATATTCGCCCGTGGCAGGCCAAACAGGCCATAGGTCATCGCGGCCACGCCCTGCACACCGCCCATCGCCAGAATGCTGTCGGCCCCGCAAATATGGGCAGCATAGACGATCGCAGGCGCCACGCCTTCGCCCGGACGGGGTGGAGAGCACGCGGTGATGTGGCGACACCCGGCCACCTTGGCCGTGGTCACCGTCATGATCGCGCTGGCGACATGGCTATAGCGCCCGCCGGGCACATAGCAACCCGCCGCATCAACCGGGATAGCCTTTTGCCCTGCAACAACGCCGGGCACGATCTCAGTCTCGACATCTGACACGGTGGCCTTTTGCGTCTCGGCAAAGCGGCGTACGTTGTCATGGGCAAAACGGATATCGGCCTTCAACTTCTCGGGCACCAAGGCGATGGCGGCGTCGATCTCGTCCTGGGTCATCAGGACATTGCCTTCGAACTTGTCGAATTTGACGGCGTATTCCAATGCCTTGGCGTCGCCTCCGGTCTCGATTTCAGACAGGATAGTCTTGACCGTATCATGCACCTCGGTCGCATGAGACTCCGCCGTCAAGGTTGCCTTTTTCAGATAGTCACGCGGCATGTTCAACAGGTCCTATTGGTAGATTTCAGGAAGCAAGGTGGTCGAGACAGCTGGTACGTAGGCAATCAAGAGCACCACGATCAGCATGGTCAATACGAAGGGCACAGCCCGGACGGCAATCTTCAGAATCGACTCTCCGGTAATGCCAGATACAACGAACAGGTTCAGACCCAGCGGAGGCGTGATGAAACCAACACCCAGCGCGGTGATCATCATTATGCAGAACTGAATCTCATTCATTCCGATATTATCCGCCAGCGGTTTCAAGATCGGTGCCAGGATCACAATATTGGGCGTCGTCTCCATGACACAGCCAGCAGCGATCAGAATGCCGATCATCAACAGGATCAGCAGATAGGGATCGTCGGTCATTGCCGTTATCGAGGTCACAAATCCCTGCGGAACCCCCATGATCGCCAGCGCCTCGGCCAGTGGTGCAGAGAAGGCGATGATCGGCAGGATTACCCCGTTCACCTTGGCAGAACTGACCAGCATCGACGGAAAATCGGCCAGTGTCAGTGTGCGCAGGATGAAACCCATGATGATAGTGACAACAACTGCAGTCGCACCGGCCTCGGTCGGCGTCAGGCGGCCCGAGAAGATGCCGTAGAAAATGATACCCGGCACGATGAAGGCATACCAACCAGATTTCAGGGCTTTGCCCAGATTGGACAACCATTCACTCATGGTCATCAGTCCACCACCTTCATAGGCATAAAGACGGTTCATGATGATGTTGGTGATCAGGATCGACACCAGAATGGCCAGACCGGGGATCAATGCGGCCAGAAACAGGGTCGAGGCGGAAATACCCAGTACAAGCCCGATGATGATGTATGCAATCGACGGTGGGATCAGAATACCGGTGCAGGCCCCTGCCGCGACCAGAGCACAGGCATAAGGGCGCGGATAACCGCTTTCGACCAGACGATTAATGGTCATTCGTCCCACAGCTGCAGCCCCTGCAGCATCCGAACCCGAGATTGCAGCAAACATGCCGCAGACCAGCACCGTAGCCGACCCGAAACCGCCCTTGGCAAAGCACGTCAGTGCCTCGGCCACGTCCAGAAATTTACGCGACAATCCTGTTCGAACCAGCACGTCCCCGGTTAGAATGAACAGGGGAACGGCAGTTAGAGCAAAGGCGTCGATACCAGTGAACAGGCTCTCGCCCACCAGGCTTAGCGGCAGGTCGCCGGACATGATCAGCATCACGATGGCTGCCGACCCAATGGCGGCCCATACAGGCACAGCCATAGCGATCAAAGCAACGAACAGGATCACAGGGACATAAAAGTCCCAGCCCAGTTCAACGGTTTGATTGAGGGAATTCCAAAGCATTGCGCGTCTCCTCAGTCAAACAACTTGTCGCCTTCGAAGACGGGTGTGCCGTCTCGCAGACATTTCAAATCACGCATCAGGGATTGGATCAGTCGCCAGATCATCAGCGCAAATCCGGTGGGTACAGCCATCAGGAACCAAACTTTTGAAACCCGCAGACCATCCGTCACCGAGCCAAATTTTGCTGAAACATGCACCGCTTCATAAGACCAGTAGAGTGCAATAGCGGCCACGGCGAACATCACCAGATCGCCGAAGATATACAGCACCGCCTTGGGACGAGGACTGAGGTAGTGCATGATGACATCAATACGGATATGGGCGCGTTCCTTGACCGCCGCAGCCGCGCCAATCCAGGCGAGGTAGATAAAGGAATAGCGAACGATCTCTTCGCCCCAGATCGAGGAATAGGCGAATATCTCACGCCGCAGCACTTCGATCGCCATGGTGATCACCAGCATCACGTAGAAAACCAGCAGCAACCAGCGCTCTGCGTTTCGGTCAAGGTTTTGAAGAATGGTCATCAGATCCCCCGGCGATAGGACAGCGATCCCCTTGCCCGGAACGGCAAGAGTATTGCAGTCGGTCTGTGCGACAAGGTTGTGGACGCCAAAACGGCGTCCACAGTTTGGGTACTATGCGTCGTGAACGTAGTATTTGCCCTGCGTTCCGGCGGCTTCGACCAGCTTTTCGAAGTTTTCCATTGACCCGGCCAGCTCGGTCTTGAACGGGTCCCAATCGGCGTTCTGATAGCCACCCGCATCCTGCCATTCGGCCAGTTGATCATCGCTGAGCGAGTGGAATTCTACGCCCGCCTTGTTCAACTCGGCCATGGCATAAGCACGAGCAGACGGAACCTTGGACAGGTTTTGATGCGCGGTCATTTCAGACCCCCACATGATGCCGTCCTGAACGTCTGCTGGCATTGAGTTGAACCACTCAAGATTGCAGGAATACACCTGACTGTCCGGCACCGCCTGCGTGAAGGTCACGTGGCTCAGGATGTCCTTGAAACCGAAGACAAACAGCGCGCCGACAGAAGGATCAAGCGCATCCGCGACACCCTGTTTAATGGCCGAAGGTGTCTCACCCCAGGCGACAGGTGTCGGGTTGGCGCCAACCATGCGATAATATTGCTGAAGCATCTTTGAGCCGGGAACACGGAACTTGATGCCGCTCATGTCGCCTGGAGTAATAACGGCGTTACCACCCTGACGAACTGCAACAACACGCGGATCGATATTCACGTAAAACAGGGCCTTGAAGCCCGCAGCCTCGACCTTGGGATGAACCTCGTTCTCCCACGTGTCCGAATGGACAAGGTTGGTGAAACGCTGGTTCGAGCCACAAAGGTACGGCATGTTGATCAGGTCAACGGTCGACGCAAAAGGCGCGAAGTTCGACAGCGAATGCTGCGCAGCCTGAATGGTTCCACCCTGCACTTTCTGCACCAGTGAACCACCTGCACCCAACTGCCCGCCCGGTGCCAGTTTGACATAGACCTTACCATTGGTGGCGTTCTGAATGTTCTCTTTCAGATCCAGTTGCATGATTGGATAGCTGCGTGAGGCGCCCAGCACATAAGCCGTGGCCACAGTCATCACATGTTCTGCCGCCTGCTCGCGCTCGCGCTCTTCCTTGGCGGTTTGCGCGGCGGCCTCGGACGACCACAACACCCCGCCTGCCCCGGCTACCAAAGCGGCGGTAAACGCACCACTTGCGCTCAACTTCAGGAAATTGCGGCGTTCAGCGGACGCCAGTTCGGTCTTGTCGTTGTTCATGAATTGCCCTCCCAAGCAAAAAATTCAGCTGCCGTCTGTTGCGTCGCGGTCAGCTTCCTTTTTCAGAATTGCGACAACGAACAAGATCGACGCCGCGAACAGAACCAACATCTCTCCAACGTCCCCAAGAAACGCGCTGTTCGCATAGGCACCCAGGGCGACGTTGGCGAAGTAGATCGCAAAAACGACGGCAGATGCAGCGACAAACATATTTGGGACTCCTTACAGAATCGGCTCTTAAATCTATTTGTAAGCGCTTACATGCTAAATGCAAGCGCTTACATAGGCACTACCATCGCCCCAAAAAAGCGCATAACTTAAGGCAAACGGAATAACGGGTTTGAAAATGTCAAAACATCGATCCGCACCGACGTTGGATGACGTTGCCAAGGCTGCGGGGGTTTCAACCGCCACTGTGTCGCGGTGCCTGAACAATCCGCAACAGGTTGTTGAAGCCACGCGCCAGCGTGTTTTGTGCGCGGTTGATGAACTGGGATATACGCCAAACTTCGCAGCCCGCGTGATGGCGGCAAAACGGTCATTTACTATTGGAGCAATCATACCAACGATGGAAAACGCCATTTTTGCGCGCGGTTTGCAGGCGTTTCAGGAAGAATTACACAAACGCGGTTACACGCTGCTCGTCTCAAGCTCTGCCTACAGGCCCGAAGCCGAAGAAGAGCAAATCAGAACACTGGTTGCCCGCGGCGCTGATGGGCTTTTGCTGATCGGTCACGATCGTGAAGAGCAGATATATGATTATCTCGAACGGCAAAAGGTGCCAGCGCTGGTTGCCTGGTCTTTCAACCCGACCAACCGCACACCCTCGGTCGGATTCGACAACCGGCAAGCCATGAATACCCTCGCTCAACAGGTCATCGCGCTGGGGCACAGGCATCTTGCGACAATTTCGGGCATCAGCAAGGGTAACGATCGCGCGCGGTTGAGAATCGCGGGTATCAAAGACGCGATGGCCGAGAACGGACTGGCGCCGGATGATCTGTTCGTAGTCGAAACCACCTATGAAATCGAAAATGGCGCTGAAGCCTTCAGGGATCTCATGTCTTACGCCCCTGCCCCGACCGCAGTTCTTTGCGGCAACGACGTTCTGGCAGTGGGTGCTATACGCCAGGCGCAAGAGATGGGGCTGCGCGTGCCTGACGATGTTTCGATCACCGGGTTCGACGACATCGAATTAGCCCGTATCGTTTCGCCCGCGCTGACCACGGTTCATGTCCCTCATCGTGAAATGGGGCAAAAAGCGGCGCTGGAATTGATTCACATGATCGAAACAAGCGCGTCCGGTCGTTCAGTTGAACTATCTACACGACTGATAAACCGAGAATCTTTGCAGGCAGCAACAGTTTAAGCGCCGGGAAACCACGTAACACATGAGACTGGATTCTGGAGTGGGTAGCGAGCACCATGTTGCTGTTGCAACATGTCGCAAATAGAACGTAACCCACAGTTTGTGTTCCATTTTGCAAATTTCACTTGTAGCTAATTGTGTCATCATGTGGCAAATCAACCCAACGCACGTATGGGGCAGAATGTGGGGCAGATATGGCAAGAGGAAATAACCGACTTTCCGCGACACAAGTAAAGAACGCGCCTCCCGGCAGCGTCGTGCAGGATGGTGGCGGCCTATCCCTAAAGCGGTCGCAGAGCGGCGGGCGCTGGACATTCCGTTTCCAGATCAATGGAAAGCGGCGAGATATGGGCTTGGGCTCTTACCCTGACATGTCCCTGCATGATGCACGTAAAGAACGATCTAAGTGGACCGCCTTCGCGGAACGCGGCGAAGATCCGATTGCGGAACGTGAGCGTCGGCGCTTAGAGGAAGAAAACAGCCAGAACGACCCTACGTTTGAGGAAATGGCACAACTGGTGTTCGATGGGCGCAAGGAGCGTCTGCGCGGCGATGGCAAGCGAGGCATGTGGTTTTCGCCGCTCAAGAACCACGTAATCCCCAAGATCGGCAATCGCAGAATCAGCACCCTGCACCAGCGCGATATTCACGATGCCTTGAAACCGATCTGGCGCACCAAGCACGAGACTGCCGACAAGGCGATGTACCGCACTCGCATGGTTCTGCGGCAGGCAAAGTTGATGGGCTATGAGGCGGAACCGTTCATCTGTGACGCGGCCCGTCATATGTTGGGTTATGTCGAGCGCGTTCAAAAGCCCCTGCCCGCAACGCCTTGGCAAGAGATCCCTGATCTGTACTCGCGGCTGGATCAACATCACCCTTCTTACCTAGCTCTGCGTTTCACGATCCTGACGGCGGCGCGCGGGATGCCCGTTCGCGGGGCTCGATTCGATGAGATTGACGGCGACGTGTGGACGGTCCCAAAAGAGCGCATGAAAGGCGAACGAGGCAAAGTGCAGGATTTCCGTATCCCTCTATCGACCGAGGCCATGAACGTGGTTGAGATATGCCGCGAACTACGCCGCAATGACTTCCTGTTTCCAAGCCCGAGGACGAATAAAGGCGTCAGCGACGTTGCCATGGCGAAGGTACTGAACCATCTAAATGAAGTGGGTCGCATACACGGCTTTCGGTCGTCGTTCAGGATGTGGATTCAGGACAATGAAACGGCAAGTTTCGAAACCGGGGAAACGGCCTTAGCTCATGCCATCGGCAATAAGGTGGAGCGGTCCTATGCGCGCTCGGATCTGCTGGATAAGCGACGTGTCCTCATGCAGAAATGGGCCGATTTCGTAGCCCAGACCGAAAGCAAGATATTGCAGCTTCGCGGTTAGATAGGCAGCGGCTCGGTTCGTTTATGAAACAAATTTTGTGTACTCTGGGGGCAAGACCCGAAAACAAGCATATATTCAACTGCAGCTTCACACTAAATTGCAGACGTTCGTCAAAATTTGGGCTGTGACCGTTGTGCGGACGGAGCAGACATTCAAAGCAAAGGCCGTTGCCGCCAGCGGCCCATCGGATTTAGAGAGCTTGCAAGGCGGAACGGCAGCGATGCACAGTGGACGCATGTCAACCTTTCAACGGATCATTCTACCTGCAAGCACTCTGATGCTTGTTGGTACTGCGGCAGTGTCTTTGGAGATGTCCTGCACTCACCCTGACAGGCCAAATCACACGTATAGCATTGACGGTGATCAGGGTATTTTTACCTGGGATGACCACGACATCGAGCGCACTTGGTTGCTCAAGTGCAATGACCAACGAAACGGCTTTCATGCTTGCCACAGGTCAGAGAGCTTCGGCGAGCGCGGCACTAGCGTGATTACTTTCGTGATGCTTCCAGATGGAATCTTAGTCGAAAGCGGCTATTGGGCTCTGCTCGATACCAGCCGCGTCAGCGTAACATCAGGCTTCGTTTGTGAGACCGAAGGCAATTGACCGCTTTGCGGACAATGCCTCTGTTTTCGTGGCTTCGAAACTCTAGCCGTTCAGGCAAACAGAACAGAAGGCTGCTCTTGCTTCAAGGCGGAGTCTCACCTGGCGAGTTTGGCATATTTTGTTGCGGGCGTGCCGACCTGTAGCCATAGTCCTGACCGAACGAAGTAGGAGATGCACCTCATGCCCGCCCGCAACAGATTTGCCGAAATGCATGCCGAGATCACTGAGTGGCGGCGGGACATTCATGCTCATCCCGAACTGCGGTTCGAAGAACATCGAACTGCTGCAAAGGTGGTCAAATTGCTCACTGAGTTTGGCTGCAATGATGTGGTCTCTGGCGTCGGCCGGACCGGGGTAGTGGGCGTGATTCACGGTCGAACGCAGACATCAGGCAAGGCGATTGGGTTTCGAGCGGACATGGATGCATTGCCAATTCCGGAAACCACAGGTTTATCGTACGCCTCGACTAATCCTGGCGTTATGCACGCATGCGGTCATGACGGACATACTGCAATGCTGCTTGGTGCTGCGAAATACCTAGCCGAGACGCGCAATTTCAACGGTACCGTAGTGCTGATTTTCCAGCCCGCTGAAGAAGGTAGCGGTGGCGCGCGCGCGATGCTTGACGATGGATTGATGGACCGTTGGGGCATTCAGGAAGTTTATGGTATGCATAATTGGCCGGGCATTCCAGCTGGTCAGTTTGCAGTGCGCGACGGACCGCAAATGGCCGCTACTGCGTTTTTCGAACTCACAATCAAGGGCAAGGGAGGCCACGCGGCGCTACCTCATATTGCGGTGGATACAACCGTGGCTGCTGCGCAGGTGATTACCGCGCTACAGACCATCGCGGCACGCAATATCGATCCGTTAAAATCCGTTGTTGTTTCCACCTGCGGACTGCGCAGTGACAGCAATACCTTCAACGTTATCCCGGAAGAGATAATATTGCGTGGTACGGTGCGCTATTTCGATGCTGACGTACATGAGATCGTGCAAAAACGTCTACGCGAGCTTGCCGAACTGACGGCGCAAGCAAACGGCGCAAAAGCACATCTAGATTACACTTCACGCGTGCCACCCACCATCAACAACCCAGAAGCCGCTGCGCGCGCTGCTAAGGTGGCACAGGCAGTTTCCGGCAATGTAATCCGTGAATTCGACCCGGTCATGCCCGGCGAGGATTTCTCTGAAATGCTGGCCGAACGGCCCGGGGCTTATCTCTTCATCGGCAATGGTGACAGCGCCGCCCTGCACAACCCGGCGTACGAATTCAACGACGACATAATCCCGGCAGGCAGTACATGGTACGCGGAGATGGCGGAGAGGCGCATGCCAATTTGATCAGGAGTAGCTGACCCAATACGACAACCGCTGTACTAAGAAACCTATTTCCTGGTTAGATGGTTTGCCGTCAGTTGGTTAGTAGGAAGAGATTACTTTGCACTTAAGTCATGCTCTTTCTTGCGGCTACTCATGGGCCCTGTGCCGCTTCGATCGGCAGCAGATCTTCTCGAAAATTGCAGTTATGCTGCGGGCAGCAGTCGCCGCTTGTAGCGGGCCTTGCGCTTCCGCAAACGATTGGCAGATCGAATACGCATAGGCCACGATTTCTGGCAAAACGGTTTCGAATTTTGAGAGGGTAGCCACAGTTAGAAAGCGAGCCACGCCTCGCATGAACAAATGATAAGGTTGAAGAGGGTTCTTCACTTCGCGCTCGATCAAACGGGAAAGGCAGTATCCGCGTAGTCATCGGCACCTTCCCGCGTAGGAATCTGCGTAGTTTTCCAAATGCGTCGGATTTAGCTCCGCGCTGCGCTGATTGGCACGATTTGAGTCGTCCGGTTAGACCGTTAGAGCGGTTTGGATAAATGACGAACAGATTGCCGTTCAGATTTGGATAGCAAGCGGAATCTGCCAATCGACTAACGGTCTATTGGACAAGGTGTAAGAAATCCTATGGTTTAATCGACCAAACCTTGTGCGGCACATGCTTGAGCATGAAGCTAATCAGCGAAAACTCGACCGTCTATTTTAATCAAAACGCATACCCACCATCACCCGTGTATTGAATTTGTGAGACAATACCGCAAAAAATGCCCCGCGCAGAGGCAGGAGTTATTTGACCGCTAGCCCATTGTTGCGAGAACTGCGACGCGCCGAACTCGTACCCCCTCATTAAAATCGTAAATCCCCATCAGGGCGCGCCGCCTCACTCTGATAGATTTGCCGTTTGTTCAAATTGCGCCCATGGGATGAAAGGTGCGGTAGCCTCCTGACATTCAAAAATCGCAATTCAATCTTCGAACAGATAATGAAAAGCTCGTGGGGCGACACGCCGAACTCAACAACCCCCTAAAATCCGGCTAGAAAGACCGGATCACCCAAAAATCTTCACGTGCCGCCCACGGGAAGAGGATCGCATTGTGGCAAAGTTGTGTCCACGGCTCGTTCTGAAACTTACCGTTCGCACTTTGGAAACAGACTATTTCGACTGAGCTTGCTGCATTACGGGAATCCCCCAATTTAGGGCAAGACGCCAATTGAGTAGTGTGGGATTAAATTATCAACTTACCCCCTCGTGATGAAGATAGGGGCTGGCCCGACCCGCCTCAGCCAGCCCCTACGATTGCTCTAGGGTCAGGACCTTTTAAAACGCCCCAACCTCAATCGCAGCTATTGTAAACCGAAGACATTTGAAAAATTCGGGCTGTGGCCGCTGAGCGGACGAAACTGCCATTCGTCGTTGTGCTCAAATCACCCGAATTTGGACCGAACTTCAGTTATGGACCTGTGATTGGAGGAGGCTTGCGGCGTTGTCCAGACATTGCGTTTCCGACAATCGCGGCAAGCAGGACCGCGCCTCCGATCAGCGTGTCGGTCGTCGCGGTTTCTCCTAAGAAAAGCCAAACCCAAAGCGGGCCCAGTAGTAATTCAGCCAACGATAGGAGAGTGAGTTCTGCCGCTGGCAGACTTCTCGATCCAATGGTGTAGAGGATCAAACCGGCCCCGACCTGAAAGATCCCCATGGCAAAGGCTACGCTGCCGTCATTCAGGCTTGTGATCAGCGAAAGACCTTGAAGCTGGCAGATCGCAAGGGTGATGATGACTCCGAAGAGCCCAGACAGAAACACGGACGGCAGCATCTCTGACGTTCGACCCCAGCGCAGCGCAACTGTAAAGACAGCGAAACCGAACGCGGACCCAAGTGCGGCTAGGCTGCCTTTCAGAACAACGTTTCCTGATTTATCGACAACCATGATCGCAATTCCAACCAGTGCGATCACGATTGCAATCCAAGTCGCTCTGCGTACAGGCTCTCGAAGGACAATCCATGCTAGAACAGCCGTCAAAAACGGTGCTGTAGCAAAGAGCAACATCGCGTTGGCAACAGATGTATTCTGTATTGCGTAAATCGCGCCAGAATAAGCAGCCAGCAAAGACAAGGCAGCGACAACAGCGGGCAAGCCGGTTCGGCGAAGCTGAACGAACGGGTTTTCACCAGACCGAAAGCAAATAACGACATAGAGGAACAGCGACATCGCCATCGAGCGGTAGAGCAGGATTTGCCAGACGCCGGCCTCTTCTATCAGGCGAATGCCGAGACCCACCGTTGACCAAAGAACGCCAGCGGCAAAAACAAACAGAACACCGTGTTGATGGGCGCCTGAAGAGCTCGGTATGTTGTCAGTAGTCGTAATTGCAATAAACTCCAAACCCAGAGCCAGCCTAGTTGTGTCTGCGAGTACGTTCTGCATCATTTGCGACAACGACACGTCGATCTTTATTGTGACTGTAGCTGCGTTCCAGCGAACAAATAACGTGAAATTGAGTTCCGGGGAGGCCCGCAGAAAACGGTCTCGGCTTTACCGCTTCGGCACAGAATCCGCCGTTCCACTAATCTGGACCAATGTCTACAATGCGGACTTAGCAGCCTGATGCAGATGCGGCGAACTTCGCGATCGAACTCGCGTCACGTCGCGGAGAACTTCGCGGCAATGCAGCGCGTTTTCCCGAAAACGGACATTGAACGCGTTGAACTTGGCCTTTTCCTATTTTGTTGAAAAACTCGGGCTTGATCGGTTGGTAAGTTGCTGATTCAATTCTTCCTAAAGGGAGGGATCAGCC
>NZ_JBXWQF010000021.1:0-72938 GCF_059612245.1 Ruegeria sp. CDSA079 | reverse complement strand
CTGATCCCTCCCTTTAGGAAGAATTGAATCAGCAACTTACCAACCGATCAAGCCCGAGTTTTTCAACAAAATAGGCTCAAAGCGGACTTCAACTCGCCACCCCTGACAAAAAAAGCCGGGCCATTCGGCCCGGCAGTCCAACAGGGAGGTGCATGTCATAACCCGGACATGCGCGGGTTGGGAGTAACCAAATTATGACTTAAGAGTATCACTTTGATCCACATCAATCCATAACGAGTTAAGACACCAGCCGATATCCACCAGATTCTGTGACCAAAAGGCGCGCATTGGACGGATCGGGTTCGATTTTCTGACGCAGGCGATAGATATGGGTTTCCAGCGTATGCGTGGTGACACCGGCATTATATCCCCAAACTTCGTGCAATAGCACATCCCGTGCCACAACCCCGTCGGTCGAGCGATACAGGAATTTGAGAATATTCGTTTCCTTCTCGGTCAAACGGATTTTGCGATCTTCTTCGGTGATCAGCATCTTCATCGCAGGTTTGAACGTATACGGGCCAAGCACAAAGACGGCATCTTCCGATTGCTCATGCTGGCGAAGCTGAGCGCGGATGCGGGCCAAAAGCACCGGAAACTTGAAGGGTTTCGAGACATAATCATTCGCGCCTGCATCCAGTCCCAGAATTGTGTCAGCATCGCTGTCATGACCGGTCAGCATCAGGATGGGGCTTTTTACGCCTTGTTTACGCATCAGGCGGCACAGCTCGCGCCCGTCGGTGTCCGGCAGGCCCACGTCCAGAATGACCAGATCATAAATCGCCTCGCGCGCACGTTCCATCGCCGAGCTTCCGTCAAAGGCTTCGAACACATCGAAATCCTCGGTCATAACAAGTTGCTCGCTGAGCGCCTCGCGCAGATCCTCGTCATCATCCACCAACAGGATTTTCTTGAGTTGAGCCATTTCCCGGTCCTCCAAACGCTTTTCCATCACTTGCGCGTGGAATACGCAATCAACAAGATTTGCTGCAAGGGTTTCACGCGTTCGTGTCAGAGTTAACAGAAATGTTTCACATTTCCTTTCCAAAGAGCTAGGAGAAAGGTTGAACGTTACAGGGTAACATAGATGAGTCTCATCCCCGATATCACTGAATTGCTGGCCCGCGCCCGGGCTGATCTGCGCATGGGTGTACCAGTAGCGCTGACCGATGATAGCGGCTTTAGTGTTCTTGCTGTTTCAGCGGAAACACTTACCCCGCAGCGTCTGGCTGATCTAAAAAACCTCGGGGCTCCGGTAGTGGCCATTACAGGACGGCGGGCCGAAACCCTCAAGGCACGGGCCTATGACGGAGATTTGGCGCGGGTTTCGCTTCCGGCGGATGCAGATATCAATTGGGTTCAGGCGGTGGCCGATCCCTCGGACGATCTGAACGCGCCGATGAAAGGCCCGTTAATGACCGAGCGGCAAGGCAACGCCAACCTGCATCGCATTGCGATTGCACTGGCAAAATCCGCGCGAATTCTTCCTGCGGCAGTCGTCGTACCGGTCGAGGACGGACGGGCATTTGCCGCCTCACACGGCCTGACATGTATCGATCATACACGCGCCGTACCTCATCTGGCAGACCGAAGTGCTCTGCACGAGGTGGTTGCCGCGCGCCTTCCGATGGAAGTGTCCGAGGCGGGTCGCTTGCACATATTCCGCCCCGAAGATGGCGGCGAGGAACACTACGCGGTCGAAATCGGTCGCCCGGATCGCGACAAGCCGGTGCTGGCCCGGCTACATTCGGCCTGTTTCACGGGCGATCTGATGGGCAGCCTGAAATGCGATTGCGGTCCGCAATTGCGCGGAGCTCTGGCGCAGATGGGCGCTGAGGGTGCTGGCGTTCTTCTGTATCTCAATCAGGAAGGCCGAGGCATCGGGCTGGCCAACAAGATGCGAGCCTATTTCCTTCAGGATCAGGGCTTTGACACGGTCGAAGCGAACCACAGGTTGGGTTTTGAGGATGACGAACGGGATTTCAGATTGGGTTCCGACATTTTGACGTCCCTGGGCTTCAATTCGGTACGCCTGTTGACCAACAACCCCGCCAAGATCGCCATGATGGAGCGGACGGGGATTGCTGTGACCGAACGTGTGCCTTTGAAAGTGGGCGAAACTGCCCACAACCGGGAGTATCTGGCCACAAAAGCAGCGAAATCAGGGCATCTGCTGTGACACCAGGCGATCTGGTGCTGACCCTGCGCGGCGTTCGGTTTCTGGGCAGGACCTTCCCCTGCTCCATTGGCAAAGGGGGATTGAGCAATTCAAAGCGTGAAGGTGATGGGGCGACCCCCACCGGATACCATCGAGTTGTTGGGATGCTCTACCGTGCTGACAGGATTGTGGCACCCAATTGCTGGGCGCGTCCGATTGGACCTCAGGACTTGTGGTCAGACGACGTTTCGGACAGCCACTACAATCAAATGGTGTCCGTCCCGCATACCTTCAGTCACGAAAGACTGCGCCGGGCTGATCCGCTTTACGATTTGGTCTTGTTGACAGACTGGAACTGGCCAAACGCCGTTCCTGGCAAAGGATCAGCGATCTTCCTGCACCAATGGCGCAGGCCCGGATATCCGACCGAAGGCTGCATTGCCTTTCGCCGGGACCATTTACACTGGATCGCGGGGCGCATTGCCATTGGAACGCGTCTGATTATTCCTGAGGTTTGACCCGTTCTCCAAAGATGGCCGAACCCACGCGTACATGGGTCGCACCCAAGGTTATGGCCTGCTCGAAATCGCCGCTCATGCCCATCGACAATCCTTCCAGCCCGTTGCGCGCCGCGATCTTCGCCAGAAGCGCAAAGTGTAACGTGGGTTCTTCGTCGAGAGGAGGGATACACATCAGACCGCGCACTGGCAGGTCCAAAGCCGTGCATTCTGCAATAAAGCTATCCGCTTCGGCCGGAAGAATACCAGCCTTCTGCTCTTCCTCACCTGTGTTGACCTGAATGAAAAGGTCCGGGCAGGTTCCTATCTCTTGTGCCAAACGTGCCAGAGTTTGGGCCAGTTTGGGCCGATCCACTGAATGAATCGCGTTGCACAACTCCATCGCCTGCCGGGCTTTGTTGGTCTGCAATGGGCCAATAAGGTGCAGATCAATTCCTTCGAACCGTTCCTTGAAGGCTGGCCATTTGCCAGCGGCCTCTTGCACTCGATTCTCACCGAAACACCTGTGCCCCTGTTCCAAAACTGCCTGCACCCGTTCATTGGGCTGCACTTTGGACACGGCGATCAGTTTGACAGAGCCCGATGGGCGCTTTGATTTCGCTTCTGCTTTGGCGATACGTGCGGTGATGTCTTGCAGCGACATGGGATCCTCAATCTGTCTTTGGCGCAGCAAAACACCAAGTCGGAGCAAAAGAAAAGGGCGAGCCCGAAGACCCGCCCTTAAACCTTACGGTTCAGATCAGCTTAGAAGTTGAACTGAGCACCGAAGTCAGCGACGACGGTCGAGTCGACGCAGCTGTCACAGTCGTTTACACCGATACCACCGCGCAGCGATGCACCGCCACCCAGGTCGTAGATGGCACCAAGAGCAACCTGCTGCAGGTCAGCAGTTGCGTTACCGTCACCGTAGGCGAAGATCAGGGTTGTTGCGGCGCCAACGTTGTAGGTTGCCGACAGACCCCATGCGGTGCCGTCAGTTGCTGCAATCTGAGTTGCGTCGTCTGCAACGAACAGAGTACCGCCGAAGTCACCCCATTCACCACCCAAGGTCAGAACGGTCAGGCTCGGATCGCTAACACCAGCAATACCAGCGTCGGTCTGACCATACGCGATAGCAGCAGTGATGTTGTTGAAGGTATACGTCGCGCTGATATCCCAGCGGTCAGCGTCAACAGGTGCACCGTTAACACCTACGGTCGCTTGATCGTACGATGCACCAAAGGCGAAGTCACCAACGGCGTACTGGAAGAACACAGCGTTCGAACCCGAACCGGTCGACGAGTAGCCCAGGAAGCTGTAGTTAACGCCCGAGTACTGACCAGCGAACAATTCCAGACCTACTTCGTTGCCGTAGTAGTTTGCCAGGTTGTCGAAGGCACCTGCAACGTTGCCCGCGTCAACACGCAGACCACCGTAGATGACCGAGAAGCGTGCGCCGTTCAGGCCAGCAGCATTTGCTTCACCGGTGCTGCTGTCTTCGTCAGCTTGCAGACGAACACGGCCTTCGAAGCGGACGCCGCCGTCGGTTTCAACGATGCCGTCGATGTTCAGACGGAAACGCGAGACCAGGATCGCGTCGTCAGTTTGAACTAATGCGGAGTTGACGGTGGTGATCACGCCACCCGAAGTGGAGATGTTCGGAATGGTACCGCTACGGTTTTCTACGTAGCCAATACCAAAACGGCCGTAACCGCTGAAGTTAACTTCAGCTGCTGCAACGCCTGCGGTCGCGATCAGCGCCGTCGATGCGAAGAGAACTTTTTTCATCTTGTTTCCCTCGGTTTCAAAAAGAGTTATCTACTCGACACATGCCTCAGCATATGTCTCAGCACGGACACCGTTTCGCTCTTTTTGCCCCCAAAGCGCAAGCTTGGCATAAACGCTGCCGCCTCATTGAGGTCAGATTGGTGCAAGGATGCCACAGTCGGTTTTCTCGCCAAACCAGCAGTACACCGGGAATTCAGAAGAATAGGGTTGTTGCAGCGGGGGTCCTTGGCTAGGAGTATCCCTTGAATACTGCACAACAAGTGAAACAGGACCTGTTTACAATGCGCCTGCCGACGATTTTGGGATTGATCATGTTGACCGCCGCTATTTCGGCATGTGGGCAGAATCAAAGCGCCTCGACGACCTACTCCCCCAATCTTGCTGGCGGCAACTCTGACGAGCGTGAACTGAACGACCCCAACCGTTCGACCATTTGGGACATTTTCGACCGCAGCACAGCCGAGCAGGTTACAAATGTGAACCGCTATATATGGGCGGCCTCACTGGATGTGCTGAGCTTCCTGCCTGTACAAGAGGTCGATCCGTTTACCGGTGTCATTGTAACGGGTTACGGCACCCCTCCGGGCGGCGGGCGCTCGTATCGCGCCACTGTCCACATCAGCGACCCGGCGTTGGCTGCAAGATCTTTGTCCGTTGCGCTGCAATCCAGCGGCGGAGCTCCCGTAAGCGCGTCAACCACCCGTGCGGTCGAGGATGCTATCCTCTCTCGCGCGCGTCAGTTGCGCATCGCGGACAACAAGTTCTAGCAACCCGCCGAAAATCACAATATTACCACGCCGGGTTCACACCCGGCGTTTTCATTCACGAAGGACCGCACAATGTCGCGCTATTCGGCCAACGAAATCGAAGCAAAATGGCAAGAGGCCTGGGACAAGGCTGGAATCTTCACCGCCAGCCACAAGGCGGACAAGCCAAAGTATTATGTGCTTGAGATGTTCCCTTATCCATCTGGCCGAATCCATATGGGGCATGTGCGCAACTACACGATGGGTGACGTGATCGCGCGGCACAAACTGGCAACCGGCCACAACGTTCTGCATCCGATGGGTTGGGATGCGTTCGGTATGCCTGCGGAAAATGCTGCGATGGCCATAGGTGGCCACCCGAAAGACTGGACTTACGGCAACATCGCCGAAATGCGCAGGCAGATGAAGCCCTTGGGCCTGTCGATTGACTGGTCACGCGAATTCGCCACCTGCGACCCGGAATATTACGGCCAACAGCAAGCGCTGTTCCTGGATATGCTCAAGTCCGGGCTGGTTTACCGCAAGAATGCCGTGGTGAACTGGGACCCGGTGGATATGACCGTTCTGGCCAACGAACAGGTGGAAAACGGACGCGGCTGGCGCTCGGGCGCGTTGGTGGAACGGCGCGAGCTGACACAGTGGTTCTTCAAGATTTCCGACTATTCCGAAGAACTTTTAGACGCGCTGGACACGCTGGACAACTGGCCCGCCAAAGTACGTCTGATGCAGGAAAACTGGATCGGCAAGTCGCGTGGCCTGCAATTTGGTTTTGAACGGACCGATGGCGGCGCGCCGATCACCGTCTATACGACTCGCCCCGACACGCTGCTGGGCGCATCCTTTGTTGGTATCTCGCCGGATCACCCGATTGCCAAAAAGCTCGAGGCTGAGAACCCGGAAGTTGCTGATTTCGTTGCGGAGTGCCGCAAGGGCGGCACCACCGAGGAAGCCATCGAGACCGCCGAAAAGCTGGGATATGACACAGGCATCCGCGTCAAGCACCCGCTGGACCCGAACTGGGAACTGCCGGTCTGGATCGCGAACTTCATCCTGATGGATTACGGCACCGGCGCAATCTTTGCCTGCCCGGCGCATGACCAACGCGACCTCGACTTCTGCCGCAAGTATGACCTGCCTGTGGTCGATACATTCTTTGCGCTGGATGATGACACGCCGGTCGACAAGATCGCCTTTGTCCCGCCGAAAACTGAAAAAGTCCGCTGGGGGAATCATTTCGCGGGCCTGACCGAGGCGACGGGTGACGAGGCGATTAACGCAACCGTTGACTTCGCCGAAAAGGCTGGCTGGGGCGAGGGCGTCACCAAATACCGCCTGCGCGACTGGGGCCTGAGCCGCCAGCGTTATTGGGGCTGCCCGATTCCCGTTGTTCACTGCGAGAAATGCGGCACGGTCCCTGAGAAGAAAGAAAACCTGCCGATCGAGCTGCCCTATGACGAAGGCAACGGCAAACCCATCGACTTCTCGATCCCTGGCAATCCGCTGGACCGCCACCCGACCTGGCGCGATTGTTCATGCCCCTCCTGCGGTGCCCCGGCCAAGCGCGAAACCGACACGATGGACACGTTCGTCGATTCGTCGTGGTATTTCGCCCGCTTCACTGCGCCGCGCGCGGAATCGCCCACTGATCTGGCCGAGGCCGAATACTGGATGAATGTCGATCAGTACATCGGCGGTATTGAGCATGCGATTCTGCACCTGCTTTATTCGCGATTCTTTGCACGCGCGATGAACATCACTGGCCACCTGCCGAAAAAAGCCATTGAACCATTTGATGCGTTGTTCACCCAAGGCATGGTGACTCATGAGATCTACCAGACGCGCGACGAAAACGGTCGCCCGGTCTATCACCTGCCCGAGGACGTGACCGACGGTAAACTGGCTGACAGCACAGAGGTCGAGATCATCCCCTCGGCCAAGATGTCGAAATCCAAGAAGAACGTGGTCGACCCGGTCAGCATCATCTCAGCCTTCGGTGCCGACACCGCGCGCTGGTTCGTGCTGTCCGATTCGCCGCCTGAGCGAGACGTGGAATGGACTGCCGCAGGTGCTGAAGCTGCGTTTAAGCACCTGAACCGGGTCTGGAACCTGTGCGACAAAATCGGCGCGATGGACCCCGATGCCAAGGGCGAAGGGAATCAGGAGTTGCTGCGCGAGATGCACAAGACCATCCGCGACGTGACTCTTGGGGTAGAGAGCTTTGGCTTCAACGCAGCCATCGCCAAGCTCTATGCCTTCACCAATACGCTGGCCAAATCCAAGGCGGGTGCTGCGGCTCAGAAACAGGCCATCAAAACACTGGCACAGCTGATGTCGCCGATGACGCCGCATCTGGCTGAAGATATCTGGGCACATCAGGGTGGCGAAGGTCTGGTGGCCGTTGCCCCATGGCCCGTCGCCGATGAGGCGATGCTGGTTGACGACACGGTAACCCTACCGATCCAGATCAACGGAAAACGCCGCGCGGAAATCAGCGTCTCCAAGGATCTGGCAAAGGATGAGGTTGAAAAAATCGCGCTCAGCACCGAAGCTGTGCAAAAGGCGCTGGATGGCAACGCGCCCAAGAAAGTGATCGTAGTTCCGGGTCGGATCGTAAATGTCGTTGTTTAACCGCAGAACCCTTTTGCTGATGCCGCTGGCCGCCTGTTTTCTTGGCGCCGCCTGTGGCTTCCAACCGGTCTATGCGCCCGGGGGAACGGGTTCGCAGTTGTACGGCAAGGTTGCTGTGTCCGAGCCGAACACGGTCGACAGCTACCTTCTGGTGCAGAATCTGGAACAGCAACTGGGCCGCAGCGCCGACGCGGTCAGCGCGTACAAACTGGACGTGCGGGTCTCGACCGTGACGCGTGGGGCTGCGATCACCACGACGAATGAAACACAACGGTACACGATTAACGGGCGGGCCCAGTATACGTTGCGGTCCAACGCAACCGGACAGATCGTGGCTTCGGGCACTGCTACCGACTTTGTGGCCTATTCCGCTGCAGGTTCAACCGTTTCTACCTTGGCTGACGAGCGTGACGCCAAAGAACGCCTGATGGTGATTCTGTCGAGCCAGATCGTGAACCGTCTGAATTCAACGCTGGATCTGGCCACATGAAGCTGAGCCCGCGCGAGGCTGATGGGTATTTTACCAAGCCGGACGCGGACAAAACCGGGTTGCTGATTTATGGCGCGGATGCGATGCGGGTCGCACTCAAACGCCAGCAGGTTCTGGCTGCATTGCTTGGTCCCGGTGCCGAAGAGGAAATGCGCCTGACTCGCCTGCCGGGTGGCGAACTGCGCGGTGACCCCGCGTTGCTGTTGGACGCGGTCAAAGCCGTTGGTTTCTTCCCAGGACCCCGCGCGGTATTTGTCGAAGACGCCACCGAAACCGCAGCACCCTCGATTCTGACCGCGCTTGAGGATTGGGCACCCGGAGACGCACAGATCATCGTGACGGCCGGGCAGCTGAAACCCAGCTCGAAAATTCGCAAAGCGTTTGAAGGACACCCCGCAGCTTATGCGGTGGGCATCTATGACGACCCGCCCTCCCGCGCCGAGGTGGAACGGGTTCTGGCCGCGGCGGGGCTGAAGAACATACCCCGCGAAGTCATGTCTATCATAAGCGAGTTGGCCGTCAGCCTTAGCCCCGGTGATTTCACCCAAACCGTTGAGAAACTGTCGCTTTACAAACGTGGGGACAGTTCAGATTTGACTATAGAAGACATCGAAGCCTGCGCCCCGCGCTCGACCGAGGCCGCGTTGGACGATGTTCTAAACGTGGTGGCCGATGGTCGCGCGGGCGAGATCGGACCGTTGATCCGGCGCTTGCAGGCACAGGGGACCAATGGCGTGACACTGTGCATTGGCGCGACCCGACACTTTCGCACGCTTTATGCCTGCGCCTCTGATCCAGGCGGTGCGGCACAGGGCATCGGAAAACTGCGCCCACCGGTTTATGGCAAGCGACGAGACCGTATTCTGCGGCAGGCGCAGGGGTGGGGTGCACCTAAACTGCAAACTGCGCTGACAGTTCTGACAGACACGGATTTGTCGCTTCGGTCCGCAGGGCAAACAGCACCCGCCATGGCCCTGGTGGAACGCGCCATGATCCGCCTTGCGATGCTGGCGCGATCACGTTGAACTACTTCTTATCCAGCCAATCTGCGGCTGCAAGACCGGCCCATCGTCCGGTGGCCAGACAGGCCGTCAGCAAATAACCCCCTGTGGGGGCCTCCCAATCCAGCATTTCTCCGGCGCAGAACACACCCGGCAACGCGGTCAGCATTAACCCATCATCCAACGACGCCCTCTTCACGCCCCCTGCCGTCGAGATTGCTTCGTCCATCGGACGCAGACCCGCGTGCAGGATGGGCAGGCTCTTCAACGCGGCAACCTGATCGGACTGAGTTACGCCGCTGCGTTTCGCCATCTCGTGAAACAACGCGACTTTCTGAGGGGACAGGTTCAGCGACTTCCTCAACCACTGCGACAGGGTGGCTTTCGACCGTTTCGCGGCATAGCGCGCTTGTAGAATCTGCTGATCCAATTCGGGCACCAAATCCACAAACAACGGCAGCCCTGCGCGCAAGGCCGGGGTGAGTGTATACAGCCCGCCGCCCTCCAGCCCTTTTGCAGAAATCGCGGCTTCCCCGCGGCTTTTAAAATCGCCTGCCATCCACCGAACAGATTTCAACGCTGCCCCCAAATGCGGCTGCATGTGAGAGCTCCATTCAACGGACAAAGCTGAATTTGCAGGCTCGAAAGGAGCCAGAGCTACACCTCTGCTGGCAAGAACGTGGGTCCATTGACCGTCCGAGCCAAGGCGCGCCCAGCTTGCCCCGCCCAACGCCAGCACGACGGCATCTGCCGAAACGCCTTGCTTCCCGTCCGGGGTGTCGAACATCAGCGCCTGACCTTCCCAGCCTGTCCAGCGCCAGCGGGTTTTGACATCGACCCTTGCATCGCCCAACCGGGCCAGCCAGGCCCGCAAAAGGGGTGAGGCCTTCATAGCCTTGGGAAAAACCCGACCGGTTGAGCCTGTGAACAAGGGCTGGCCCAGATCACGCGCCCAATGCTGCACCGCTTCGGCATCGAAAGCGGAAATCATCGGCTGCAACCAATCCGCAGCCTCGCCATAAGATTGGATCAGGGTGTCGAATGGCTCGTCCTTGGTTAGGTTCAGCCCAGATTTTCCAGCCATCAAAAACTTGCGCGCGACTGACGGCTTGGCCTCGGCCACCAGCACAGAATGCCCTGCGGCAGCCAGTTGCTCGGCGGCCATCAACCCGGCGGGGCCTGCTCCGATCACCACTGCCTGCGCCATTCACATCCTCTTGCCTTCGCCGTTCTTAGGCGCAAGTTTCAAACCATCATGACGAACAGCGATCCGATCTGCCCGCTTTGCGACCGCCCAATCCCCGACGGAGGCGGCAGCCTGCATCATCTGATCCCAAAACTCAAAGGAGGCAAGGGCGGACCAACGGTTCTGTTGCATCAGATCTGCCACAAAGAAGTCCATGCCACCCTGACCGAGGCCGAACTGGCGCGCAACTACTACACGGTCGAGGCCCTGCGCGCGCATCCAAGGCTTGAAAAGTTCCTGAACTGGGTCCGAAAACGCCCGCCCGGCTTTCGTTCGAAAGTTCCGGGAAAACGGCGCGTACGGTGATCAGCCCGGAAGGATCGGGTCGCCAAAGGCATCGGTCAGAGATTTAGACATGCCTTCGATTTCAATGCCCTGATAATCTGGCACAGGCGCGAATTGAGCCCCCGCAACGTGCTGAAATTCCAGCGTTGTATAAGGTCGCTTCCAAAGCCATTCGCGGTTTTCAACCGCCCACAGATCGGGATTCGGAGGCGTTTCCTGCGTAAAGGCATAGAAATGCAGGTCAAAGCCGTATGGAGCAACCTCTTGCATCGACAATAACGACATACCTTGCGCGCGCCAAAGCAAGTCTTCGGAGGCGATATCCCCGGTTCGTAAGGTGATCTGACCGATCCGGGCCTGCGCAAACGGCGCATCGGGATCAGCGGCTTGCGGAGGGCGGTTGCCTTCGAAATCCTGTTGCAGCAGCTCGATGACGAACCCTTCGGGGTCGGCAAGATGGCACATATACCCGATATCCAGAAACTGGTTCGGATCACTGACCGACACACCGCACTTGCGCAGATGGGCGACAGCAAGGTCAACATCCGGCACGGTGATGCCGATCTTCCAATAGCGCTGACCTCGGTCGTGGGTGTACCCGCCGCCGCCCGGCAACAGCAGCAGATCCGCATCCTGGCCTTCATAACCAACGCGATGGTTCAGACCCTCACTGCGGACCGACATCCTCAGCATGTCACGGTAGAACGCGGCCAGCCGGTCCGGATCACCGACCCGAAGGCGCAAGGCTGACATCCTCATGAACACAACCTTGCGATTCCGGCGGTAATCTTCGGGTCGGCGTTGACGCTATCCGTCACCAGATCGCGTGCGGTTTGCATCAGGTGGTCAGCCTCGACAATCCGGTCCACCAAACCAAACGCATACGCCTCTTGTGCGGTGATTTTCTGACCCGCCATCAGAATCAGCTTGGTACGGGCCGGTCCGACCAAAACCGCCAACCGCTTTGGATCGGAGGGTTGCGGTAGAAATCCCAGTTTCATCACCGGATAGAAAAACTTGGCCGAGGGCACCGCGATGCGCAGGTCACAGGCCAGAGCCATTCCGTTGGCCCCGCCAGCCAAAGTGCCGTTCAACGCCGCAACGGTCAGGCAGGGCAGCGCCGCGATGGCGCCAGACAGGCGCTCCCAGACATCCGACGTGGCCAGACCGGCACGCGCCTCGTCAAGATCGGCACCGGCACTGAACACCTTGCCCGCACCTGTCAGGATCAACGCCTTCGCTTCAGTCGCGGCTTCGGCGATCTCGGCCAGCTCTGTCAGCATGGCCCCCGTCAAAGCGTTGGCCTTGTCCGGGTTGTTGATCGTGACGGTCCACAGGCCATCCACTTTGGTCAGATTGATCATATTAGCCCAACCCGTTTGCGGATATCCTCCAACCGCAGCGAGATTTCGGTGCCCAAAAACTCATTCGCATCATCGGAACACATCCAGAGCAGCGTTCGTGCAGGCCAATCTGCGGGGATGTGAATATCCCAATCCAGCTGGCTGACCGGGTTGATGCCGCTGGCCTTGATTGACCGCTGCATATCCGTGGCCACGGTTCCCGGTGACAGACCCATGGCGCGAATGCCATTATGGGCCTCTTCCAGATGCAAGCATTCCGTAAGCATTTTGGCCCCGGCCTTGGACGTGCAATAGTGGCTCCACGCCTCAACCGGATTCGACGCTGCCCCGGACGAAATGGTGAGAATGCTCCCTCCGCCAGCGGCCCGCATGATCGGCAAGGCAGCGCGCATCCCGTAAAAGATACCTTTGAGGTTGATGTCGATGGCCTTGCTCCATGCCTCTGTATCAGCATTCGCGAGATGAAAGATCGGGTCGATCACACCGGCATTGCCGATCAGAACGTCCAACCCGCCGAAGTGATCCACACAGGTGGCCACGGCCTGCTCGACCTGTGCGAAGTCGCTGACATCACACGCTAAAGCGATAGCCTGATCGCCCAAGGCCGCTGCCAGAGCATCGATCTGATCGTGGCTGCGCGCCACCAGGGCCACATTGGCTCCGGCTGCGGCAAAAACGCGCCCTGCCTCAGCCCCGATTCCCCGGCTAGCCCCTGTAATAAGAACCGTTTTACCCTGCATCTGCCCCTCCTCACGCGTTGCAATTGCTGTCGGCAACAGCCGTAGCGCGGAAACGGGGAAAGGGTCCAGCCCTTGCCCCTTGACGATACCCGCCACAAACCCGACCATGCGCCACAAATTGATCAAGAAGGGTTACCTTATGTCCGTTTTCCTCCGCCGCAGCTGTGGTGCAGCTTTGGCCTATGCCGTTGCCACTCAGGTTGCGTTTGCCGACCTGACGGCTGATGATGTCTGGTCCAACTGGCAAGGCTATTTCACCTCGATGGGCTACACCATCACTGGCGACGAAAGCTCGGCGGGCGGTGTGACCACGATTTCAAACATGACGCTTTCGATGGCTCTGCCCGAAAAAGATGGGCAATTCCAGATGGTCATGCCCGAGATGACGCTGACCGAAAACGGTGACGGAACCGTGACGATTGGAGTACCCGAGAACTTTCCCATGAGAGTCACCGGTCAAGCCGAAGAAGGCGACTTTGCGGCTACCGTGACTTACTCTCACAGCCAATTGAATATGGTCGCCTCGGGTACGCCCGAAGACATGACCTATGACTACACCGCCGATACGCTCGGTGTGTCACTGGACTCGGTCGAGGTTGACGGCGAGGCAGTTCCGGATGACGTCTTTGACCTGGCGGTTGAGGCCGATGATCTGACCGGTAGCTCGCGGATGCAGATCGGTGAAAACCGTGATCTCACCCAGACATTCAACGCAGCCAGCCTGACCTACAACATGAGCTTTCAGGATCCCGAAAGCGGCGAAACTGGCCTGATTAACGGTCAACTGGACCAACTGGCGTTCGAGGGCGAAAACGTATTTCCGACGGATTTTGATCTTTCTGACCCGCAAGCGTTTTACGAAGCCGGTTTTGCGTTCGACGGGGTCTTTACCTATGCTTCGGGCAGCACTGATCTGAGCGGCACCAGCGAAGGTCAGGCGTTCTCGATGAACAGCACCTCGGAAGGTGGACGCTTTGCTGCCGCCATCGACGCCGAAAAGCTGGTCTATGATATCGACCAAAACAGCACGACGCTGGCGGTAACGACTGCAGACCTGCCCTTCCCGATTGAGATCTCAATGGCCAATGCCGGGCTCAACTTTGAGTTCCCGGTTCAGCAGTCAGACGAGGTTCAGCCGTTTGGTCTGGGGTTCAATCTGACCGATTTCACGATGTCAGACGTGCTGTGGGGCATTTTCGATCCTGCAGGCGCGCTGCCGCGTGATCCCGCGACAATCGCGCTGGATGCGACCGGCACGGCGAAAGTTCTGATGAACATTTTCGACCCTGAAATCGACCTCGAGACAGAAGAAGCTCCGGGTGAACTGCATTCTCTGAAAATCAATGAACTGCTGGTGTCTCTGGTCGGTGCAAAACTGACAGGTGACGGCGATTTTGCGTTCGACAACTCGAACACCGAAGAATTTGATGGCTTGCCCAGCCCAAGCGGCGTTGCGAACCTGAAACTTGTCGGTGCCAACCAGTTGATCGACACCCTGATCAGCATGGGCATCATTTCGGATAACGACGCCTTGGGTGCCCGGATGATGATGGGTCTGATGGCGGTTCCGGGCGAAGAACCGGACACATTGAATTCAACCATCGAATTCACCGAAGATGGTCAGATTCTGGCAAATGGCCAGCGCATCAAGTAAAGTTTGAAAAAGGGCCGTGTATCTTACGGCCCTTTTTCCACCGTTCCCGGCCCAAATCTCTGAACAAGGGTGGGTTCATCACGATCCTCATCACACAATCCGGTCACGGGTCTTGCGAGACGGGCAGTCCAAGGCTAGGTCCTTGGAAATAAACCCGGAGGCCTCATGACCCGCACACCAGAACAAATCAGCCAGCAATTGCTTGATGTGGCCCGCAAAGCAGGCGCAGAAGCTGCGGATGCCATCGTGCTTGATGGCTCCTCGGTTGCGGTCGAGGTGCGGGGCGGAGCGCTGGAACATGCGGAACGCTCGGAAGGTACGGATCTGGGGTTGCGGGTCTTTCTGGGGAAACGGTCCGCCATCGTATCCAGTTCCGACAGTCGCCCGGAAACCCTGCATGCAATGGCCGAACGCGCTGTGGCCATGGCCAAAGAAGCCCCGGAAGATCCGTTTTCCGGGCTGGCTGAAAGCGACCAGTTGGTGAGAAATTGGGATGCGCAATCGCTGGAGTTGCTGGACCCTGCCCCTGCTCCATCCGCCGAAGCTCTGATGCAGGATGCTCTGGCGGCCGAAGCCGCAGCATTGGCTGTGCCGGGTGTCACTCAGGTATCAGATGCGGCTGCAAGCTACGGAACCCACCGCGTGCATCTGGCCGCCACAAACGGGTTTACCGGCGGATATGAGCGCAGCAGCCGGTCTGTTTCTTGCGTTGCGATCTCGGGCGAAGGCACCGGGATGGAACGGGACTACGACGGTGACAGCCGGACGTTTCAGTCCGACCTGCGCAGCGCGGAAGGGATTGGGCGCACGGCGGGAGAACGTGCGGTGCAGCAGGTCGGCGCGTGCAAACCTGAGACCGGCAGTTTCCCTGTGTTGTTTGATGAGCGCATCTCGTCTTCACTGATCGGCCATCTGCTGGCCGCCAGCAATGGTGCGGCAATTGTACGGGGTGCGTCCTGGCTCAAGGATTGTCTGGGGCAAGAGGTTCTGCCCGCGCATCTGTCCCTGATCGAAGACCCCCACCGCCCGCGCATCTCGGGTTCGCGCCCTTTTGATGCCGAGGGCTTGCCGACGCAACGCAGGGCAATTGTGGAAAATGGCATCCTCACTGGGTGGACGCTGGATCTGTCCAGCGCGCGCAAACTGGACATGGTGTCGACAGGCAATGCTGCGCGCGGCGTGTCCGGCCCGCCGTCTCCCAGCAACTGGAACCTCAGCCTGACGCAGGGCGACACAGGCCGCGCTGATCTTTTGCGTGACATGGGCACCGGATTGCTGGTCACATCCATGATCGGGTCGACGATCAACCCCAACACCGGTGACTATTCTCGTGGGGCTTCTGGATTCTGGGTGGAAAATGGCGAGATCACACATCCGGTCAATGAATGCACCATCGCAGGTAATTTGCGGGGCATGTTGCGCCGGATCATTCCCGCAAATGACGCCCGCCCGTATCTGTCGCGCGTGGTTCCATCGTTGCTGATCGAAGGAATGACACTTGCCGGCAACTGACCTGTCTCTGCTGATTGACGCGGCGCTGGAGGCCGGCAAGATCGCCACGCGGTATTCCGGGACACAGGCCCAGCGCTGGGACAAACCCGATGGTGCCGGTCCAGTGACCGAGGCAGATCTGGCCGTGAACGCAATGCTCGAGGACCGGCTGCGCGCCGCACGACCGGGATATGGTTGGCTGAGCGAGGAGTCAGAGGACACGTCCGAGCGGCTGGAGTGCCGCAATGCCTTCATCATCGATCCGATTGACGGCACCCGCAGCTTCGCCGAGGGCGCACGCACTTGGGCGCATTCCATCGCCGTCGCCGATGAAGGTCGCGTGATGGCCGCTGTGGTTTATCTCCCCATGCGGGATCTGCTCTATGCCGCCGCCCAAGGAAAGGGCGCTACGCTGAACGGCGAGACAATCACGACCTCGACCATTGCAGACTTGCAACGGTCGGAAGTTCTGGCTGCCAAACCAAATCTCGACACGCAGCACTGGCGGGACGGGCATGTACCCGATTTCGAACGCGCATATCGCCCGTCTCTGGCCTATCGCATGGCTCTGGTTGCGCAGGGGCGGTTCGACGCGATGCTGACTCTGCGCCCCAGCTGGGAATGGGATATCGCCGCCGGTGACCTGATTATCCGAGAGGCAGGCGGCGTGTGTTCCGACCGGGCGGGGCAACCCTTGGTGTTCAACAACGCCCGCCCAAGGCTGAACGGCGTCATCGCGGCGAACGCGTGGCTGCATGAAGAACTGTCAAAACGGCTGAATCCGACCGGGCCCGGGATCGGGGCATGAGCAAGCCGCGATCCCTGAGTTTGGCGGCCTACAGGGTTTTGTCCTGGGGAATGCGCAACAGCGCCAGTCAGCGCATTGATCAACCACGTCCTGATGGCGAGCTTCTCTGGATTCATATCGCCACACCGGGACGTCTGCGGGCGGTGAGCGACTTTTGTCGCCGGCTGTTACAGGTTCGATCCGAACTGGGTTTTGTCCTCACCGCGCCACCGGACGCGGAATTGGACACCTGGCCGCACCGTGATTTCCCTTTGATCAACCTGCCTCAGGACCAAAGCGGAGCAGTACGTGGGTTTCTGGAACACTGGCGCCCTTCAATGGGGCTATGGGTGGGGGGCGATCTGCTTCCCAACATCCTGACCCGAGCCGAAGAACAAGACATTCCGCTGGTATTGTTCGATGCCCAGTTCAGTGTCACCCTCCCCCGAAGCGCGCGCTGGTTGCCGGATATCACCCGTGCCACGTTCGACTGTTTCCACAAAATCATGACGGCATCGCCAGAAACAGCCCGCCAGATTCGCCGCCTTGGCATTCACTCCTCCAAAGTCCACGATTCGCCCCCTTTGCGCATCAGCCCCAACCCCCGGCCCTGGCCCGAAGATGAGCTGATCGAGACCAACCACACCCTTGCCGGGCGTCCGGTCTGGCTGGCAGCATGGGTTCAGGACAAGGAGTTTATCTCGGTTCTGACGGCCCACCGGCAGGCGCTTCGAATGCTGCACCGATTGGTGCTGGTGCTGCACGTGGCTGACGAATTGGAAGCTGGGCCACTGAAACGGCGTCTGGAATCGATGGACTTGCGATGTGCCAATTGGGACGACGGCGGTCTGATCGAAGACACCACGCAGGTGGTTCTGACCGCCGACCCCGAAAATCTGGGGCTGTGGTACCGCGTATCCTCCGTGACCTTCTTGGCCAGTTCGTTGGAGCGCGGAGCGGGTGGGCGTGATCCGTCCGAATCGATTGCGTTGGGATCTGCTATCATTCACGGACCGTTTGTACATCGCCATGACGCCTTGTATTCTCAGATACGGCAGGCGGGTGCTGCCAAAGAGGTCAAGACGGCAACCGAGCTGGGCGATGCCCTTGTACAGCTCCTCGCGCCGGATCTTGCTGCTGATATGGCACTGGCAGGATGGCGGATGATAACCGAAGGCGCACCGCAGGCGGATGCCCTGATCGAAATGGTTCAGGATATTCTGGATCAGCGGAGTGCGGAACATGCGGGAACCTGACTTCTGGAACACCTCGCCGGATCAACCGGACCTGAGGGCGCGTCTGCTGGCGCCACTTGGGCATCTTTATGCGGCGGTGACAGCCCGCAGGGTCGCCTCGGAAACCGGGGATAAGCCGGGTGTACCGGTGATCTGCATCGGCAACCTCAATGCCGGTGGGACCGGCAAAACACCCACCGTGATCTGGACCCTAGAACAGCTCAGGAGTGCATGGCACGAACCGCATGTTGTCACACGCGGACATGGGGGGTCTTTGGAAGGCCCGGTGCAGGTCGATCCGGCCAAACACACAGCCGCCGAGGTTGGAGATGAGCCGCTGCTGTTGGCAATGTTCGGCGAAGTCTGGGTGGCCAAGGACCGGGCAGCAGGCGCCCGTGCGGCTGCAGCAGCGGGCGCGACGGTGATCGTTCTGGATGACGGGTTTCAAAACCCATCCGTCGCCAAGGATTTCTCGGTCATCGTTGTCGATGCGCAGCGCGGGTTTGGAAACGGCCTGTGCCTACCCGCTGGCCCCTTGCGTGAACCCGTAAGCGTCGGCCTGCAACGCGCCGATCTGGTTTTGTCACTTGGCGACGAGACCGCGCAAACGGTCTTTGCCGAACAATATAAAGACCAACTGACGATTCCTCATGTCACCGGGGCCATCGAACCATTGCAAACCGGTATGGACTGGGCGGGAACGCAGGCGCTGGCCTTTGCGGGTATCGGGCACCCGGAAAAGTTCTTTCAGACCCTGCGCCGTCTGGGCGTCGATCTGGTGCGGGCCGAAGCACTGGACGATCACCAACCCCTGACCCAGGCCCTGATGACACGGCTGGAAAACGAAGCACGGCAGCTGGGAGCTCAGATGATCACGACCGAGAAAGACGCCGTACGCCTGCCGGCAGCTTTCCGTAACAAAGTGATCACTCTACCGGTCCGGCTTCAGATACCGGAAGGCGATAGGGTAAAAGAGATGCTGCTGCACGCAGCGCCATCGCCAAAATAGGTCCGGTCGACCCACATAAGGCCGACCGGTAAAGAATTAGCTGCCAAGCTCGGCTTCGATCAGCTTTTTGAAATCCGCGTAGGGCTGATTGTCGACCTTCTTGCCGTTCACAATGAAGGAAGGGGTTGCCTGAATACCATCACGTTCAGCGTTTTCCTGATACCATGCGGCCAGCGTGCGTGCCTTGGTGCCATCTTGCAGACATGCTTCAAGCTGGTCGCCATCGACACCGGCCAAACGACCAATCTTACGCAATTCATCAACGATCTCGGCCGGTCCGCCCGCGCGTGTCCATTCGGACTGTTTCTGATAGATTACGTCGGTAATGCCAAAGAATTTTTCGGGTCCGGCGCAGCGGGCAACCATCGATGCCCACAGGCCGTAGCGGTCAAAATACACTTCACGATAGGTGAACTTGACCTTTCCGGTATCGATGAAGTCTTTCTTGAGCTGCTTATACGCGCTCTGATGGAAAGTCGCGCAATGCGGACAGGTGTACGAGGCATATTCGATGATCTCGACCGGCGCGTCCTCAGCCCCCTGCACCATTTCGATGATGGTCGAGGTATCAATATCCGCCTCTTGCGCCTCGGCAGTACTCACCAGCAAGTTGGACGAATTGGAATTTGACAGCGACAGCCAATAGCCGCCTGCGGCTACGGCGACGGCCGCACAGATTACGGTTGCAATACGGCTCATTCTCAGCCCTTTCTCAGCGTTTCTGTTTGGATAGAACGTTGCGCCCCAGACGTTCAAGGGCCGCGCGCAAATCTTCATCATTCACGTCGCGTGACACTTTGTCAGCCTCGGCAACAACGTCAGGTGCAATCTCGGGTTTTGCTTGCTTCGGTTTGTGGTCGAAACTGGCCTGCCCCTCGGCAAATCCGGTCGGAGCGGTCTGGGTGATGCGAACCCGGCTGATGGCGTTGTATCCGTAAACCGCGTTTACCTTGCCGCGCAGTTGCTCTTTCTGCATTTCCAGCATCGGTGCCTGCGGACCTGTGGTCAACACGGTCAGGGTCGCACCAAAGCCGCCCTTGCCATAACCTACATTGACCGGGCGAGCGATGGCAGCGGTGTCCTGACCCACAATCTCGGCCCAATGAGTCAACAACCGCGACACGGCAAAGCCCCGGCTTTCACCGGCGCGCCGGATCTGATCGTTCAGCAAGGACGCGGTGCGTTTGAACCCGCGGGTCGAGGAACGTCTGCGTTGCATCTGGTTTCCCACTCTTACACCGCTATTGTAATAGGCAGACCATCGGGTGCCAGCGAAACCCGACAAGGAGATGAATAAAACTTGCGTGATTCCCCTGAATTCACCGTCAGCGCCGCGCTTTTGGAGTGGTACGACCGCCACGCCCGCGACATGCCATGGCGCGTCGGCCCCGTAGATCGGGCCGTAGGTGTACGCCCTGACCCCTATCAGGTCTGGTTGTCCGAGGTTATGTTGCAGCAAACCACTGTTGCCGCCGTACGCGACTATTTCCTGCGCTTCACAACACGCTGGCCAACAATTCAAACGCTGGCCGCCGCGCAGGATGAACACGTGATGGGGGAATGGGCCGGTCTTGGATACTATGCGCGCGCCCGCAATCTGCTGAAATGCGCCCGTGCAGTTGCGCAAGACCACGATGGCCAGTTCCCTAACACCTATAGCGCTTTGCTGGAACTGCCCGGCATCGGCCCCTATACCGCTGCGGCGATCTCGGCCATTGCGTTTGATCAGCCCGAAACGGTTCTGGATGGCAATGTCGAACGGGTTATGGCCCGCTTTTATGACATTCACGACCCTTTGCCTGGGTCCAAACCGTTGCTGAAAGAAAAGGCCGAGGCTCTGACGCCGTCCACCCGCCCTGGAGATTATGCTCAGGCGGTTATGGATCTGGGGGCCACGATCTGCAGCCCCAAATCTCCGGCCTGCGGCATATGTCCGTTGCGTGACCCCTGTCAGGCCCGCATCGCGGGAACCATGGCGGATCTTCCCCGAAAGACGCCGAAAAAGCCCAAACCCACCCGCCTTGGCCACGTCTATATTGCACGCAGGGCAGACGGGGCCATGGTGCTGGAACGCAGACCGGACAAAGGTCTGCTGGGCGGAATGCTGGGCTGGCCCGGATCACAGTGGAACGATGACCCATCCGAACGCGCGCCCTTCCCGGCACAGTGGACGATCCTGCCGGCCGAGGTGCGCCACACCTTTACGCATTTCCATTTGATCCTCAGAGTTTGGGCCGCCGATATCGAAGATCAAAGCATCCCCCAACACCTGACAGTGCTGGACAAGCACAGTTTCAAACCCAGCGACCTGCCGACGGTGATGCGCAAAGCCTACGATCTGTGGAGAGAACAATGAGATCGCTGTGCATTCTTTCGGGTCGCGGCTAGGCTATGCCCGAAAATTCGGAGCAGAGAAGATGATCGCAACAGGCACATTGTCCCGCTGGCAATCCGCATCCCCTTTCTGGGTGTCTCTGTTGTTGATCCCGTTGATCTGGTTCACAGCATTTGCCGGGGGATGGTGGGTCCTGTTGATCCCCCTTTCGACCTGGTGGGCGTTTGCGGTTCTGGACCGGATCACCGGCCTGAACGAGCAGAATGCGGATCCGGATACAACCGACGATATGCTTCAGTGGTACATCCTGCTGACCAAACTCTGGGTGCCGCTTCAATTCCTGACGCTCTTTGGCCTGATCTGGTATGCAACCCACACCAACCACCTGTCGATGCCCGCAAAGATTGGCCTGTTCTTCGGTATGGGCGTCCTGTCAGGCACAATCGGAATCAACTACAGCCATGAGCTTATGCATCAGAAAAGCCGGGGCGAGCGCTGGCTGGGCGATATCCTTCTCGCCATGGTTCTGTATTCTCATTTCAGGTCCGAACATCTGCTGGTCCATCACCGTTACGTGGGCACCCCGCGCGATCCGGTGACGGCCCGGTACAACGAAGGGTTCCACCGCTTTTATCCACGCGTATTATGGCAATGCCTGGTCTCGGCCTTCAACGCCGAGCGCGATAAACTGGCGCGCAAAGACTGTCCCTGGACGGATCGTGCCAACCCGTTTTGGCGATACTGGACCCTGCAAGGCGCAATGCTGGCGCTGGCAGTACTGATCGGAGGCTGGTCTGGCCTGGCCCTGTTTCTGCTGCAAGCCGGTGTCGCGATCTGGCAGCTTGAACTGGTCAACTACGTCGAACATTACGGCCTGACCCGAAAACACCAGGGCGATGGGCGGTATGAACATGTCTTGCCGCGTCATTCCTGGAATGCGGCACATAAGGCATCAAACTGGTTGCTGATCAATCTTCAGCGCCATTCCGACCATCACTACAAACCCAACCGTCGATTTCCGCTGCTGCAACATCATACCCCAGACTCGGCCCCACAATTGCCGTACGGCTATCCGGTGATGACCGTTGCGGCGATGATCCCTCCACTGTGGCGGCGGGTGATGAACCCACGTGTCCGGGAATGGCGACGCCACTACTACCCTGAGGTCACTGACTGGCATTCCTACAACAAGGCTTTGAACCCGATGCCCAAAGCGTGACCGCAGCGCGCACCAGCGCGCTGCCTGGCCCAACTGTCAGGACGGCATCTTCGATGCTGATCTGATGGGCGGGAGGCCCTCAGTCTTTCATCACCCAGATATTCATCGGAGCCTCTACCCCGCGGACAGGTTGGTTGGGATGGGCAATGAAACCGTCCATCGCATCTGGCGCCGTAGGGTTTTCTTCAGCAACCCGTTCCCGCACAGCATCGCTGACAACGATATTCGCCTGAAACTCGCGCGTCAGCGCCTCTAATTTTGCCGCAACATTGACCGCATCACCAATCACAGCAAATTCCAACCGGTTTGCACCAATGTCCCCTAAAACGACCGAACCGTAATGCACCCCGATCCCGACATGGATTTCAGGTTCACCGGCACGCCGACGATCCAGATTCCAGCGGTCGATCACCTTTATCATCGCACGCGCGCAGCCCAAGGCATTGCTCGCATCCAGGGGCGTTGGCACCGGCGTACCAAAGGTCGCCATCAAACCGTCGCCCAGATACTTGTCCAACGTACCGTGGTGCCGGAACACCTCGGTCTCCATACGGGCGTGGAAACCTCGCAGCACCTCGATCACCTCATAGGGATCACGCCCGGCGGCGTATTTGGTGAAACCGACGATGTCGATGAACAAGACCGCCACGTTCTCTTTACGAACTTGTTTCAGTGGCTCGTCGTTCTGGCTGAGTTCATCCACCACATTGGGCGAAAAATACCGCGACAGGTTGGCCCGTTCCCGTTCCAATCCCGCATTGTTCATCACCAGTTGGTTCAGTCGCCGCATCGAAATGCCCAGAGTCACCGCCACCATGACGAACACGATCACTTGCTGGATGCGTTGAGGGGCCATGAAACTGTTGGGATCCAGCAATTCGGCCACATCCGGATAGCCCTGCAAGGCCTCGGCAACGCTTTCGCTGATTCCCGGAATAGGGGTTGCCACCCACCAGGCAATGATCCAACCCGCCGTCCACATCATCGCGGTCCAGGATCCGATGGCAATGACCGTCCGCCAGGAATAAGCCAGAGTCCCGGCTGCCAGAATGATGAAGAAATACTGGAAGTTGTCGAACCGATATTGCATCGCCAGCGGACGAACATCATCGCTGAACGGGTTAGGCACGATCATCCCAAGCGTCATGATCAGCAAATCGACAAAAATCAAAAACAGCTCGGCCCGGGATTGCCCTACTCGACCGGCACGACGGATCAGCCATCCGTTGCCACAGATCAACAGCAGGATGAAATGATACCAGAGCACGTCCCATTGCGGGTTCAGAAAAATCAACAGCACCCCGGTCAACGCCATCGCAACCCAGCGCGCGCGCACGGCCAGTTCCAACCCTTCCCGCTTGTGCCGCTCTAACGCGGCCTCGGTGTACTTGTTGTCCAGATCGAACGTGTCGGGTTGCGTGAAAAACAGGCTGCGGCGGGGCTGCGCGGTCGTCTCGGTCATGGCCGTGATCTTTCTTGCAGTGTCAGGGTTATCGTCATGCAATCACTGTTGATGCCAAAACAAAAGACCCCGCCGTAGGATCGGCGGGGCAAGGCTTAGTGCCTTGTGTCAGGCCACAGGCACCGGCGGTGTTCGTGAAATCAATTCATCTCGGCCCGGATCTGCTGGCGCAGCACGTCGATGGGCACAGTTTTCCCATCACGCTTGAAGCACCAATATGTCCAGCCGTTACAGGACGGCGCGTTTTCCAGATGCGCGCCCACCTGATGGATCGAGCCTTTGACATTCTGCCCAACCAGCGTGCCATCGGCGCGTACTTTGGCCTTGTGGCGCTGATTCATGGAATACAGCTCTTCGCCCGGGCGCAGCATCCCACGCTCGACCAGCTGGCCAAAGGGTACGCGCGGCTCGGCGCGTTTGCTGGCGCTGACCTCCAGCGCCTCGCGGTCGAACTTACGGACCTTGGCGATGCGTTTCTCGGCAACCTTGCGATAGCTATCTTCGCGCTCGATCCCGATGAATTCTCGGCCCAGCATCTTGGCGACAGCCCCAGTGGTTCCGGTGCCAAAGAACGGGTCTAAAATCACATCGCCCGGATTGGTCGAGCCAATCAACACGCGGTGCAGCAGCGATTCCGGCTTTTGTGTCGGATGCGCCTTGTCGCCGTTTTCGTCCTTTAGACGCTCATGCCCGGTGCAGATCGGCAGCACCCAGTCGCTGCGCATCTGCACGCCTTCGTTCAGCGCTTTCAGAGCCTCGTAATTGAACGTGTATTTCGCGCCTTCGCGTTTACTGGCCCAGATCATCGTCTCATGCGCGTTGGTAAAGCGCTTGCCCCGGAAATTCGGCATTGGGTTCGATTTGCGCCACACAACGTCGTTCAGAATCCAATATCCTGCATCCTGCAATGCCGAACCGACCCGGAATATGTTGTGGTAAGAGCCGATCACCCAGATCGCGCCGTTCGGCTTAAGCAGACGGTGCGCCGCCTTCAACCACGCGCGGGTGAACTGGTCATAAGCCCCAAAGCTGGAAAACTGATCCCAGTGATCATCAACCGCATCCACCTGGCTGTTGTCGGGGCGATGCAACTGACCTTTCAGCTGCAGATTATAGGGCGGATCGGCGAAAATCAGGTCAACCGACGCCTCGGGCAGACTGTTCATCACATCGATGCAGTCCCCGGATAGAATCGTGTTTAAAGGGAGCGCTTTTGCGCTCTTTTTGGTGGTCGTTGTCATATCACTGCCTCAAGTATCCACGGCGCTTTTGCGCTCATTTGGTTGAGACAAGGATGAGTCAAAGACGATTCGCCGTCAATTTCTTTTTTGAATCAGCGACTTGCGATTTACTCTTGATACAAGATATTGTGCACCGGCTTGAACGAACGTCTATGGTGTGGGGTCACGCCAAGATTCTGCAGGGCTTCTTTGTGTTTTTTAGACGGATACCCGGCGTTGGTTTCCCATCCATAACCCGGATGCTGTTGCGCCAAATCCACCATCACCTGATCGCGCCAGTTTTTCGCAAGGATCGAAGCGGCTGCAATCGACACCGAACGGGCATCCCCCTTCACAACGGCCTGCGCCGGGATTTTCATGCCACGCGGAATCATGTTGCCGTCGATCAGCAGGAAATCTGGGGCCGGTGACAGTGCCTCGACCGCGCGCACCATCGCCAGATGCGAGGCCCGCAGGATGTTCATCTCGTCAATCTCGGCAACCGTGGCTTCGGCCACGGCGAATTCGGCGCTGCTGCGAATCTCTGCGTCCAGTGCGGCCCGACGTTTGGCGGTCAGCTTCTTGGAGTCATTCAACCCCTCGGGAATATCATGCGGGTTCAGAATCGCGGCAGCGGCCACAACCGGCCCTGCCAGCGGACCGCGCCCGACCTCATCCACTCCGGCGATACGGATATGGCCCCGCTGCTGCAGCGCCTGCTCAAGTTCGAAATTCGGCATTGTCATTGCACTGGAAAAACGTTTTTCACGCGACACCGCAAGAAAAAAGAGAGGGCGGCCCACACCCCCCTCTTTCTCGCGGCGCTTCTTTGGCACCGCTCCTGCTCAGCCGATGTTACTGATAAACGACGCGGTATCCTTTCTGGCGCAGGCACGCAGGTTCATACGCCCGCTTGACCTTTTTGCCGTTCCAGAAACCAACCTTGCACTCTTTCGGCAGGCTATTGGCATGTTTGTAGTGTTTCTTGAGGCAATTCGGACCCAGCAACAAATGATCCTGTGAATACCCGTTGAATGTACGAAGGCAGCGCTGGGGCAGATCGTATCGCGCCACGCGCGGCGGCAACGGACGCACCGGCTGCGGCTTGTAAGGTTCCGGATTATACGTCTGATGACGTGTTGCCCGATCCTTGTTCTTTTCCTTGTTATAGTAGTGAACTCCGGCGCCGATAATTGCGATGGCCGCCAGACCACCCAGAATGTCCTTGGCATCTGCCGCCTTCGCCTGAGAGGCCGAGACGCCGGTTATTGCAACAGCGGTCGCAATGATCAGAGCGATGAATTTCTTGTGCATGATGCGTGTCCTTCTGATTGTATGGGCGACCGTGTGACAGACCGCGTTCTGATTGCCCTGACACTGGGGGCGAGCGGTCCAGACAAGCAATAACGGCCCGGTGTTATCGGATATCAGAACCCGCAAACCCCTTGGGTTATTGAATATCGCGGCAACTCATGCGCAGGATGCGGCCTATGAAACAGATCATACCTTCTCTGACCTTTGCAGCCCTGATATCGCTTGGCTCTGCCGCGTCTGCGGCGGATTGCTATGCGGATTACAAGGCCAAGAAAGACAACCCGCTGCGTCTGCATTATGGGGTCATTCAGGTCTCGGCCTGCGATAAGGGCAAGGCCCGAACAGAAATCGCCCAGCGCCTGAGCGCGTCAGGCTGGACCCTGCTTGAGGTTCAGTCCATTTTTGGACCGGAAGGGTTGGATCAGAGGAAAGGCAATGCCGGACAATTCTATCTCCGTTTCTGATGCGCGCCGGTCGGGTGTCCGGCTGGTTGTGCTGGGCATAGCCGCCATCGTCGTTATTCTGATCACCGCTGCCGTTTTCCTTTTCTGGACCCTGCCGGACGCCAACGCGTTCAACGCGCGGGTCGAGCGGCTGTTTGTCGAGGCCGACCTGACCTCGCAAACAGAAATCCGGTTGCTTGAGATTCTGGCCCAGTCCGGCACCGCCTTTGCCGACACCTTGTCCAGCTATCGGATGGTCATTTATGTGCTGCTGGTTTTTGCCAGTGCGATGATGATTTCGGCGCTGGTGTTTCTGGTTATGCTGGTGCTGCTGAACCGCCGCATGGCACAGATCGAACGCACCGGCATTCAGGTGACGTCCCTGCTGATCAGCCGCGAGGAAAACACAGTCTACCTCAACAACATGGATTTCAAGCTGACACCCGCAGCCATGGAAACCCTGTCCGTTCTGGCGGAATCCCGGCTTGATGACGAGGTTCTGTCCGGTGCCCAGATCGAGGGCATGATTTCCGGTCGCAATGCCGCCGATTGCGACGAAGCCGCGGGCGCGACGCGGATCAAACGGTTGCGCGATGCGCTTGGAAATCAAATGGTCAGCGAATTATTGGTCAAGAATATCGCAAAAAAAGGCTATATGCTGTCGATCGAAAAAGACGTCATTCAGATGATCTAACTACCCGGCTCCTCGCTCGCGTGCGGTAAATTCTCGTTGCAGCCTCTTGGAATGTTGGATGCGAACGCCCATTCTGAAAACATTGAAGGCAAGGGAGGTCGCTTATGAACGTCCACGCCGCACCAAAAAAAACGAATGGATATGGAATTTCGGTTGAGCCACTCGCCGGCAAAATAGCCATTTACCGCGATGACGTCCTTTTGGCAGAAAGCACCGACGCCAAGGTGATGTATGAAACGCGCCTTCCGCCCACGATTTATGTCCCGCGTGAGGATATTTGCGTTGATCTGAGTTCAGAGACCGCCCTTCAAACCTTTTGTCCGTTCAAGGGCACCGCCACTTATCACGACATCAGCCTGCCCGGCGAAACACTGGCAAGCTCTGTCTGGGCCTATGAAGACGCCCTGCCGGAAAGCAAAGCCATTCAAGGCTGCATCGGGTTTCTGCCGAATGCCTACACCCGAATTGATCTGGGCGACAATCGCCTGCGCGCGCCTGATGACGGCAATATCAGCGGACCGCTGATCGACTGGCTTATGCGTGGTGCGTCAACAGCGACAACACCAGAAACCTTTACCAAAGCACTGGCCGAAAAGATGCTGGAGCATGGTATCGCCATCCAACGCCTGAGTATTCTGGTCTGGTCCCTACACCCTCTGATCGCGGGCAAACACTATATCTGGGAAAAGGATGAAGGCGAGATTCTGACCCACGCTCCGACTTACGAAATCCACGATCACCCAGCCTTCATCAACAGCCCGCTGCGGCACGTTTCGAACGGATTGGGCGGCGTGCGGCAAAGGCTGAACGAAGACAACCCGCAAAACAGCTTCCCGATCATCGAGGATTTACGGGCCAAGGGTGCGACCGACTACGTCGCAATGCCGCTGCCCTTTTCCGATGGACGCACCAATGTTCTGACCCTGACCTGCGATCACCCGGATGGGTTCACCACCGAAAACCTGGGGCTTGTATTCGAGTGTTCATCGGTTATCGCGCGGTACTACGAAGTGTTCATGCAGCGTGAAAACGCGCAGGTTTTACTGGAAACTTACGTGGGAAAACGCACGGGCGCACGTGTGCTTGGGGGTGAAATCCGCCGCGGAGATGGGGATGAGATTGATGCTGCGATCATGTTCTGCGACCTCCGCAATTCGACAAGTCTTGAAGAGAAATTGGGGCGTCACGACTATATCCAGGTGCTGAACGCGTTTTTTGAAACGGTCTCGGGCATCGTTCATGACAATGATGGGGAAGTTTTGAAGTTTATTGGCGACGCTGTATTGGCCGTTTTCCCTGCGTCAGGTGAGAATGCCACTACAGCCCGCAAGAACGCCCAACGTTCGGCAATTCAAATCGTGGAAACTCTGGGGGAACTGCGCAAAGGCGGAACAGATGTGCATTGCGACTGTTCGATCGGGGTTGCGTATGGGCGTGTGACCTATGGCAATGTGGGTTCTCAAGAGCGCCTTGATTTCACAGTCATTGGTCAGGCCGCTAATATTGCCGCGCGCCTTGGAGAGTTTGGGAAGACCAAGGGGCATCGGATTGTCGTGTCTGAAGACATCGAACCGGCCTGCTCCAATGCCCTGCCTTTAGGCGCGGTCGAGCTGCACAATGTGTCTAAACCCGTTGTTTCATTTGCTTTGCGCACCGAAGCGGACGAGATATTGGACAGATGAGGTCCTTGATTGACCAAAGGCACGTCATCCATCCAGAATTTAGAGCCGCCCGTAACCGGCAACATGCAGGCTGCTTACGTTTCAAATAGCTCCAAGCAAGATCAACGCAGTTTGCGCCGGTGAGACTGTGTTCTGCAGTTGGGCGATCTGGCTTCTGGCAAGGTATGTATCGGTTAGTTTTTCGATGGCATCCTGATCTGAAAACTGTGCCAGATCCGCCGACCCGGTCAGCTGAAACATCCTGTCTTTGAATTCGATAAGTTGTTTATCGATATCCAGTTGAGCAAACGACGAGGGCAAACCAAGCGCCGTTTCCATCATGCTACGCAGGGGCGGAAGCCCCATCAGATCTAACCACTTGGTATCTGCGCTCGAGGCACTGTTCGCCAATTCCGCAAGCTCCCGCTGTGCGTAAAGCGAGATACGCATCGTTTCATCCGAGCCGCCAACAGCGATTTCAAAACGCGCGGTCAGATTGGCCTGGGCAATCTCTTCCATGTTGGTTTTCAGCGCTGTTTTCCTGACGGCCCCAGGTCCAAACCCGAACGCGTCAGAGAACTCGCGATACCGTTTGTCCGCCAGACGATTGGACAAGGCGTCATTGGACTGCGTGCCGTCTTCCAGGATCTTCTGGGTAAAAAACCGGTTGTCCAAATCGCCTTCCAACCCAAATGCGCCCAAAGCGACCTGCAACAATCTGCGATCTGAAACCAGTTGTTCGGCGGATTGAACTTTGCCGATGTTCTCCAGAAAATACTTCGTCTCTCTCTCATTCACTGCCGACGATGAATAACTTTGAAACTGCCCCTCATAGGTTCGCTGCAGAAATCGCCAGCCCACGATCCCGCCGGTTGAAATGACAGGTTGGAAAATCATTGCTGATAGGCCATCAACCGTTCCTCTCGCGGCAGAAGTGAGCGCAGAGATTTAAGGCATTTGTAGTAATGTTCTGCCACCAAAGCATCCGTGGCCTCAGACAGAACTCGGCGGCTGTCTGTATCGGTGAAGACCTGACTCAGCTCTTCGACCCGGCGCAGCAGTTGTTGGCGTGCCTGCCCTGGTTCCAAGTCACCCGACAGGACAAGCTGCGCAGCGTAGCAGACCCGCCTTACCGGTGTATTGGCTTCGTCAGGATGGATCGCATCCCGCAACCGCAGAACGTTGGCTTGCGGTGTCATTATGGAAAACCTGCTTCTGCGATCTCCGTTTTCGATCACCACGCCGTTTATCAAAACCCTTTCTTTTGGGGCAAGTTTCAGGACCAGACCACTCATCAGCTTGCCCCCATCTGACGCAAGCCGCGCAGCACTGCAGTGTTGATTTCCAACAGCGGTTCAACAGCGGCACCGTCACGCAAAATGCGGCTGCTGTGTTGTTCTGTAAACTCGGCAAGATAAAAGATACGTGCCCGCAGGTCGTTCGGAAGGGCATTGGCGGAATCTACAACGCCCGTTGCCAGCACACCCCAAAGACGACGGTTTTCATGCACAGCCTGAACGAATCCCGAGAAGTCAGTTGCTTTTTGGGCCGTTGCCGCTTTGAGCCGTCGCGTGATTCTGGAAATCGCTTCATATTCCGTATCGCGAGGTGTTCGGGTGGGCGCGGCGGATTGCGCATAGGGGCGCTGGGCTAGCGTTTGCGGTGTCACTTGAAATCCTTCCAAAAGGCCGTTGTCAGGCGGTCAAGGCCGGGGCACGAAAACCATGCCCCGACCAGCTTTGTGATTTAGCGGAACAGCGACAGGATTGACTGCGGTGCCTGATTGGCGATCGACAGCGACTGGGTTGCCAGCTGCTGCTGTACATGCAGCGCCTGCAGCGCCTGCAGCGCCTGCAGACGCGCCGAGGTCTCTTCCATGTCGGCATCCACCAGTGAGCCGATACCTGATTTGAACGAGTCAGCCAGGTTCGAGATGAACTCTTTCTGGGTCTCGATCCGGCCCTGCGACGACCCGAAAGCAGCCGATGCGTCAATCGAGGTGTCGATCAGCGTTTCGATCGTTGCCAAAGCGGCGGTTGCGCCAGCGCCGGTCGAGACGTCAATACCGGTCAAAGCACCCAGACCACCCGAGCCAGCGTTCACATACTGAGCCGAGAACGAGATGTCGTCGCCGGTCGCATTGGTGACAGACAGGGTGCCTTGAGTGCCGGAATCGTAGTCAACGGTCAGGCCGGTAATCCCCAACTCCTCGATCTTTGCCTTCAGCCCTACGGCAACCAGATCGCCCGTCGTGGTCGCTGCTGCATGGGCTGCGGACACTGTGTACGACACAACCTGATCGTCAATTGCGACAACTACCTTGTCTCCCGCTGCGAAGGCCCCGCTGGATTCATCCGTAACAAGCGCCGTTGCCGATGTCGCACCGTTATCGATGGTCGCGCCTACACGGTCGTTGCCAGTCGACGCTCCGGTCGAACCGTCAAAGACCTGAGCCGCAGTGTAACCACCGGTAGACAAGTCTTGTCCGGTCACGGTGATTGATGATGCCGTGACGTTGCCAAGGTTGTCCCGATCCAGAGAAGCGAGGATCGAGGCAGAACCTGCGGACTCGTCCACCAGATTCAGACCGTTGAACTGCGCCGCACTGACGACCGAGTTGATCTGACCTTTCAGGGCAGTCACGTCGTCGTTGATTTTGCCGCGGTCAACGTTGTCTTCCTGCGCCGCAACGATCTTTTCTTTCATCTGGGTCAGCAAATCGGTCACGGTTTCCGACGCGTTCCGAGACACAGCAACCGTCGATTCACCCAGCGCCAGGCTGTCCTTGATGGCATTGAAGCCTTTGACATCCGATTCCATCACTTTGGAGATCGCCCAAACCGCCGAGTTGTCCTTGGCCGTCGCGACATCCTTACCAGTCGAAATCGCGTTCTGCGTCATCGCCAGGTTCTTGTTCACCGACTTCAGTGTTTGCAGCGCAACCATCGCGCCGTTGTTTGTCAGAATACTGGACATAGTTTCATCCTTTTCGTTCGGGTCGTTTTCGCCCATGTTCAACCCACACGATCTGCGGGCATTGGTGTCTTTCTGACCTGTGCGATGCGCCGCTTGGCAGTTCGCGCCACCTGCTGTTTCCAGGTGCGCCACCACTCTGGAACCAGATCCCCTAACGGAGTGCTAAAACACCCGAACCGGAAACTTCGTATTTGAATCAAACTCCTGGCTATGCTCTTTTTTCCAGCTTCACATTGCTGCGCACGGCAAATACACTTCGCTGTCCGTCCGCGCCATAGGTACTGAATTCCTGCCGAACCCGACGTAGTTCTGCCATGCGGCTGGCCACGGCGCGGATGCCGTCGGCCGCACTGTTTAACAATACCTGATTGCGCTCGACCTTCTGCTGAACCCGAATCAACGCCTCGCTGTCCATCACCTGAAGATCGTTGATCGCGCCGATCAGTTTCTCTTTTTCCGGAACCATATGCGTCAGACGATCTAGGTCGCCCTGTACAAGCGCCGCACGCTCAAGATCCAGAACCTCTTCCAGGGACTTGATCAGCGTTATGTTCGCCTCAGATGTCATTGGCTTTCTCCATCAGTGACTTCAGCAGAATTTCAGACAGCCCCACCCCCCCCCGGACCGAGCTAACTGTTGCGCCTGATGCTGAATAAGAAGCGACGAAAACTGGTCTTCGCCTGCACCACCCCCGAAGCTTTGGCGGGTCTTTCCCAGCCCGGCAGATTTCAACATTTCGCTTAAGAACGCAGCCTCCAATTCAACAGCGGCATCTTTTAGGCGGGTAGGCGTTGGGGGTATTTGCCCCCCTTGTGGATTGGTGGGAATCTGCATGGAATTCTCCGAAATTTGCTTCGAACTTTCCTGATCAAAGGCGAAAGCGGTTAAAATAAACGTAACTTCCTGCGGGCAGAGTTCCGGACAACCACACGGAGCCGGAGCAAAATGCCCAACCCACTTATGCTGGCCACCACACCATCAACAGCCACTGCGAAACCCGCGTCATCCCGACACGAGGCGGAGCAGGCAAGCGATGGAACAAGCTTTGAAGATATCCTGAAACAGGAGGAGAACGCCAAGGATCAACCCGATGCCCAACTGTCCGCCACAGCCCCCGAGATTGAGGACACGGGTGCTGAAACCGAGATTGTAGATGTTGATTCACTCGAAGCGGCCCCGATGGCCGAACCGCTTTCTCTTTCGAAACTGGCCAGCAATCCCGCCGATCTCCCCACGCATGGGGGCGTAGTGCAAATGCCTGAAGGAGAATCGAACCCAACTGCGTCCGCGCAACCCGGTCTTCCAAGTTTATTCGCCAACGCTGCGCCGGAACAGGCGCTTGCTTCGATACCTGTTGATCCAGACACTCACACCGACCCGCACGTGCCCATCGTTGTGCGACCAGTGGAAGGACAATTGCAGGCTGTAATCGCCCGACAGGTTCAACCAACAAAAGTTGCTGAAAATGGTTTGTCGGTGAAGGACGTGACCATGCCTGAAGGCAAAGTGGCCATGCTGGAAAACGGAACAGCCTCAAACAGCGGCAAGAAAGCACCTTGGCCAGAAGCCACACTTGCACCGATCAAGCCGACAGTACCGGATCGTGCACCTCCGGTTGCGCAGCTTCAATTGATGGCAGCCATGGTTGAGAACGAACAGGGGACCCTCGGTCAGGACGTTGAAGCCGTGGCAATCACCAAGGACGAACCATTGCATCAGGCAACACGAGAACCAACACCACAATCGACGCCACCAACTACCGCTGCCCGTGTTGAAATCGCCCGTGCAATCGCCAGTCAACTTGCAATGTCAGTCCAGACGCGCCCGGGATCCGGGGCAATGGAAATCGCTTTGAATCCCGAAGAGCTGGGGCGTGTTTCAATAATTTTAAATGGGCGTGATGATGGAATGCATATGACCATTACGACGGAACGTCCGGAAACTCTGGACCTTATGCGACGCCATTTATCCGTACTTACCGAAGAGTTTCAGAAACTGGGTTACGGTGAGTTTAGCCTTGATCTGGGTACATCCTCCGATGCGGGCACGCACGGGGCCGACACCGATAAGACCGAGGACGGACCTGCCTTCGAACCTCGACAGGGCGAACCAGACCCTCAAACCATTTCACTTCCGCAAACTCCGGGCTCGCTCCGGGGCATCGACATGAGGTTTTGACACATGATTACTCCCGTCACCACCACGCCGACTTCTGGGGCGCAGCAATCCACAGCAGCCTCGCAGACATCGGCAATCACATCGGATTTTGAGACATTTTTGCAGATGCTCACGGCGCAGGCTCAGAATCAGGATCCGTTGGAGCCTATGGACTCGACGCAATATACATCACAGTTGGCACAATTCTCGATGGTGGAACAACAAGTTCAGACCAACGGTCTTTTGTCGAATCTGGCCAGCACGCTGGGCAGCGTCAACCTGAACGAGCTTGCAGGTTGGGTGGGCATGGATGTTCGATCAACATCCGCGTTTCATTTTGACGGCAATCCCAAAACACTGTTTGCCCAACCTGATCCCCAAGCCGACACCACCAAGCTGGTGATCCGTGACAAAAGCGGCACTGTTCTCGACCGGATCACAGTGCCCTCGACAAAATCCGAGTTTGTGTGGGCTGGCGTAACCTCGTCGGGCGATCCGATGAGTGCCGGAAACTACACGGCGACGCTGGAAAACTACAAGGGCGGAGATTTGCTGTCTCAAACACCTGCGGCTGCCTATAACCGCGTCGTTGAGGCGCAAGTTGGGGGCGACACTGTGATGTTGACCTTAAGCGGCGGCCAGGTGATTTCTGCGGGCGATGTAAGCGCCGTCCGAACTGGTGCTTGATCTGCCGCGCAGGACCGTCCAAAGCTTGGCAAATCGACTCGCCAAAAGAAGTGACGAAACCCTGTCCGATCAGCCTTTCCCTCCTCGCGATCTGGTTGACCAACTCCACATTGAAGGGTTGGTCAGCATACACCCGCGGTTTGAAACGCTTTATGGTGGCCGTACCAATAAGGTTTGGAAGGTTCTGGAAGACGACGGCGACAAAGTGCTGAAGCTATACAGCACGGCCCTGCGCAATCCTTTGTTTCGCAACGACGCGGGATTGGAGGCGCAATGCCTCAAGGCCCTCGGGCCAGAAGGGTTCGTGCCGAGGCTGCGCGCCGCAGGCCGCTACAAGGATGCACATTGGGTCTTTTATGACCACGCCCCTGGAACACCCTGGCAGGAAGAAGCCGGCAAGGTTGGTTCGTTGCTGCGCAGGTTGCATGACCTTACGCTTTCCGTTCCGGCTCCCGCTGGATGCAACGGCAGTGAGGATCTAAAAGCCCACGGGCTTCGTATTCTGCAAGGCTGCTCTTCTGAGGCGCGAGACAGGTTGTTGGAACGGCAACCCGTACAAACGGTTGCGCCTGCGGAACAGACATGCCTGATTCATGGCGATCCCGTAGCCGGGAACATTCTGGTTGCAGGGAAAAACCTGACTCTGATCGACTGGCAGTGCCCGGCCCATGGCGACCCAACCGAGGATTTGGCGCTGTTTCTATCTCCGGCCATGCAAAGCCTGTACCGCGGGACGCCTTTGACAAAAGCCGAGGAAAAGCAGTTTTTGAATGCCTACGGGAATCCCGAAATCGCGGCCCGTTATCGACACTTACAACCTTGGTACGCCTGGCGAATGGCAGCCTATTGCCTGTGGCGCGCTGAAAACGGTGCGCCGGATTATGCAGAAGGCTTGAGGCTGGAAATTGCGGCTCTGTAATCCTTGGCCTCACCTTAGATCCGCAAGCGCCATCAGGGCGTAGGCCGGCGGCATGAGCGCGCGACGCCAGCGCCCTAGAGGAAAGCGTTTCGGTGTTTGCGTCATCGGCAAAGGCAATTCAGCGTCCTGCCCCAGAGCAAGCCTAGCAAGGGCGCGCCCGCTGTAGGTTCCCATCGCAACACCGTTTCCGTGATACGCGAAACCCGCAAACACGCCCGGTTGCTCGGGTATTGGCCCGACAAAGGGCGTCAACACACGCGACATACACACCATACCGGACCAGAGATGCGTGGCCTCGACCGCTGACCAGGCCGGAAACATCTTTTTGAAATCCCGCTGAACCTTTGCCCGAATGGATGCTTCTGACTGCACAGAGGACCGCAGCCCGCCCCGCATTCCAAACAAAAACCGCCCATCCGGCATCAAGCGGAAATAATGCAAAAGATTTCGCGTGTCGTAACACATCTGGCCCGAAGTCCATCCCTGCGCCAATTGCTCGCCATGGCTAAGCGGGCGCGTGACCATAATCGTCGACTGGGCAGGCATGTAACGCCCCGACATCCAATCCGGGATGTCTTCGCTGGAATAGCCGTTGGTGCAGACCAGTACCGCTTGTGCGTTGACCCGCCCAGTATGGGTTCTCAACACAAATCTTGACTCGGCTTTTTCGATACCCAGTACCGGACTGTTTTGAAACAGTTGCGCTCCGGAATCTTCTGCTGCTTTGGCAATTCCAAACAAGTACTTACGAGGGTTCAGGCCAAAACCAACGGGATGTGTGTACCCACCGAAAAAGGAACCGCCCATACCGAGCCCAGGTAAGTCAGTGACATCATGCAGCACCCCAATCTCATCTTGATTTCTGCGTAACACATCCATCGCGTGTTTCGAATGCGCCAACCGGGTTTCTCCGCTGGAATGTCTGTCCGCTTCTATCCCATGCTGATCAAGAAGATTGGCGACCAAGTTCACCGCATCTTCTTCCGCTGCGGCATAGGCCCGCGCCGCGGCGCGCCCGTGGCGACGCTCCATCATCGCTGAGCTCAGTTTGGACCCACCAAGACAGCAGAAGCCGCCATTGCGCCCTGACGCACCCCATCCCGGTGGACCGGCCTCGAACACCGCGACGGACGTGGTGTTCTCCGCCAGGTGTAAAGCGGCGGAAACCCCCGTAAATCCGCCGCCAATAATGGCGACGTCAACCTTCAAGTCGCCCTGAAACTTGGGCCAGGTCGGATGGGAAATCGTTTCATCCCACCAACAGCTGTCGCGTGGCGCGTCGCTATAAGCGTAGTCAGGAAATATCCGCTTCATTCGGTGCGCGCTGCGGCCAATTCATCTTGCCGCTGACGCACCATCGCACGTTTGGTCACAAGCGAAGCTGCGATGACCCCAACCGTCACCACGGCAATCATGATCGTAGACAACGCGTTGATTTCCGGACTGACGCCGAGGCGCACCGCCGAGAAGATCTTGATCGGCAAGGTCGTTGCCGACGGCCCCGAGGTGAAGGACGCAATCACCAAATCGTCCAACGACAAGGTGAAGGCCAGCAACCAGCCCGAGATCACCGCGGGTGCGATGATCGGCAGGGTGACAAGGCGGAAGGCTTGCGCGGGTGAGCATCCAAGGTCCAAAGCCGCTTCTTCCAGTGATCGGTCAAAGGTGATGAGGCGCGAGGATACAACAACCGAAACGAAACACATAGAAAAGGTCGTGTGAGCCAGAACGATGGTCAGAATGCCGCGATCCAGACCGATGCCGATAAACAGCAGCAACAGCGAAAGGCCGGTGATCACTTCGGGCATCACCAGCGGTGCGTATATCATGCCTGAAAATAACGTCCGGCCAAAGAACCGCCCGCTGCGGACCAGCACATAGGCGGCGGCTGTTCCTAAAATGGTCGCCAGTGTCGACGAAAAGACCGCGACCCGAATCGTGACCCAGGCGGCATCCAGAAACGCCTCGTTCTGCAGCAGCTCTCCGTACCATTTGGTAGAAAACCCGGCCCAGACCGTGACCAGTTTGCTTTCGTTAAAGCTGAAAATGATCAGGATGATCATCGGGATATACAGGAACGCAAAGCCCAGCGTCAGCGAAACCGTATTGAACCAGCTTAGTCTGTTCATCCCTCGGCCTCCGCTTGTTTCTGCTGGTTGCGCTGGAACAGCACAATCGGAATCACCAGGATCAACAGCAACACGATGGCCACAGCACTGGCCACCGGCCAGTCACGATTCGAGAAGAACTCCTCCCACAGAACCTTGCCGATCATCAGCGTACCCGAACCGCCCAGAAGCGAGGGAATCACAAACTCACCGATCACGGGGATCATCACAAGGAAGCAACCCGCGATGATGCCGGGTTTGGAAAGCGGGATGGTCACGAGCCAGAAGGCTTGCAAACGGGAACAACCCAAATCTTCGGCCGCCTCGATCAGCGACCCGTCCATGCGTTCCAACGCCGAATAGATGGGCAGGATCATGAAGGGCAGATAGGTGTAAACGATGCCGATATAGACAGCGGTCGAGGTGTTCAGGATCGTCAGCGGGGTCGAGATGATACCTGTCCACAGCAAAATCTGGTTCAGGTACCCTTCATTCGACAGAATACCCATCCACGCGTAAACCCGGATTAGAAATGAGGTCCAGAACGGCAGGATCACCAGCATCATCAGTGTTGGTCGCCATTCCTGGGGTGCCCTGGCCATGCCATAGGCAATGGGGTAGCCGACCAGAAGGGTAAAGAAGGTCGAGATCAGAGCGATCTTGACGCTGGACAGATAGGCTTTCCAATACAGGTCATCTTCGGTCAGCCAGACATAGTTCTCAAGATCCAGCTGGCTGAAGAAGTCCTTGATCCCGGCCCAACCGGCAGACAGGTCCAACGTCGGAGTATAGGGCGGAATAGCTAGCGCGGTATCCGACAGCGAAATCTTCAGAACAATGAAGAACGGCACCAGAAACAGTGCCAGCAGCCAGACATAAGGTATGGCGATCAGGACGGCGCGGCGCATCAGTTGGCCAGCAGAACAGCAGCCGTCGCTGTCCAGGACAGCCAGACTGAGTCTTCCCAGGTGAAGGAGCGGCGCGAGATGCGGCGGGTGTTGGCCGTCTGTGCCTTGATGATTGTGCCGTTTGCCAACTCGACGTGATAGGTGGACAGATTGCCCAGATAGGCAATGTCATGAACCTTGCCCTGAACAACGTTGACCGCTTCGGCAGGTCGCTCGGCAGAGATTGTCACTTTCTCGGGGCGGATCGCCAGATGACAGGACTGACCGTTTGCGAATCCGGTTGATGATGAAGCCGTCAAAGGGGCCTGACCTTCGGCCCAGTCAATCTGATAGGCGTCCTCTCCGGATGGTGTGGCCCGACCTTCAATGATGTTCACATCTCCAATGAAATCAGCGACATAAATAGAAGCAGGGTTTTCATAGATCCGATCCGGGGTGGCAACCTGCATCAATTGCCCCTGATCCATCACCGCTACACGGCTGGCGACGGTCATGGCCTCTTCCTGATCGTGGGTAACGATGACGAAGGTGGTGCCGGTCTTCTCCTGAATATCCATCAACTCAAACTGCGTATCCTGACGTAGCTTTTTGTCCAAAGCACCCAGCGGTTCATCAAGCAACAGAAGCTTAGGTGCTTTGGCCAGTGAACGGGCTAGTGCCACACGCTGCCTTTGACCGCCCGAAATCTGGTGTGGTTTGCGGCGGGCAAATTGTTCCAGACGGGTCAGGCGCAGCATCTCTTCAACCCGATCTTCCAGATCGTGCTTGGGAATGTTGTCCCGGCGCAGACCAAAAGCGATGTTTTCCCAGACGCTGAGATGGGGGAAAAGGGCATAGGACTGGAACATCATGTTCACAGCCCGCTTGTTCGGCGGGATCGGGTCGATATCCTGACCGCCCAGCAGGATATGTCCTTCGGTCGGCGTCTCGAATCCGGCAAGCATCCGCATCATCGTTGTCTTGCCGCATCCTGACGGGCCAAGCAGAGCAAAGAACTCACGTTCGAAAATATCCAGCGACAGGTTGTCGATCGCCGTGAACTCGCCAAAGCGCTTGGTCACGTTCTGGAACTGGATCAAGGGTTTCGCCTGTGGGTCATCCCACGGCGTAAAGACGTCAGTATTCAAAGCAGCCCCCGCTTGGTCAGTTTGGACAAGAGTGCGACGGGGCGGTCATCCGACCGCCCCGCGCCGTTAACCGCATCAGGTACCTGACTTGATCTTGGTCCAAAGACGGGTCACGACACGCTGCGTTTTCGCGGGATATGGCGTCGTGATGTACAGGTTCTGCATAGTGGCATCATCCGGGTAAATTGCCGGATCGCCAATCACGTCTTCCTCAAGGAACTCTTGCGAGGCTTTGTTGCCGTTCGCGTAATAGACGTAATTGGACGCAGCAGCCATGTTGTTGGCATCCAGAATGAAATTCAGGAACTTATGCGCGCCTTCCGGATTCGGCGCATCCGCTGGGATCGCCATCTGGTCAAACCACATCAACGAGCCTTCCGCGAACGGATGGTATTCGATGTTTACACCATTTTCAGCTTCGGCTGCGCGGTCCCGCGCCTGAAGGATGTCGCCTGACCAACCCACGGCCACACAAATATCGCCATTCGCCAGCGCGTTGATGTATTCCGAGCTGTGGAACTTCTGGATATGCGGACGAACGCTTATCAGAACGTCTTCGACCTTCTTGATCACATCCGGATCGTGGCTGTCGGGGTCCTCACCAATATACTGCAAAGTCATCGGTATCATTTCGGCTGGCGCATCAAGGAAATGAACACCACACGAAGCCAACTTTTCCATGTTCTCTGGTTTCAGAACCAAGTCCATGCTGTTCAGGGCCACGTCATCCCCCAGGGCTTCTTTCACCTTGTCGACGTTCACGCCGATGCCCGTAGTGCCCCACATGTAGTTAATCGAATAGGCGTTGTTTGGGTCATACCCTGCGGTCCGCTCTTGAATAACGTCCCAAAGGTTACCGGAGTTTGAAAGTTTGGCTGCATCCAGTTCCTGAAACGCGCCAGCCTGAATTTGACGCTGAAGAAATGTCCCCGATGGCACCACCACGTCATATCCGGACCCACCGGCCAGCATCTTAGTTTCCAGAACCTCATTGCTGTCAAACACGTCGTAGATGAGCGTCAGGCCGGTTCCTTCCTCAAACTTTTTTAGCAGCTCTTCGTCGATGTAGTCAGACCAATTATAAACACGCACCTCTTCGGCGAAGGCCGCCGAAGTCCCCAATGCGATGACCGCTGTCATGGTCAGCGTTTTGATTGTCATTTTCTTCTCCCTGCAAATGTACGGCTATTTTCCCGTTTTTTTGGATTTGATCAAGTTTTGCGTTTTCCCTCGATCCAGCGTATGGTTCCACGAGGTCTGTCCCCTGACAAGTCAGGGTTAGTCGAAATGGGAAGAACCAATTGGATTTGATCAAAAATAAGGCATCTTTGTCGTTGGCCGACAGCGGTAAACAACCTGTGCACGAGCAGGTTTACCAAACCCTCAGATCACAGATCCTATTCGGCGAACTCGTCCCAGGACAGCCCGTTACCATCCAGGGATTGACTGATTCGCTGGGTGTCGGAATGACCCCGGTGCGTGAGGCAATCCGTCGACTGATTTCAGACGGAGCTTTGGTGTTCCAAGGCAATCGGCGCGTCAGTGTTCCGCTTTTGAACCCCGGCGATATTCAGCAGATGATATTCGCAAGAATATCAATTGAATCAGAGCTTTCCCGGCGCGCGACCGCAAATTTGCAGGCGGATGATATTGACCATCTCGAAGGTATCGACAAGAATCTGGACCGGATGATCGCCGATGGGGACGTGGGGGGTTACTTACGTTTGAACCAAGCGTTCCATGAAACGTTATATTCCTATGCCAACGCTCCGATTCTCAATGATCTTGCTGAACGATTGTGGTTGCGGTTTGGCCCATCTCTACGTGTTGTGTGCGGTCGTTTTGGGACGCAAAGCCTTCCTGATCGACACAAGGACATCATCACCGCTTTGCGCAATGGAAACGCGGAAAAGGTGGCAAAAGCCACGGCTCAGGATATTGAACAGGGCATGGAACTGATATCCGAGGCCCTCTCATCGACCTAAAACAGATCGATTCGATTGACAGTACAAAATTTGATCATATTGTACCCAACAACTGCTTTTATGGGAGAGTCGCAGATGTCTACCATCACCAACCATATGCCGACCGCCGAATTACAGGCGCTGGATGCGGCCCATCACATACATCCTTTTTCCGCCAATGGCGCGCTGGGTCAGGAAGGGGCGCGCGTGATCACCCGAGCCAAAGGGGTTTACCTGACAGACAGCGAAGGTGAAGAGATCCTGGATGCGATGGCAGGTCTGTGGTGCGTCAATATCGGTTACGGCCGGGATGAACTAGCTGAAGTGGCCGCGCGTCAGATGCGTGAACTGCCCTACTACAACACCTTTTTCAAAACGACCCACGTTCCGGCCATCGCGCTGGCGGCAAAAATTGCCGAGCTGGCGCCAGGCGATTTGAATCACGTTTTCTTTGCTGCGGGCGGGTCCGAGGCCAACGATACCAATATCCGTCTGGTGCGCACCTACTGGGCTGAAAAAGGCCAGCCGGACAAGAACATCATCATCAGCCGCCACAACGCATATCACGGTTCATCGGTCGGGTCAGCGTCGCTGGGTGGTATGGCAGGCATGCACGCTCAGGGTGGCATCCCGATTCCAAACATTCACCACATCAACCAGCCAAATTGGTGGGCGGAAGGTGGGGACATGTCGCCCGAAGAGTTCGGACTGGCCCGCGCACGTGAACTGGAAGAGGCCATTCTGAAACTCGGCGAAGACCGCGTCGCCGCCTTCATCGCTGAACCCGTACAGGGCGCAGGTGGCGTGATCGTCGCGCCGGATACGTATTGGCCGGAAGTCCAACGCATCTGTGACAAGTACGACATCCTGTTGATCGCAGACGAGGTTATCTGCGGATTTGGCCGCACCGGAAACTGGTTTGGCTCGCAAACCGTTGGGATCAAGCCACATATCATGACCATCGCCAAGGGCCTCAGCTCGGGCTATGCGCCTATCGGCGGATCAATCGTGAATGACGAGATTGCCGAAGTGATCGGCGGTACCGAATTCAACCACGGCTACACCTATTCCGGCCATCCGGTCGCCGCTGCCGTGGCGCTGGAGAACCTGCGCATCCTTGAAGAAGAGAAGATCGTTGAACATGTGCGCGACGTTGCCGCCCCTTACCTGAAGGAAAAGTGGGAGGCATTGGCCGATCACCCGCTGGTGGGTGAGGCCAAGGTCGTCGGCATGATGGCCTCGATCGCGCTGACACCAGACAAGCCCAGCCGCGCCAAATTCGCGTCTGAGCCTGGCACCGTCGGCTATATCTGCCGCGACCGATGCTTTGCCAACAACCTGATCATGCGCCATGTCGGCGATCGGATGATCATCTCACCGCCACTGATCCTGACCCCTGCGGAAATCGACGAGATGTTCGTGCGGATTTACAAGTCATTGGACGAAGCCCAGGCGGAGATCATCGCACAGGGGCTAATGAAAGCTGCATCGTAAGCCTTTCGTGAAAACACGCAGGTAAGGGACGCCATAAAAGCGTCCCTTATTCAGTTTAGTTTCGATATTCTATTTTACTGTTTTAAAGCAACAAGATAGAATCAACGTATTGTCGCTGTCGAGAAATCTTTCGTCCGATGCGAACAAGTAAAAGCATTCTCGCGTAAATTAAAATTTTCCGCGCGGCAAATAACTTGATTTAGTTCCTTTTGGATTCAAGTATTCGAATGCGAATCAGGTCTCATATTACCTCGGCCTGTGTCGCGGCCCGCTGTTACTCTGGGTCTGCCTCCTGTCTATCGAAGTGAGTGGCGATAGACAGGAGGCTTCGCAGCCCTGGCTTGTAAATGTCTGAATGAGTGATGCGTTGTAGATTTAAGCGATATCAGAGCTTACTTCCTTCTTATCGCAGCCGATCCAATAGCCTCACTGTCGGATACCCGTCCGGCCGCAACCCCTGTGCCAATTGATACGCCCGCACCGCGTTGATCGTGTTTGGCCCGGTGCGCCCATCGATACCCTTTGTGTCGAACCCAGCCTCGGTCAAACGGAATTGCAGTTCCTTTTGCTCGCTAAAACTCAACACCCGCTCAGCACGTGGCCAGTCGGAAAGAAACGGTGCGCCACCCGTAAGCCGGTCGGACAAATGCCCGATGCCTATGACGTATGCATCGGCCCCGTTATACGCCTCGATCACGCTGAAATTGTCGAAGATCATCAGCGCAACGCCCTGCCCTCCAGCAGGAAGCAGGATCGCGGCCCGACCGTGATCAGGGACTGGCGTTCCGTCGCGCCCTAACACACCGTGCGCGGCCCATTCGGACGGCATCCGGGTAAAGTCTCGCCGGGCCGAAGCGTAGTCGAAATCTGCGGGCAATCGCACCTCAACACCCCAGGGTTGCCCCTTGGTCCAGCCATGTTGCGCCAGATACGACGCCGCCGAGGCCAATGCATCCGTTGGATCGTCTGACCAGATATCACGTCGGCCATCCCCATCAAAGTCGACCGCATGATCCAGATACGAGGTCGGCATGAATTGGGTGTGGCCCATCGCACCCGCCCAGCTGCCCAACATGTTTGCGGCGCTGACATCACCTGCCTGCACGATCTGCAGGGCGGCAATCAACTGCGTTTCAAAGAACTGAGCCCGTCTTGCATCAAAGGCCAGTGTCGCCAGCGACCTGAGCGTCCGGCTGCTGCCACGATACGATCCAAACGAAGTTTCCAGACCCCAAATGGCCGTGACCACTTCTTTTTCGACGCCATATTCGGCCTCGATCCGGTTCAGCACCTGCCGATGCCGTTGCATGGCGGCACGACCATTAGACAAGCGCGTATCTGAAACTGCGGACTCAAGATACTCCCAGATCGGTTTCGAGAATTCTGCCTGATTTCGATCTCGCTCTATGATGTCTTCGTCAAAGGTAAAGTCCGAGAACACCTGAGACAGCGTTCCTTTCGTAATTCCCTGCTGTTGCGCACGACCCTGAAACGCGCTCAGCCAGATCTGAAACCGCGCGACCGCTGCTGCCGACACGTGCAGCGCCTCAATCGATGGGCGTGGAACGGGTCGAAGCGAAACAGCCAAATCTGCCGAAGCCAGTTGTACCGCTTCACCAAGCGTATCGCCGCTCGACCAACTTCCTGTTTCTGTTGTGTCCGCCTGCACCATGGATGCCCATAATGCGACGGTCATGACGCCGCCTACGCATTTATGCATACCGAATTTTCCTGATCACTGCTCAACCCCAGGGTAGCGCAAAATCAGCAAATCACAAAGCACTCAGACCCCTGTTTCGCGCTCTTGTGCTTCCCGGTCCGCGCGGATGCGGGCCAGAACGTCGCGCAGCATCGGCACGCGGTTTGGTCTAAAGCTTTGATCCGTCACACGCATATCCTGCATCCGGTCCAGGCGAAAAACACGGAAATCCTGTCTCAGATGACACCAGCTTAGCAACACGTTCGAACGGTCCATGTAGACGATGCTAAGCGGATTTACGCGCCGAAGCGTAGCCTGACCCTTTGCATCCGTATACGAAAACTCCACCGCGCGTTCGTCCCAAGCCGCCTGCCGCAACGTTGCCGCGTCAATCGTCGGCGCCGGGGGGCGGTCAAACCGGGTAGCCGCCAGAATTGCGTGGCTCAGCCGGTGCGACTGACGCGGGGGCAAACGGCCCTGAAGCTTTCGAAGGGCAGCACCGGCGGCATCCGCCAAAGACGGATCACCAACGACTTGAACTTCGCGCAGGCCCAGAACCAGCGCCTCAAGCTCATCGTCGGTGAAACCCAGCGGGGGCAGTGTCGCATCCTCAATCAGTGTAAACCCAAACCCCGCTTCGCCGTCGATAACAGCCCCCAGACCACGCAGCGCATCGATATCGCGGTGGACGGTCCGGGCAGACACATCCAGATCCTGCGCCAGTTGTGCAGAGGTTTTGGGCGACGGGCCCGAACGCAGGGCCTGCATCAATTGGAACAATCGGGCGGTACGGGACATGATGCATTCTAGCTTAAACCTGATGACAGAAACTGTCATTAGCCCCGATTACACATTTTGCATCGCCAAAAACGGAGCACAGTGATGCTGACCCTTCTCACCTATCCTTCTGCCTTCGGCCTGTTTAGTGCCAGCCCATTCTGCGTCAAAACGGCTTTGATGCTGCAACACTCCGGTCAGGATTGGCAGCGCTCTGACATGCTGGATCCCCGAAAGATGCCGCATCAGAAACTGCCTGTGCTGCGTACGCCCGAACGTCTGATCCCCGACAGCGACCTGATCCGAGATTGGCTGGAAACCAATGGCGCAGATTTCGATCAGGGCCTGACAGATGTGGAAAGGGCGCAATCCCGCGCTTTGGTGCGCATGGCCGAAGAGCATCTGTATTTTCATATCGTTCTGGATCGCTGGGGCAATGACGACGTATGGCCAATCCTACGGGAAACCTTCTTTACCGGGATACCCGCCCTGATCCGCAAACCGGCGTCCAATGCGATCCGAAAATCTGTTCTGAAAGGGATCACATCACAAGGGATAGGGCGGTTCTCACTCTCTGAGCGGCTGGACCGGGTTGAACGCGATCTCGAGGCGATCTCGGCCTATCTTTGGCAATCCTCGTTCCTGTTGGGGGACCGACCAACATCCGCGGACATGAGTGTCGGCCCAATGCTGGCTGCAATGCGCGCGACGCCAGCAGATACCCCGCTGACCCGCCGCATCAAACAGGATAACCTGTTGAACAGCTACGTGGACCAGATGGAAAAGGCGATACCCGTTTGAGACCCTTTGATGATCCTCAAGTCGCCGCGGTATTCGAGGCCCTCCCCCCGCTCACGCGTGCGGGGGTTTTGGGGTTACGAGAGCTGATCTTTGACACGGCGACATCTCTGCCCGCCGCCAATCCTCTGCATGAGGAACTGCGTTGGGGCCAGCCCGCCTACCTTGCGCCCAAAGGATCAACGATCCGGCTTGGGGCTCACAAGTCGGCACGCTTCGCGCTGTTCGTGCATTGTCAGAGCCGATTGATGGGCGATTTCACCTCGGCCTTTCCAGGTGAGGATCGGATTGACGGGAACCGGGCCATCCTGTTCGATGACCCAAGCCAGATCGATGTAACCCGCCATGGCTGGCTGATTGCCCGGGCGCTTACCTATCACCTCTGACGGCGCTTGCGCTCCACCTTGCGCTTGATCTTGTCCTTCTTGCGCTTGGTGCTGACGGCCTTTCGACGGGTCCCCCGTTTTGCAGGCCCCCGCCCGCGCGGCAGCGCCTGATCATCGATTGACAAAAGTTCCAGTTCCAAGCCGCCGGTAACAGGCGTCGCTTCGGTCAGGCGCACGGTGACGCGCTGGCCTATGGCGATGATCAGCCCGCTGTCCGATCCCATCAGCGTCCCGGCCTCGCGGTCGAAATGAAAGAACTCGCGCCCCAAAGATCGCACTGGCACCAACCCGTCCGCTCCGGTTTCGTCCATCTTCACAAAGGCCCCGAACCGGGCGATGCCGCTGATCCGGCCAGAGAACTCATTGCCCACCCGCTCGCTCAGATAGGCGGCCAGATAACGATCGGTCGTGTCCCGCTCGGCCATCATGGATCGGCGCTCGGTATCCGAGATATGCGTGGCTGTCTCGTCCAGTCGCATAATTTCATCTTCGGTCAGACCGTCCTTGCCCCAGCCATGGGCCGAGATCAGCGCCCGGTGTACGATCAGGTCGGCATAGCGGCGGATGGGCGAGGTGAAATGCGCATAGTTCCGCAGCGCCAACCCGAAATGACCGAAATTCTCAGAGTTGTAATAAGCCTGCGCCATCGACCGTAGGGTGGTCAGGTTGATCAGCTCGGCATCCTCGGTCCCAGCAGCCGCGTTCAGCAGCGCGTTCAAGTGACGGGTTTGCAAAACCTGCCCCTTGGCGAGATTCAGCCCCGCCGCCTGCGCTGTTTCCCGAAGACTTTCCAGTTTCTCCGGCGCGGGTTCTTCGTGCACGCGGAACAGCAGGGGCCGACGCTTGGCGATCAGGGTCTCAGCTGCGGCAACATTAGCGAGGATCATAAATTCCTCGATCAGCTTATGGGCGTCCAGCCGGTCTCGGAAAGCGACGCTCGTCACTTCACCTGTGTCGGACAGCACGATCTTACGCTCTGGCAGATCCAGCTCCAGGGGTTGCCGCACCGCACGCGCCTTCTTCAACGCGGCATAAGCGGCGTAAAGCGGATTCAGAACCGGCTCTAGCAACGGCCCGGTTCGGTCGTTCGGATTGCCGTCGATAGCCTCTTGCACCTCGGTATAATTCAGCGAGGCAGCCGACCGCATCAGACCGCGGACAAAGCGATGGCCAATCTTGTTCCCATCCGCGTCGATCTGCATCCGCACGGCGATACAGGCGCGCGGCACGCCTTCGTGCAGAGAACACAGATCGCCCGACAGACGATCCGGCAGCATCGGCACAACCCGGTCGGGGAAATAGCTGGAATTGCCACGCTTGCGCGCCTCGCGATCCAGTGCCGTGCCTGGCTGCACGTAGGCAGCGACATCTGCGATGGCGACCCAGATCACATGACCGCCGGGGTTCTTGGGGTCGTCATCAGCATGGGCATAGCAGGCGTCGTCGTGATCGCGCGCATCCGAGGGGTCGATGGTCAACAAAGGCATATCCCGAAGGTCTTCTCGACCATTCAAACCAACTGGCTTGGCCTTGTCCGCCTCTGCAATCACCTTGTCGGGGAAATCATCCGGAATACCGTGTTGATGGATCGCGATTAATGACACCGCCTTGGGCGCAGTCGGATCACCCAACCGTTCAACAATACGTGCACGGGGCAAACCCATACGATTCTTGGGTCCTGCCTGTTCAGCCTCGACCAGTTCGCCGTCCTTTGCCCCCAAAACAGCGCCATCATGGACCAGCCACTCGGTGGAACCTGCCTTGTCGATGGGCACAATACGCCCGCCCTCGGCTCCTTTGCGAAAGATGCCGACGATTTTGTGCGGGTTGGTCCCGATGCGACGGATCAGGCGGGCCTCGTAGTTGTGGTCTTCTTCATGCACCACGGTCAGGCGGGCCAGAATACGGTCGCCCTCGCCCAATGCCGGATCGCTGGCGCGGGTTATGATCAGGACGGTGGGTTCAACCCCCTCGCCATGCCATTCCAGCGGACGCGCGAACAAATCGCCATCGGCGTTCGGCGCTTTCACCTGCAACACACTGACAGGCGGCAAGCGATCCGGATCGCGATAGCTGCGCTTGCGCTTTTCCAGATGCCCTTCCGCCTCAAGCTCTTTGAGGATGCGCTTCAGATCAATCCGATCCGCGCCCTTGATGCCAAAGGCTTTGGCAATATCGCGTTTTGACGTGAGGGTGGGGTTCGCTGAGATCCAGTCGAGGACCTCCTGCTTGGTGGGAATGCGAGTCATACTTTCGGCCTATCACGCGTTTGCGACCGCGTCATGACCAAAAAACCTCAGGGTTTCAGATCGGCGATCGTATCGACGTCGTGCAGGTGGTCCAGAAAGGACACACGGCAGCCGCGAATCGAGGTCAGCGTGTCGGCCAAAGCGTGTTCCGTCGACCAGCGTACATCCCGAAACAGACCTGTGCGCAAAGCCGCATAGCGCTGCGCCCCAACCAGCCAATAGCCGCCATCCGGCGCAGGGCCGAACACCATCTGAGATCGACCCAGCCCATCAAAAGCCCGGGCAATGTGAACGCGTGAAATTCCCGGAATATCGGCACCGATCAGGCAAACCGGACCTTTGGGCATGCCCCGCAGCATTCGTCCCATCCGGTCGCCCAAATCACCGCGCCCCTGTGCCGCGCGTGGCAAATCAGCAGGCCAGACCCGGCTGGTCAGACCCTCTGCATCCGGTGACACCGCCAGCACAATCTGCCAACGCGGATCACGCAGCCGCCGGATCAAGGACCGGGTCTGGTGCCGGAACCACCATGCCGCACCCACCATACCGATGTCGCGACCCAAACGGGTTTTCACACGACCTGGATGAGGCTCCTTCACCATGATCACCAAAGTACGCCTCACGGCAAGTCCCGCACCACGTCGCGATGCTCAATCCCGGCATCCAGATACACCGGACCCAAAGGAGTAAAGCCGAGTTTCTCATAAAACCTGACGGCGTGTGTTTGTGCACCGAGCTTTACTTTATTGATCTCTGGATCGGCTCGGGCAAGGTCGACCGCTTTGCGTATCAGGTCAGCCCCCAATCCCTGCCCCCGAGCCCGAGCCAGAACACAGACTCGACCGATCTTGGCCGTGCCCCTGTCGCAGACAATGCGTGCTGTTCCTAACGGCCCTTGCACGTCCCGCGCCAAAAGATGGATCGCTGCATTGTCCAGCGCGTCCTGCTCTTCCAATACGGGGACCCCCTGCTCGAGAACGAAAACCTGATGCCGCAGAGCAAAACAAGATGGTAAGTCTTGCGTAACTTCAATGTCAAAATTCATGCAAAAAAGTCCGTCAGGATGCGTGTATAGACCGCCTTGAGCTGTTCGATCTGCGCCACCTCAACGCATTCATCCACCTGATGCATTGTGCGCCCGACCAGTCCGAACTCGACAACCGGACAATGGTTCTTGACGAACCGTGCATCCGACGTACCACCGGTTGTGGACAGCTCTGGCGTGACTCCGGTTTCAGCTTCAACCGCATCGGCGACCAAATCCGACAAAGCTCCGGGCGGGGTCAGAAAGCTTTCCCCTGAAATCTTGATTTTAACGTCAACTTCAACGCCATACTCAGCAGAAACCTGATCCGCCTCTGACTTCAACCATTCACTCAAGCTGGCACCTGAGTGCAGGTCATTGAAGCGGATGTTGACCGCTCCGCTGCATTGCGCCGGGATCACGTTGGTGGCGGCGTTCCCGGTGTCTATTGTGACCACCGCCAATGTAGAAGCATCGAAATGGTCCGTTCCTTGATCCAGTTCGTGGCTAGCCAAACGGTCCATCAGCCGCGCAATGGCAGGCAAGGGGTTCTTGGCCCGATGCGGATAAGCCGAATGCCCCTGAACGCCCGTGACTGTAAACCACGCGGTCATCGAGCCCCGCCGACCGATCTTGATCATCTCACCCATCTTGTTCGGGCATGTGGGTTCTCCCACCAGACAGACTGACATGCGTTCATCCGCACTGTTCATGTAGTCGAGCAAGGCGGTGGTGCCATCCACCGCATCGCCTTCTTCATCACCTGTGATCGTCAAGATGATGGCTCCGTCCGGCGGCGTGTCGCGGACAAAGTCCATCGCCGCAGCCGCAAAAGCCGCAACCCCGGACTTCATATCTGTGGTGCCCCGCCCATACATCACGCCGTCCCGCACTTCGGCCCCGAATGGCGGCATCGTCCACGCCACCTCGTCCCCGACCGGAACAACATCGGTGTGACCGTTGAAGCCGAAACTGCGCGTGTGGCCTTTCTGGCCCCATCTGGCAAACAGGTTGCAGATGCCTCCACGATCAACACGCGTGCAGTCGAACCCCGCGTCCGACAGAACCGACTCGAGCAAAACAAGCGCGCCGCCTTCTTCGGGTGTGACCGATGGGCAACGGATCAGATCGGCTGTCAATTGAACGGGGTCGGTCATGCATTGGCCTCTGGAACAGTGTCTTTCGCGGGTTCGCGCACAGATTCAACGAATTGGCCGGTTTTCCAACCCCAATCCGCAAAAAAAACCTTCATCCGAATGACAAGATTTCAAAACGACACCCCAATGAATCAAAGCAGTTTACCCGGCGACCATCTTGCCGTGCACAGCACAATCGCGTTACAGGGCCGCGAAACAGGTGAATTGAATATGAAGCGCGCATTCTTCGCACTGATCAGCCTGACTTTCGCCGTTCTAGCACAGCAGAGCATGGCACAGTCCCTTACGGTCACTACGGTGACCCGCCCGCCGTTTTCCTATGTCGAGGACGGCACTGAAACCGGCTTTTCGATGGATCTGCTATCCGCATTGGCGGAGTCATTGAATTGGGATTACACGGTCAATCGCGTCGAATCCTTTCCGGATATGCTTGATGCAGTGCAGGATGGGTCTGCGGATCTTGCCATCGCCAATATCTCGATCACCGCCCAGCGGGAAACGCAGATGGATTTCACCCAGCCGATCTTTGAGGCGGGGTTACAGATCATGGTACCATCAGAGGCCGCCCGCCAGCCGTCCCTTCTGCATGCACTGCTTTCCAGAGAGTTGTTCATCGCCATTGGTCTGGCTTTTGCCATCCTCCTGGGTGGCGGCATGTTGATGTGGAGCTTTGAGCGGCGTGCCCAACCCTATTTCGACCGCAAGCTGAACGAGGCCTGGTTTCCTTCGTTCTGGTGGGCGCTGAACCTTGTTGTGAATGGCGGATTTGAAGAAAGGATGCCCCGCACCCCCTTTGGCCGGCTTCTGGGTGTGGTTCTGGTCGTTTCATCATTGTTCATCGTATCGGTTTTCACCGCCCGTATTACGTCGGTCATGACCGTGGACGCTATCACTGGCAGCGTGAATTCGGTGAACGACTTGTACGGTAAGACTGTCGGCACCATTTCGAATTCGACCGCAGCGAGCTTTCTGAACCGGCGCGAGATCGAATTCACTGGCTATACGGGGCTGGAACAGATGCTTGACGCCTTCCAGGCCAAGGATTTGGACGCGGTGGTGTTCGATGCACCCATCCTGTCCTACTATGCATCCCATGAAGGGCGGCGTATTGCGTCTATGACAGGCGGTGTTTTCCTGCGCGAGAACTACGGTATCGCATTTCCGACCGGTTCGCCCCTGGTCGAGGATGTCAACCAGGCCCTGCTTTCGCTGCGTGAAGACGGAACCTATGACGAAATCTATCGCAAGTGGTTCGGTGCCCGGAACTAGGCCTGCGCCTCGTCTCCGAAAAACGGCGTCATCTGCGCGACAATTACGGCGTTTTCATCCAGCGCACGCTGCATCAGGGCGCGTTCGTCTGGTTCGATATCGTGCCCCTGTGCTTCTCGCTCGGCCAAGGTGCCGTACCCGGTGACGTCCAGAGGCGCAGTATCAGCTTGTTTCAAAATAGCCACCGTCTCGCGCACGGCCTCGGCCTCATCTACACCGCTGGCATAACAGATAAGCGCTGCACCCGTTGCCCCCTCGGGCAACCCGTCGCCATCCTTGCGACCGATCTGGACCAGAAGGGTATAAACTTGCTGACGCGAGGGTTTCTTTTGCTTTTCCATGCATGGGGCCATAGCCGTGCGCCCGCCCACGGTCAAGCAGCCGGGAATTGCAGACAGGTAATCCAGAGGCCATAGTGCCGGGAGAAAACCGATCCAAGACGACACAGGACCATTTCATGACCTATCCAGATTTCATCACAGCCTTTCCCAGCCTCGACGTCCCGTTCCCGGAAGAAGTGGTTCAGACCGCTGTAATCCGGTCGGATGCGGGTTTGGTCGCGTTCTTTACGTTTCTCGAAGACTTTGAGTTGCCAGCACACTCTCACAGGGCTCAATGGGGTACAGTAATCGAGGGCGAGGTTGAATTGACCATCGGCACTGAGACCAGAACATTCGGCCCCGGCGACAGCTATTCGATCCCCTCAGGCGTCGAACACGGCGGCAAGATAAAGGCCGGAACACGTGTCATAGATGTATTTGAAGAACCGGACCGCTATCCGATCAAGGCATAATAACAAACGACTCACCAAACTTCATTTCTGATTTCGACTTTTAGTTGAGGCGTTTTGAAGCGCAAACTCATGAGCTGAATCCGGCACATTAATGCCACATTTTTTCCTCATTTTGGGCCAGTTTCTGCTGACCTCAGCGCCGCGTTCTTAATTCAAAATTGTTTTGTGGTGCGCGCTCTGCGCTTGAGCCACTGCATAAGTCATTTTACCGGAGAATTAAAATGAGTGTTCTGTCCAAATTAATGACGACAACAGCGAGCGTGATCGCGTTGGCCGGAGTACCTGCCGTAGCCATTCTGTCCTTAGCGACAGTAGATGCAGCATATGCTCAAGAAGCCGAAGGTAGCGGCGAAACCGAAGGTGGTGGCGAAACCGAAGGCGGTGGCGAAACCGAAGGCGGTGGCGAAACCGAAGGCGGTGGCGAAACCGAAGGCGGTGGCGAAACCGAAGGCGGTGAAGCTGAAGGTGATACGGAAACGAACGCAGGCGAATCAGAAGTTGACGCAATGCAGGGCGAAAACCGCTGATCCATCAGGGGTGGTTGTCTGGGCTAAGCCATATGTTCAAGATTGGCAGCTAACGCTTTCACTTCGCCCGATGCGACCCCTCAAAAAATACGGCCGGAGCGGATATGCTCCGGCCAATTCATTTTAGCTGAACGATCAGTCGCGCAGCAGCTCGTTGATACCAGTTTTCGAGCGGGTCTTTTCGTCAACCCGCTTCACGATCACGGCACAGTACAGGCTGATGTTGTTCTTCGAAGGCATCGAACCGGCGACAACCACTGAATAAGGCGGCACCTCGCCATACATGACTTCGCCGGTTTCACGGTCGACAATCTTGGTCGATTTGCCAATGAATACGCCCATCCCCAGGACCGAACCCTCGCGGACGATGCAGCCCTCGACCACTTCTGAACGCGCGCCGATAAAGCAATTGTCTTCGATGATGGTCGGACCCGCCTGCATAGGCTCAAGGACACCACCGATGCCGACGCCACCCGACAGGTGAACGTTCTTACCGATCTGCGCACAGGATCCGACGGTGGCCCACGTGTCGACCATGGTACCTTCATCGACATAGGCGCCCAGGTTCACGAAAGACGGCATCAGAACGGCGCCCGGCGCAATATAGGCCGACTTGCGAACGACACAGTTCGGCACGGCGCGGAACCCGGCGGCTTGCCATTGGCTTGCGTCCCAACCGGCGAACTTGCTATCCACCTTGTCCCACCAGCCGCCAGCCTGAGGGCCACCGGACTGGATTTCCATATCCTTGATGCGGAAGCCCAGCAGGACCGCTTTCTTGGCCCACTGGTTCACATGCCAGTCCCCATTCGCCTGCTTTTCAGCAACCCGCAGCGACCCGCTGTCCAGCGCGTTCAGCGTTTCCTCGATCGCTTCGCGCTGTTGGCCAGTGGTGGCGGGCGTGATTGTATCGCGCGCCTCCCAGGCGGCTTCGATGGCGGCTTCCAGTTGCGCGTTGGACATGGGGCGTCTCCCTACAGAATCTGTTCGTGTCGGTTTGGCCTATACGCAAGTGGAACCCATGGCGCAATGCGACGAACACGGGTCATTTTGCGTCCGAAACGACCGCAGTCAGCTGGCGCGACGTATATGGCGGGTCAGGATACCTCTTGCGGCGCTCAGATCCTTGCGCTTGAGCGCCTGAACAAGTGCCGCATGGTCCTTGTCTGTCTGCTGAACCCATTTCGACCGCCAATGCGCGAAAAGATGGCGTGCGCTTGCGATATGCAGGTCGTCGATAGCATGTAAAAGCCGAGGCAGCCCGCAAGGTGTCAGGATGGCGCGATGAAACGCTCTGTTCAAAGCTTCCCATTGGGGCATCGACTGCGCCTCATCACAGGCGATGCGCGCGCGATCTATCTTTTCCATCGCTACCGGCGACATGTTCTGCACGGATTGCTGTAGCGCCAGAGTTTCCAATGCCACACGCATTTCGATCACCTCACGCACTTCCGCAGGGTCCAGCGCAGTGACCCGCATCCCCCGGCGTGGCTCATGCCGCGCCAATCCATGCGCCTCGAGCCGCAATAAGGCTTCACGCACCGGCACGTGGCTGGTGTCGAAGTCACGGGCTATATGGTCTTGCCGAAGCTTTTCTCCGGCGACCAGTTCTCCGGTGATGATTTTCTGGCTGAGGTTTTTGTAAATTGTGTCGGAAATCGTGGCGGTCATAAATTATAGATAAAATCCGCCACGCTCATTCACAACCCGATAATTCACGCACCAAACGGGTCCGGTGCAATATTGGCACCGCAAACCAAAACGGCCACGCGTTCACCAGGCCCAGGCTGATAAACGCCCGACGTCAAAGCCGCCAGCGCCGCGGCACCCGCCGGTTCCACCAAAATACGATGCGCCTGCCAAAGCGCCTTTTGCGCATCTGCAATTGCATCATCTGACACAAGAACCGAGCTCATACCCCGCGCGAGGTCAAAACAGATCTGCCCGATCCGCCGCGCGCCCAATGCGTTTGCCGCAATGCCGGATACGGAAACATCGATCGGTTTACCGGCTTGCAACGCGGCATTCAGCGCGCAAGAGGTTTCGGGCTCGACCGCGACAACCTTGCGCGTGTCACCAAACCACGCCAACGCGCCAGCGATCAGACCACCGCCACCTACCGCAACCAGAACCGTATCAGCCTGCAGATTCTGCGCGTCCCATTCCGCAAAACAGGTCCCCTGCCCCGCCACCGTGGCCGGCGCGTCATAGGCGTGTATCTGCATCGCTCCGGTTTCGGCCTCGTAAGCTTGCGCCTGAGTCAGCGCATTTGCGTATTCGCCGGACACAACGCTCAGGTCTGCGCCGGTTTGCCGGATCAAAGCAATTTTCGACGGGCCTGCCAGCTCGGGCACGAATATCTTGGCCGGATAGCCCAGCGTCTGCGCAGCATAAGCTGCTGCCGCACCATGGTTGCCGCCGGACGCTGCAACCACCCCGGCCTGCGGAACATTCATGCTGAGCAACGTGTTGAACGCACCCCGCGCCTTGAAACTGCCGGTGTGCTGCATGTGTTCCAGCTTCAGGTCAATCGGGTAACCTGGAATTCGACTCTCGATAACCGGCGTCACTTGCGCATGTCCGGCGATACGATCTTGCGCTACTGATATTTCGCTCTTCCAATTCATTCTTGTCTTTCCGTGACTGGCACTCTGCCCGCGAACCCTATAGCTGTTTGTCAAACACGCAAGCAGGGATCGATCACCCATGAGAGAAGACCGCCACAGTCCGTTTCGCGATGCGCAGACCGACCGCTCGACCGCGAGTGAGGTTCCGGACACGCCGCAGACGCGTTCACCCGCCTATCGTCTTGCCTTCGCCGATGACGAATTCCTGTGCCGGGACGAACTGCGCCCGGTGCGTCTGCAGCTTGAATTGCTGAAGCCCGAGATGATCATGAGCGAGCGTGAGATCACCTCGACCATCGTCATGTTCGGCGGCGCGCGTATCCCCGAGCCGTCGCAGAAACACACCGCACGGACCGAAACGCTGGCCGGGTTGTCGCAATACTACGACGAGGCGCGTGAATTCGCCCGCTTGATGACCGTGAAGTCGAATGAGACCGGATGCCGCGAGAACGTGATCGTCACCGGCGGTGGCCCCGGCGTGATGGAGGCAGGCAACCGAGGAGCACAGGATGCGGGCGGCTGTTCGATCGGCCTCAATATTGTGCTGCCCCACGAGCAGGCGCCGAACCTCTATGTAACGCCCGACCTCAGCTTCAACTTCCACTACTTCGCCATTCGAAAGATGCACTTCCTGATGCGCGCCCGCGCCATAACCATTTTCCCCGGCGGGTTCGGCACAATGGATGAGCTGTTCGAATCCCTGACCCTGATTCAGACCGGCCGGATGGATCGCGTGCCCTTCCTGCTGTTTGGCCGCGAGTTCTGGGAAAAAGTCATCAACTGGGAAGCATTGGCCGATGCTGGCACGATCTCAGACGAGGATCTCGACCTGTTCTGCTTTGTGGACACGGCGCAAGAGGCGGTCGAGATCATCGAGAACTGGGAACCCGCCCCACCGCGCGACGAAATCCCGGGACGCTGAAAGATGGCACTCAAAACCGGAGAAATGCTGCACCTCCGCGGCAATGCGTTGAACAAGGGCGAGCCGGTGGCGCTGCCGCTGACACAAAGCAGCATGTTTCACTTGCCGGGCACCCCTGATGGGCAGGCCAGCTATGGGCGGGTCGACAACCCGACCTGGGGGCATCTGGAACATGTCCTGTCGCATTTGGAAGACGCGCCCTGCCTCAGCTTTCCCTCCGGCATGGCAGCGATATCGGCGGCCCTGTTTGCCACGGTGCAAGCCGGGTCGCGCATTCTGATTCCGTCGGATGGCTATTACGTGACACGCCTTTTGGCGGATCGCTTCCTGTCGCGACTGGGTGTGATTGTCGAGGAGCGCCCCACCACCGATTTTAACACCGGCGGTTTTGACGGGTTCGATGTGGTCTTTGTCGAAAGCCCCTCAAATCCAGGATTAGACATGATCGACCTGACGGCGGTAGCTGATCAGGTACATGCTGCCGGGGGCGTGACCATTGCGGACAACACGACGATGACACCTCTGGGTCAGCGCCCTCTGGATCTGGGCATTGATGTTGTTGTTTCCTCAGACACCAAGGCGATGGGCGGGCATTCCGACATGCTGATGGGCCATGTGGCCAGCCGCAGCAGCGACATCATGGAACGGGTCGAGGAATGGCGCAGAGTCTCCGGCTCGATCCCCGGACCGCATGAGGCCTGGCTGCTGCATCGCGGGCTTGAGACTCTGGATGTACGCTTCGACCGGATGTGCAGTTCAGCACAGGTATTGGCCGAACGATTGGCGTCACATCCCGCAGTGAAACAGGTCCGCTATCCCGGACTGGCCAATGACCCGTCGCACAAACTGGCGCAAGAACAGGCCACACGGTTCGGATTTCTGCTGTCCCTGACGCTGGAAAACGAAAGCAAAGCCGAAACTTTCATCAACAATTGCCCGCTTCTGCGCCCTGCCACGTCTTTCGGCGGCGTCCACAGCTCTGCCGAGCGTCGCGCCCGCTGGGGTGACGATGTTGACCCCGCCTTCATCCGCCTTTCGGTAGGCTGCGAGCCGGTGGGCGAACTGTGGCAGGCCATCGAGGCCAGCCTGAACGCAGTGTGATTACTTCTTGGCTTCGCGCAGTTCTTTGAACACGTAGATCGGCAGCACCACGCTGGCGATCAACGCCCCCAACCAGACCAACAACGTTGCCGCCAGCAGGTTCGAAACACCACCCACGGTCAGCCCAGCGGTGATCAGGTCGGTTACCAGCAGGCCCACAAAGGTCACGATCAAAGCGATCCCGCCTTTCAGCGCGGGTGCTTTCTTTTCGCCCAGCTTCAGGATCAGCGGCTCGGCAATCACCTGCACAACGGTGAAGACGATCACGACGATGATGAACGAGATCGGCTTGATCGCGAACCCTGACAGTATCAGCGAGGCAAGCAATAACCCAATGGCATTCCCGGCCAGCAGAGCCAGGGCGGACTTAATTCTGCGCGACATGCGGCGGTCTCCGTCAATCAACAATTAGAAACATGTAGATGTTAACAGAACTGCAGGATTTTTCGAGGCAATTCAATCGCCTCTTCCTTTTGCACCGTTGAAATCGCATGGTAGAACACATTCATCAAGATCAGACTTGCCCCTGACCCGTGAGAGTGAGATGAGCGACGATCCCTATTCTGTTCTTGGCGTTGTAAAAGACGCCAGCGCCGCCGAGATCAAGAAAGCCTATCGGCGCATTGCCAAGGAATGTCATCCGGACCTGAAACCCGGTGATGCCGAGGCTGAGGCGAAGTTCAAAGCCGCTGCCTCTGCATATGATCTGCTGAAAGATCCTGAAACACGTGCGCGGTATGACAATGGTGAGATTGACGCATCAGGGCAGGATCGCCCACAACAACAGTATTACCGCGAATACGCCGAGACGGCAGGTAACCCCTATCGCGGACGTCAGGCGGATCCTGACGACATGTCCGACATCTTCGCCGAATTCATGCGTGGCCGCGGTGGCTTTGGCGGCCAGCACGGCCAAGAGGTTCACGCACCGGGCCATAATCTGAACTATTCGCTGCAGATCAGCTTTCTGGACGCCGTGTTCGGCGCCAGCCATAAACTGACGCTGCCTGACGGTGACCGGATCGAGGTGAAAATCCCGGCAGGGATAACCGACGGCCAGACCATCCGCCTGCGCGGCAAAGGGGCATCGGGCTATGGCGAAGGCCCCGCGGGCGATGCCTTGGTGACTGTTTCGGTCGCCAAACATCCAGTGTTTGACCGTCAAGGCGACGACATCCACATCACATTGCCCATCACCATCGATGAAGCCATTCTGGGCGGCAAAGTCCCGGCCCCCACAATTGATGGCGGTGTGAACGTCAGCGTCCCGGCAGGAACAAGCAGTGGAAAAACTCTGCGATTGCGGGGCAAGGGGGTCAAGAAACGCGGCTCATCTGAACGCGGCGATCAGTTGATCGAACTGACCGTCTCGCTGCCCCACACAATCGATGACGACCTGAAACAGTTCATGGAGACCTGGCGCGAAACGCACAGCTATGATCCGCGGAAAGGAATGCCGTCATGACCCTGACCGAGAAGGAACTGATCGAAGCCGTTGCCCGACTGACCTCGGACCGGCTGACCGAGTATCTGGCGGCTGAAATTGTGATCCCCGAACAATCAGACCAAGGGCTGGTTTATCACAGCATCGACGTCGCTCGGTTGGAACTGGCCTGCGAATTACACGAGCAATACGACATGGAGGCCGACGCACTTTCGATGATGATCTCTTTGATCGATCAGATGCACGGGTTGCGGGCCGAACTGCGCGAGGTTCTGAACGCGGTCGAGGCACAACCCGAACCGGTGCGCCAGCAACTGGTTGAGGTGATTGCCACAGCGCGATTCCGTCGCAGATAACGGGGTTTTGGACTCTACCCGTTTGGCGTAGAAGGCCGCCTTGATCCTTTGCCAGGTGGCCATATGACCCAGTCCCGATCCGAATTGCTGATGCCTGCGGGCAATCTGCGCAAGCTGAAACTCGCCATCCTCTATGGGGCGGACGCGGTGTATCTGGGAACGCCGGATATGTCGCTGCGCACCAAGTCCGAATTTTCGCTGGAAGAGGTGATCGAAGGGGTCGAGTTCTGCCACAGCCACGGCCGACGCGCATACCTGACGCTGAACCTGTTTTCACACAACAAAGACATCCCGAAGCTGGATGAATACATCGACGCAGTGCGCAAAGTGAAACCCGACGGGCTGATCATCGCCGACCCCGGTGTGTTCCAATATGTCCGCGAACGCGCGCCCGAACTGCCGCTGCATATCTCGACCCAAGCCAATATCTGTTCCTGGCTGTCGGTGAAGTTCTGGCAGGATCAGGGTGCGGAACTTGTGGTTCTGGCGCGCGAAGTCTCGTACCCCGAGTTGGTGGAAATCCGCGAGAAATGCCCTGACATCAAACTTGAGGCTTTTGTTCACGGTGCCATGTGCATGACCTATTCTGGTCGCTGCTTGCTGTCGAATTTCATGGCGGAACGCGGCGCGAACCAGGGCAACTGTGCCAATTCCTGCCGCTGGAACTATGGGCTGAAGCTGCGTCTTAAAGACGGTACGCATCAGGAACTGCGCATTACCGAAGAAAACGCGGACCTGTTTGAGTTTCTGCTGGAAGAAGGTTGCCGCCCCGGTGATCTGATGCCTATCGAAGAGGATGATCGGGGATCATACATCCTGAACTCGCGCGACCTCTGCATCATGCCGAAGCTGGATGAATATTTGAAAATTGGTGTCGACAGCCTCAAGGTCGAAGGGCGCGGCAAGTCGGAATATTATGCTGCCATCGTTGCGCGGACGTATCGGATGGCCATCGACGACTACAATGCCGACCCTGAGAACTGGGATCCCAAACCCTATATGCGTGAACTCGAAACCGTCGGAAACCGTGGCTACACACTGGCCTTCCACGAGGGTCGCCTGACCAACTATGCACATGATTATGAACACACGGCCTCAATCGCGCAGTGGGAGTATGCAGGGATCGTCACCGAAGTGACCAAGGACGCCTTTCTGGTCGAGGTGAAGAACAAGCTGGAACCGGGCGACGTGCTGGATTTCGTCTCACCCATCTCGCGCGAAACAGTTCTGCTGCGGGTCTACGACTTCGAACGAGTGGGTGACGGTAAGCGGCTGGACGTGGTGCATGGCAGCACGAAAACTGTTATCCGGCTGCCCTTTACCCTATTCGACCACGAAGACATCGACGACCTGCGCGCGCGCTTCCCGGTTTATTCGGTCCTACGCAAAGAGCGTGCCCTGACCGATGAACACTGGAGCCGCATCCGTTTCGACAAACTGGTGCAGGGTTTGGAAACCTCCGGCCGCGACAACCCCAACGCCTATGCACGCCGCCGGGACGCGTTGGTCGAAAAGATCGGCGAAGATGGTAACGAACGCCGGTTCAAGACCAACCGTATCGGCACCGAAGGGTGCTGTGGCAAGGGGTGTAACGGGTGTCTGATCTTCTGGCAGGACGAAAAATACGCGCTGGCCCGCGAGGTTTTGTCAAAGCGCAAACAAGGCGAACAACTCAGCCGCCGCGAGGCGACAGAACTGAAGCTGCCAGGCGAACCGGCCTGATCCGGTTCATTCGCTCTTGCGATACTCTTCCGGCACGTAAAACGTATAGTCTCGATCCGCCACCTGTTCGTGGCAGACATGGCAATAGGCCACTTCACCGGCACGGTCACCCAAGGTATCGCCAAAAACCGAGCCATCCGGCAAGACCATGATGTATCGCCAATCCGCTGTGTCCGGGCTGGCACCTTCCGCCAGCTTCTCCATAATGAACATTGCGCCAGGATGTAAGCGACCTTCATCCGTTACTGTCATGCTGTCCTTGGCCAGAACCGATCCCATCGGCAGCTCTTCGCCCTCTTGCAACGTGCCGTAGTTATGCGCCATGCGGTTGGCATAGCTGTTCACAAACCGCTGGCCATGGGTTGCCGAAATATAGGGTGCATCGTTGAACAGCGGCCAGCTTTGATAGTTGAGGATCAGGTCCAGTTGCGCAGCGGCATACCCGCGCGCCATGCGCTTATTCAGCGAGCGATAGTGGGCCACAGCCTCTTCCTTGCTCAGTTCAGCGGGATTCTCTATCGCGATATGGGCATTTTCGCCGTCAGCCACCACCAACCCCGCAGTAAGCACAACAACAAGAAAAGCAGCCGCGCTTTGACGCAGAATTTTTTGAAGATTCGAGTCCATTACATTGACCCACCTGAAAATCAGTTCGCCCGAGCACGGCTTGGAAGCTCTTCTCTCACTCTATCGGCTTCGAAATAACTTGCCAGCTATGGTCCGGTAATCTCACCGCCTTGTGCGTCGAATTGAGAATACACGGGCAGTGCCGGATATCACAAACATAGCAAATTACGCATGTGGTTTCAGCACCTGAAACATTAAGTTTACAGGCACACCTATGGCGTGCAGAGAGTAACCCCGAACAAGCGAAGCGCGATCCGGTTACACAGCGGAAACCAGACGGCCACCCAGCTTGCAAGGCAGGGGGCTTACTTGCTCAAACCGGCTTCCGCCTCGATCTGCTTGCGCGATTTGCGGGCACGTTCCGTGGCAGATTTCAGTTGCCCACAAGCGGCCATGATATCCTCGCCCCGCGTCTTGCGGATGGGCGAAGCATATCCCGCGTGGTAGATGATATTCGCAAAGGCCCGGATGCGATTGTTAGAGCTGCGCTTGTACGGTGCGCCGGGCCATTCGTTGAACGGGATCAGATTGATCTTGGCCGGGATGTTGTGACGTCTGATGTGGTCGATCAGGCGGTGCGCGTCCTCGTCACTGTCGTTCACACCATCCAGCATCACGTATTCAAAGGTGATCCGTTCAGAGTTTGACACATTGGGATAACTGGCCAAGGCTTCCAGAAGTTCCTCGATGTTCCAACGCTTGTTGATCGGCACCAGAACGTCGCGGGTTTCGTCGGTGGTGGCATGGAACGAGATCGCCAGCAGGCAGCCGATTTCCTCGGCCGTGCGCGCAATCTCGGGCACAACACCCGACGTCGAAAGCGTAATACGGCGACGTGAAAGCGAAATCCCTTCGGGGTCCATGGCGATCTTCATCGCGTCACGGACGTTTTCGAAATTATAAAGTGGCTCGCCCATGCCCATCAGAACGATGTTTGATAACAGGCGGGTTTCATCCTTGGGCGCGCCGGGAACCGGCCATTCGTCAAGATCATCGCGGGCCATCATCACCTGACCGACGATCTCGGCCGCTGTCAGGTTGCGCACCAGCTTCTGCGTACCGGTGTGGCAGAATGAGCAGGTCAGAGTGCATCCGACCTGAGACGAGATGCACAACGTACCGCGATCTTCTTCGGGGATATAGACGACTTCGACCTCATGCCCGCCTGCGATACGGCACAGATACTTGCGGGTTCCGTCCTCGGACACTTGACGTGTCACAACTTCGGGAATTTCGATCACGAAGTGCTCAGCCAGTTGCGCACGATAGGCCTTGGCCAGGTTGGTCATCTCGGCAAAGTCACGCACACCCCATTGATAGATCCACTGCCATATCTGCCCGGTGCGCATATTGGCCTGTTTTTCTGGAGTGCCATGTTCGATCAGAACGGTACGCAACTGGTCGCGAGTCTGCCCGACAAGGTTGATCTTTCCCTCGGGCAATTTGCGGGGGATAGTCAGGACATCTTGAGTGATCGGCGCATTGGGCGACATTTTAGGCTCTCTGAGGCGTATCTCGAAGGATTCTGGCTTGGGATGCGCCTCTATATAGGAACCTGTGCAAAGATCAAAAGGATTCGTCACAATCGGCGGGCTTCTACAGAAAAGCCGCAGCAACAGAGTCACTGCGGCTTTTATCTTTTTTCAATCCGCGCAGATCAAAGCCCGTTCAAACACCTGCAGGCGGAACATAGCAATCTTCGGCGTCCAAAGTTTTAACCGGGTCTTCCGGTCCGCATTGTTCGCCGGTCACCGGATATGTCTCACCTTTGTTATCACAAGCGCTCAGCCACATGGCCGAGATCATCATGAGCGAAGCAAGAAATTTGTTCAGCATCAAGGCAACTCCTACGTTTCTTCTGAACTAATTAGTTCAGAAACGATCGGTGTTTGCTTTGATACGGATCAAATGCAGGCGCGGACGTTGCGTAAAGCTGGCATGCCGAATGGCATCAACACAAAAGCCCCGCCAGACGACGGGGCTTTCACCAGAAAACACCGGCTTAATTGGTGCAGCGCTTCTTGGCGTCGTCGATCGCCGCAGTAAAACCCAACAGTGAGAAGGTGTCTTTTGTCTGCGTCCCGCGTTCCGAGCGAGCAGTCAAAACAGCCTCGTTTCCGCTCTTCATCGCCTCGATGACTTTTGGCTCCTGCCCTTGCGTTGAAGGCCAGGCCCATTCGCCATCGGTGATGAATTCGAATTCGGATTCGTCGATCTTGACGTTGACGGTCGAGCCCGCCGCAAAGGGGTAGCCACCGGTGAATGACACCGTTCCGGTTACCTCATCGCCTGGTCGAAACACCACGAACAGCAAAATATCGCTACGCCGCACAGAAACCACGCGACCTCCGCGAGTGTTAACGGTTTCGTCCGGGGTTGCGACGCTCCAGCATTCAGCGGGGTCTTCTTCTACAAAGACGCTCCAATCTGTCTTGACCGCAACACGGTTGGTGCTGCTTGCCTGCTGAGCGATTGCGGTTGTCGCGACGGTCCCTGCCACTAACAGTCCCGCGATCACACGAACGAGCATTGATCCCATTTGTCCAGCCTCCTAGCTCGACCTATACCTCAAACCCATCGGACATGACTGCGAACCCTGCCGGTTCGTCTATTCCGTTGCGTATTCCGATGATTGCCGACATACACACACTAACGCAGGTTTCGCCACAGGCGAAAGGGCGATTGGCAGAATTTTGCGCATAATTTCGGAGGTCCAGATGACGCAGCCCGTACCGATGACAGAACTGTGGCGCGGGTCTCTGCTGGAAAGCCTGCATCTGGGTCACGCAGTGGTTTGCGATGACGCGGGTCAGATCGTGCACAGCTGGGGTGACCCTCAGGCAGTTATCTATCCACGGTCGTCCGCCAAGATGATTCAGGCGCTTCCGCTGGTCACATCCGGTGCGGCGGCAAAATACGGGCTGACCAGCGAACATCTGGCGCTGGCCTGCGCGTCGCATAATGGGGCTGCAATTCACACGGACCGTGTAACCGCCTGGCTGGATCACCTGGGGCTGAGCGAACACGACTTGCGCTGCGGCCCGCAGGAACCTGCAGATACGGCTGCACGCGACAGGCTGATTCTGGCCGACGATACACCCTGTCAGATTCATAATAATTGCTCGGGCAAGCATTGCGGGTTTCTGACGCTGGGCCAGCACATGGGCGCGGGCCCAGAGTATCTTGAAATTGATCACCCGGTGCAGCAAGCCTGCCTTTCGGCATTTGAGGAGACCACGGGTGAGACCAGCCCGGGTTACGGCATCGACGGGTGCTCGGCCCCGAATTTCGCAACATCACTAACCGGTCTGGCCCGGTCGATGGCTTGGTTTGCTTCAGCCGCAGACCGGTCCGACCGCTCCAGCGATGCGGCGGCGCAACTGGTTGCGGCCATGGTCAAACACCCTGAACTGGTCGCGGGTGAGACCCGCGCCTGCACCGAGTTGATGCGCGCGATGAACGGACGTGTTGCGATCAAGACCGGGGCCGAGGCCATGTTTGTCGCCATCATCCCGGAAAAACGTATGGGAATTGCACTGAAGATCACTGATGGCACCACCCGCGCCAGCGAATGCGCGATTGCCGCGATACTCGTCAGCCTTGGTGTGCTGGAGGCCGATCACCCGGCCACCCGCAAATTCATGAATGCCACGCAGTACAGCCGACGCGGGCTGGAATGCGGTGTGATCAAACCCGCGTCGGGATTTCCCGGCTAAGGCCCTTACATCTCGATCTCATGCACCTCGGCCACTTCAACCGAGCCCGAGCCATTGACCACCATCGGACATCCCTTGGCCATCTCGGTTGCGGCGTCGATGCTGTCGGCTTTGATCACCGTGAAGCCTGAGGCCGGGTTTGCGCCGCCATTGTCGACAACCCCGCTGCTGCTGACGGTATAGGATTGTCCGACCGGGTTGCCGGGGATGTCGAGGGCTTCGCCCAAATTTTGAAACCATGCGCCCCAGGCGGCCATGGTCGCCTCAATCTCGGCGGGGTCGGTTGGGGTGTGACCCCCGTGATAGACAAACAAAAATTGGGGCATGTCGCTCCTCCCTTATGAAAATCTATTTGCAAAGTGCTTCGAGTTTGCGCAGCGAAGAGGTCCAACCTTGATTGTGGTTCGCAGCCGCTTCGGCATCGACCAGTTCCCGGTGATTCAGCCTAAGTCGTGATCCGGTGCTTGTCGCCGCGACCGACAAGGTCACGTGGCTTTCGGCGCCACGCTGATCCTGATCATCATGCCACCCCCAGGTGAACCCAACCGATTTGGGCGGATCGACATGCGTGACGTGACCCGAGACTTTGTATTGCTGCCCCTCGCCGTTTTCCATCACCGAAAACCAGGGGCCGGTGCGTGAAAAATCCAGATTATGCTTGGGCACGTGCATCCCTTCTGGGCCCCACCATTGCAATAACCTGCTGCCGTCGCTGATCCATGCAAACAATTCTTCGGGGCTGACGGGGAATTCCCGTTCCAATTTCAGGTCGGCCATGAATTCTCCCTTTCGATAATATCACTCAGACGATCCAGGCTGCCTTCCCAGAATTGCCGCTTGGAAATGGTCCAGTCGGCAATCATTCGCAGCCCTTCGGATCGGATGGAATACATCCGCTGCGTACCTTGAACGCGCTGCTGCACCAGCCCTGCTTCGCGCAGAACCTTGAGGTGGCGCGAGATTGCGGCACCCGATACGCCGCGCCCTTCGATCAGGTCACCAGCGGGCAACTCGCCTTGATCCATCAATTGCTCGACAATCGAGAATCGGGTGGCGTCGGACAATGCTGAGAAGGTGGTCAGAAGCGTGCTCATGATTTTATTTAACACAAATGTTAAATAAAAGATAGCCTCGGTTATTCGCCTGAAAAATCAGCGTGGCTGTAGCCTTGTAGATAAAGCAGTGCCGTCAAGTCACCGTGATTCACCCGCACATCGCATTGGGCGGCAACCGAAGGCTTGGCATGAAGGGCAACCCCGGTTCCAGCCCGACCCAGCATTCCAAGATCATTGGCCCCGTCGCCCACTGCAATCACATCGTTTTCAGACAACCCAAGTCGGGTTGATATCTGTTCCAATGCTTCGATTTTGGCCTGACGCCCCAAAATGGGGCGCGCCACGTCTCCGGTCAGCTTGCCGTCTTTAGCCAACAGCGTATTGGCCCGGTTTTCGTCGAACCCAAGCATCTCGGCCACTCGCGCGGTGAAAGCTGTAAATCCGCCGGACACCAGCGCCGCGTAAGCTCCGTTCGCCCGCATTGTGGCCAGCAACACCTTGCCCCCTGGCATTAAGGTAATCCGCTCGTTCAGAACTTTGCCGATCACATGTTCATCCAAGTCCTTGAGCAACCCAACCCGCTCGATCAGAGCCCCCTCGAAATCCAGCTCTCCGTTCATGGCACGAGCCGTGATGTCCTTGACCCGGTCACCGACGCCAGCCTCATCCGCCAGCTCATCGATGCATTCCTGCTGGATCATCGTGCTGTCCATATCGGCCAGCAGCATCTGTTTGCGCCGCCCGTCTACAGGCTGCAGAATTAAGTCCACGCCCATCCCCTGCAGGTCGGCCCAAACATCCCAGCGATTGTAGGGCATGTCACTCAGTTCGAACTCTACCGCCTCATCCGGGCTGAGCCAGACGACATCCCCACCGCCCCACGCGTTGCGCAGCGATTCGGGCAAGGCGCGGTCCAGCGAAGGCGCGGCCGGGTTGGTCAGCAAAGTTGCGACATACATAATCTATCTCCAGTGTCTTACCCGAGCGAGGTAACTCAGGGCATCAATGGCAAGCGGCCCTGTTCGGTCAATTCCCAGCAGATCTGCCCTTCGAACACGGCAACGCCCACCGGGCGCCCATACCCGGCCCCAGTATCCAGGTTGACGCGATTGCCGTAATGCATCGCCTGATCCACGGGCGTATGGCCATGCACGATCAGCTTGGGGTGCGGGCCTTTATGTTGGTGAAAACCCTGCCTGATCCAAACCAGATCACTTGCCCGCTGTTCATTGAGCGGCACACCTGGGCGGATACCGGCGTGCACAAAGGCAAGCTCGGGCGTCTGGTGCATCAGCACAAGATCGCGCAGAAAGGTCAGGTGCGATTTCGGCACAGCCGTCTGCGCCATCTGATGCAGGTCTTCCAGTCGGATCCGGCCTTCGAATTCAACCCCGTAACTACGCAGGGTCTCGATCCCACCCAGCCGGTCATGCAGCCAATGGTACCCCACAAGCAAATGCGGATCGTGACGCGGGGTGTCCTCCATGAACCAGGCAAACATACGGTCGTGATTGCCCAGTATGGTGATCCAGTTCCGGCCAGCATCGCGCTCGGCGATCAGGTGATCAATCAAGCCCCGACTATCAGGGCCGCGATCCACGTAATCACCCAGAAACACAATCTGCGCATCAGGTCCGCCATCGCGTTGGATCAGAGACAGCGCACGCTCCAGTTCAGCAACCTGCCCGTGCAGATCACCAATAGCATAGACAGGCTGTGTCATAGACATCCTCCGCCGGTAAGGTTCAGGTCGCTTGTGCCTCAGATCCAGGTTTGAGAGAACAAAGGACCCGGGTCTTTGCAAAACCGGGTCCTGAACTGTTTCTCAAACTCAACAAGCCGCGTCAGGCGACATCAAACACCAACGGTTTGATCTGCGTGAACAGACCCGTTTCCGCCAGCTTGGCCCGCGCCGCAGCCGGAACCGGTTCGTCGACATAAAGCAATGCAATCGCCTCGCCTCCGGCCTCGGATCGGCCAAGGGTGAAGTTCGCGATATTGACGTCGTGCTCACCCATGGTCTGACCCAGAGCACCGATGATGCCAGGCACGTCTTCGTTGGTCGTATACAGCATGTGGGCACCGACCTCGGCATCGATATTGATGCCTTTGATCTGGATAAAGCGCGGTTTGCCATCACTGAACACGGTGCCACCGATCGAACGTTCGCGCTTGTCGGTCACAACGGTGACTTTGATATAGCCCTCGAACGCACCCGATTTGTCCTGATTGGTGGTCGAGATCTTGATCCCGCGCTCTTTGGCGACAACAGGGGCCGAAACCATGTTCACCTCGGGGTTGAACTTTTTCATGATCCCGGCGACCACGGCGCAATTCAACGCGGCGAGGTTCATTTCAGCGGCCACACCATCGTAAAGAATGTTGATCGCCTTGACCGGCTCATCCGTCATCTGACCGATGAAACTGCCCAGATGCCCGGCCAGCTTGATCCACGGACCCATGATCTTGGCTTCTTCTGCCGTCACACTGGGCATGTTCAATGCATTTTCGACCGCACCTGTCAGCAGGTAGTTCGAAATCTGCTCGGCAACCTGCAGCGCCACATTCTCCTGCGCTTCGGTCGTCGCCGCACCAAGGTGCGGTGTGCAGACCACGTTGGGCAAGTTGAACAGGGCGTTGTCTTTGGCCGGTTCCTCGCTGAAAACGTCAAACGCGGCACCGGCAACTTGACCGGATTGCAGTGCTTCGGCCAACGCATCTTCATCAACCAGACCACCACGGGCGCAGTTGATGATACGAACGCCTTTCTTGGTTTTTGCCAGGTTTTCACGGCTCAGAATGTTGCGGGTCTGGTCGGTCAGCGGCACGTGCAAAGTGATGAAATCGGCGCGCGACAGCAACTCGTCCAGTTCAACCTTTTCCACGCCCATTTGCGCGGCTTTCTCTTCGCCCAGATAGGGATCATATGCGACGACCTTCATCTTCAGACCAAGGGCGCGTTCGCAAACAATGCCGCCAATGTTCCCTGCACCAATGACACCGAGGGTCTTGTTGGTCAGTTCGATCCCCATGAATTTGGACTTCTCCCACTTACCTGCATGGGTCGAGGTGGAGGCTTCGGGAATCTGTCGCGCCACGGCAAACATCATCGCAATCGCATGTTCTGCGGTCGTAATCATGTTGCCGAACGGCGTGTTCATCACGATCACGCCTTTTTTCGACGCCGCATCCTTGTCGATATTATCCGTGCCGATTCCGGCGCGGCCAATGACCTTCAGCTTGTCGGCTTTCTCCAAGATGGTCGGTGTGACCTTGGTGGCCGAGCGAATGGCAAGGCCGTCATATTGACCGATCACCTCGGCCAGCTTGTCTTTGTCCTTGCCCAGATCGGGCATGAAATCCACGTCGATGCCACGGTCGCGGAAGATCTGCACGGCGGTTTCGCTGAGCTTGTCAGATACGAGTACTTTGGGGGCCATATTCTCTGGTCCTTGAATTATATGGAAGGTCCGGGCCTAAAGCGGCCCGGTGAAAAGGTCAGGCAGCTTCAGCTTGCGCCGCAATCTCGGCCTCGAAGGCCCATGCCAGCCAGGGCAGCATCGCCTCGATATCCGAGGTTTCGACCGTGCCGCCGCACCAGATGCGCAATCCGGGGGGTGCATCGCGATAGGCCCCGATATCCAGCGCAATACTTTCAGCCTCCAGCCGTTTGGCCACGGCCTTGGCAAATGCCGCACCGTCCTGAATTCGGGCGTCGGTGAACTTCAGGCACACGGAAGTGTTCGACTGTGTCGCCGTATCTTCGGCCAGATTGGCAATCCAGTTGTTCTGATCGCAAAAAGCGTGCACCGCTCCGGCATTGGCATCTGCACGGGCGATCAGCCCCTGCAATCCTCCGACCGAGCGCGCCCAATCCAGCGCAAACAGATAATCCTCAACCGCCAGCATTGAGGGCGTGTTGATCGTGGCACCGGTAAAGATGCCTTCAATCAGCTTGCCACCTTTGGTCAGGCGGAAAATCTTGGGCAACGGCCACGCGGGGGTGTAGCTTTCCAACCGCTCCACAGCACAGGGCGACAGGATCAGCATCCCATGGGCTGCTTCACCGCCCAGCACTTTCTGCCAGCTGAAGGTGGTTACATCCAGCTTGTCCCAGGGCAGGTCCATCGCAAAAGCCGCCGATGTTGCATCACAGATCGTCAGTCCCTGGCGGTCATCGGCAATCCAATCGCCATTTGGCACGCGCACACCTGAGGTCGTACCGTTCCATGTAAAGACAACATCGTTCGCGAAATCGACAGAACCCAGATCGGCAATCTGCCCATAGTCTGCGGTCTTGACCTCAGCATCGATCTTAAGCTGCTTGATCACATCCGTGACCCAGCCTGAACCAAAGCTCTCCCAGGCCAACATCTCGACCTTGCGTTCACCCAGTAGCGACCACAGCGCCATCTCGACCGCGCCGGTGTCCGAGGCGGGGACGATGCCTATGCGGTAATCCTCAGGAATACCCAAGATCTCGCGCGTGCCTTCAATGGCTGCCTTTAGCTTGTCTTTGCCGACAGCAGCACGGTGCGACCGCCCCAGGGCGGCATCGGCCAGTTTGGTCAAATCAAATGTGGGGGGTTTGGCGCAGGGGCCCGAAGAAAAACGCGGATTTGCCGGCCGCGTCGCCGGTTGTTCGATCGTCATGTGTATTACCCTTCCAGATACACGCCCCTCGTTGGGGAGGGGTGTCCCACGCACACGGCTATGGGTCCTTCGCACCCGCAGCAAGCGGAAAAGACGCTTCGTTGAGTGAAAACGACATCTAAAGAGGGCTCAAATCAGAACATGAGTTTCCGATTGGCGAAAACCCCGCCTGTTTTTGGCGGGGTTTTGTTTTTGCGTTTACTCGGC
>NZ_JBXWQF010000020.1:0-80661 GCF_059612245.1 Ruegeria sp. CDSA079 | reverse complement strand
GTTTTACCATGGTCAACGTGGCCAATCGTGCCGATGTTGACGTGCGGCTTATTACGCTCAAACTTTTCCTTTGCCATTCCTCAGGCGCCCTTTTGCGATTTGGGGGACCCTTGGTCCCGTGGTTACATCTGCGCGCGCGAGATATTTGGTTCAAAGGGGAAAATCAAGCACATCCTGCCTGAAAAGCGAGCTAAGACGCCGGATTTTGAGTGAGTTCGACAGATTCCAGCGGCTGGATCAGGTCAGGCCGTCGGTCGAACCAGCCGTTTTCCTTGTGTTCTTCGGCCAGCCATTCTTCGACTCGGTCGGCAACTTTCAGTGCAAGACCGTCCATTTGCTCTTCTCTCGTGCGGGTGTGACCCGAGCCGGCCAAAGCACTTTCACCGGTTGTGTCTTCAAGAACCTGAAACTGTTTGCCCTTGGCCAGGAACTCTTTCTTGCGGACGTCGTAGACGTTCACCAGAACAATTGCCGTGCTTTTTGGATTATAGATCACGGGCACGCCGGGAGGGGCCAGCATATAGCCTTCAAGACTGATACCGATGTCATATTCCTGTGCGCCCACGTAGCGACCCAGACGAATGTCCACCGCGTTTTGAATGGCATCCTCCCACTCCTTTGGAGTGGCGTCCCGCGACACCGGTCCTTTTTTTGCTTTTTCAGCAAAAGCGTAATTCACGCGCAGTTTGAATTCCCCAAGGCTCTCGGGTTCTTCGTACACCTGCGTCTGCGTACACGCGCCCATCAGGGCCAATCCGGTAATCAGGGTCAGAATTCGCAACATGTGTCTCTTCTCGATAGGCCTGTTTTACGGGATGTAGCGCACCGACACGGCCTGTGCAAAGTCGTATCGGCAGAAATTGACTGTTGTGGCCGCCAGATCACGAAAATTTATAGTCCCGTGGGAAGCCATAGGGCGGCTTTTTCCCGACGCTCGCGCGCTTGGCCAGCCACTGGGTCATATCCGCCTCGTGTCTAGTCTTGTCACCACCCATTGACCATTTCAGGCCCTCTTCCCAATTGAAGGTCGTAATATCCGACAACCCGCCATCCAGTTCCAGCGTGCCCTGTCGCCCCCGCGCCATGTTGTATTTCTGCAGTCGTACGCCCTTGCCACGAGTCATCTCGGGCAGCTCTTCTGCCGGGAACACAAGGAACTTGCCGTTCTGAGACACCACGGCCACATGGTTCCCTGCAACCGGTTTGCAGATCATAGCCGTTTCGCCACTTTTGACGTTCAGCACCTGTTTACCGTTGCGGGTCTGGGCCAGTACGTCATCCTCGGGCACCATGAAGCCATTGCCTGCATCTGATGCCACCAGCAGCTTGCGCCCCGGTTTGTGGATCAGGATGTCAATGATCTGCGCTTCGTTCGGCAGATCGACCATCAGGCGCAGCGGCTCTCCCATGCCTCGCCCACCGGGCAGATTCGCGGCGCTGAGCGTGTAGAATCGCCCGTTCGAGGCAAACACCAGCAAGCGGTCGGTGGTTTCCGCATGGAAGATGAAACGCGGGCCGTCGCCATCCTTGAACTTCAACTCGCGCTTCAGGTCGATATGGCCGGTCATGGCGCGAATCCAACCCATCTCAGAGCAGACAACCGTGATCGGTTCCTTGTCGATCATCGCCTCAAGCGGCACTTCCTCGACCTGACCCGCCTCGGCGAATTGAGACCGACGCGCACCGCCTTCGTAGTCTTTGCCAAAGGTCTTCTTGGTCTCTTTCAGCTGCTCTGCAATCTTGGCCCATTGCAGCGCCGGATCAGCAAGCAGGTCTTCGAGATTGGCGCGCTCTTCCATCAGCGCGTCACGTTCGCGAACCAGCTCCATCTCTTCCAGACGGCGCAGGCTACGCAGACGCATGTTAAGGATGGCGTCGACCTGAACCTCGGACAGCTCGCCCTCGCCCGGTTTCGGCGAGACATAGTCGGCCTCGCTGGTCGCGCGGACGTGGTCGATGCCCCAATCCTCGCGCATCAGCGCCGCCTTGGGGTCGTCGTCGTAGCGGATGATGTCGATCACACGGTCGAGGTTCAGGAAGGCAACGATAAAGCCCTCCAACACTTCCAAGCGATGGTCGATCTTGGCCATGCGATGACGCGATCGGCGCAGCAGCACCTCTTGCCGGTGATCAAGGAAGGCACGCAGAACTTCCTTCATCGAGCAGACCTTGGGCGTCACACCGTCGATCAGCACGTTCATGTTCAGGCTGAACCGCACCTCAAGGTCCGAGTTGCGATAGAGCATTCCCATCAGCACCTCGGGGTCCACGTTCTTGGAACGCGGCTCGAGGATCAGGCGGATGTCATCAGCAGATTCGTCACGGACATCGGCGAGGATCGGGATTTTTTTGGTCTGGATCAGTTCCGCGATCTTTTCGATCAGCTTGGATTTCTGAACCTGATAGGGGATCTCGGTGACCACGATCTGCCACTGACCACGGCCCAGATCCTCGACCTCGAACTTACAGCGCAGGCGGAACGACCCGCGCCCGGTGCGATAGGCCTGCGCGATATTCTCGGACGGTTCGACAATGACACCGCCGGTGGGGAAATCCGGACCGGGGACGTAGTTCAACAGCGTATCGTCGCGCGCATCCGGCGTCTTGATCAGATGCAGACAGGCGTCGCAGAGTTCCGTGATATTGTGCGGCGGAATATTTGTCGCCATCCCGACCGCGATGCCGCTGGACCCATTGGCCAGCAGGTTCGGAAACTGCGCTGGCAGCACGACCGGTTCGGTCAGTGTGCCGTCATAGTTGTCGCGGAAGTCGACGGCGTCTTCGTTCAGACCCTCAAGCAGCGCTTCGGCCACGATGGTCATCCGCGCCTCGGTGTAACGTGAGGCCGCCGGGTTGTCGCCGTCGATATTGCCAAAGTTCCCCTGCCCGTCGACCAGCGGGTAACGGACGTTGAAATCCTGCGCCAGGCGCGCCATCGCGTCATAGATCGCAGCATCGCCGTGCGGGTGATAGTTACCCATCACGTCGCCCGAAATCTTGGCCGACTTACGGAATCCTCCGGTTGCGCTTAGTCGCAGCTCTCTCATCGCATAGAGGATTCGCCGGTGAACCGGCTTCAAACCGTCACGCGCGTCGGGCAAGGCCCGGTGCATGATGGTGGACAGAGCATAGGTCAGATAGCGTTCGCCAATCGCGCGGCGGAGCGGTTCGGCTATCTCGCCCCCATTCTCAGGGGTCTCCATGTTGGGGTCGTCGATGGTATCGTTCATATATGATGTGATACGACGCAAGCGCGTCTTGGTAAAGCAAGCAGCAGGTATTTAGCTGGGGACAAGTCGCGCTTTTTGCAACAGGGGGAGACAGGTGGTTGTTTTCCCCCGTTTTTCGACTCATCGCTGAAAATATGGTAAGCTTTCATCAATTGAACTGCTGCCTTTTTATTGATGTTACGATTACCATTGGGGGATGGCCACAATGCGCCTGTTGCTAGTTACCTTTGCCGCTCTTGGCTGGACCTTTTACGTGATGAGTGGAGGTCCCGACTTCGAACCGCGCGGCATACGCGAAGCCGAACCGGAACGTGTTGCTGTTGCGCCGAAACCAGTCCGCCCTGTTATCGAAACCGCACCAGCGACGAGTCTGGTAAAAAAAACATCCATCCAGCCCGAACATGTACCCTTACCTACATCCGAACCCACTGTGGAGCCGGATGAAGCCACGGCCCAACTTGGTGAGGAGGAAACCAAAGCACTGCTGTCGCAGGTCGCAGCAGGGCTGAGGGCGAATCCTTCGCTTTTTAGCGATGAAAACGTGACCCTGACCTTGGCTTCTCTGGAAGAAGGCGTGTCTTCGCTTGAACAGGTTGCGACCGATGCTGAGTTGCCAACCGTTGACCTGCCCGCGCCCCTTGAAGCCCCAAAAGACATTCGCGAGATTTCGGGCACCCGCGTAAATTTGCGCGACGGCCCTGGGACCATCTACCCAATCATCGGCAAGGCTCGCATTGGCCAGCAGGTCGAAGTCTTGAGCGAATCGGGCACAGGGTGGTTACGCCTACGCGTGTTGCCCGAGCAACAAGTTGGATGGATTTCGGCATCACTTGTCCGGAAAACAACAAACTGACGTCCGAGCATCATTGCCCTGCCACAAACCCCGCCATAGCTATGGGTGGGGTTCAGGTTCGGAAGGCTCATGCAGAAATCGATACTCATTACAGGATGCTCTTCTGGAATAGGCCTGGATGCAGCACACGGAATGCGTGCACGCGGCTGGCGTGTCTTTGCGTCCTGCCGTCAACAACGCGATTGCGATCGTTTGCGTGCGCAAGGCTTTGAAAGCCCCAGAATCGACTATACCGACACCGAAAGCATCACGTCAGGATTATCATCTGTGCTTGAGGCCACGGGCGGTACTCTGGATGCCCTGTTCAACAACGGCGCCCATGGTCTGCCAGGGGCGGTCGAAGACGTTCCAACCGACGGATTGCGCCATATCTTTGAAACCAATGTCTTCGGATGGCATGAGCTGACACGCCAAGTGATTCCCGTCATGCGGGAACAGGGCCATGGCCGAATTGTTCAGTGTTCTTCGGTTCTGGGCCTTGTCGCCTTTCCCTGGCGCGGAGCCTATGTCGCCACCAAATACGCCATCGAGGGCTTGACCGATACGATGCGGTTGGAGTTGCGCGATACCGGGATTCACGTCGTCCTGATCGAACCTGGACCAATCACCTCGAAACTCAGGGAAAAAGCAATCCCGATGTTCGAAAGATTCATTGATTGGGAAAACTCGGCCCTACGTGCAAAATACGAAGCCTCGCTGTTGAAACGGCTCTATGAAAGCAACGGCCCAGATCGATTCGAGCTGCCCGCCTCAGCCGTGACTGACAAACTGGCTTACGCGGTAGAAGCCCGGCGCCCGAAGCCGCGCTATTACGTGACGACGCCGACCTACATCGCCGGCGTTCTGCGCCGAGTTTTGCCCACTAAGGCCACCGACCGCATACTGTCAGACATCTGAGACGAAATTTCCCGTTCGCTTTTTGACGCCCTGACGCTAGATGGGGCATAATCGAAAAAACCGGACGGTGACTTGTAATGGACCTTTTGATGGTCGTTCTGCTTTTAGCCATGGCGGCGGTTGTCGTTGTGTTGGCCTTAGGCATCGCGAATTTCGGCAAAGGCGGCATGGAAGCTGCAAAGAAAAGCAACAAGATGATGCGGCTGCGCATCCTCTTTCAGTTCATTGCCGTGGTGCTGATCGTGCTTTTCGTCTATCTGCGCGGACAAGGGGTGCAATAAATGGTCGTTCTCAACAAGATTTATACGCGCACAGGCGACGACGGCAAAACGGCCCTGGGCAATGGTGAACGTGTGGCCAAATACGCAGGCCGCGTTGCCGCCTATGGCACGGTGGATGAATTGAACGCCTTTGTGGGCGTGGCCCGGTCCGAAGCCGAAGGTGAAGTCGACGCAGCATTGTCTCGCATTCAGAATGACCTGTTCGATTTGGGCGCGGATTTCTGCCGTCCCGATATGGATAAGGATGCCGAGGCCGACTATCCGCCCCTGCGCGTCGTACTTTCTCAGATCGACCGGCTCGAGGCCGAGATTGATGCAATGAACGAAGCGCTGGAACCGCTGCGCAGCTTCATCCTGCCCGGTGGCTCGCGTCTGGCCGCGCAACTGCACGTGTGCCGCACCGTATCGCGCCGGGCAGAACGTCTGGCCGTCGAACTGACGAATATAGAGCCCGTCAACGCCGTAGCTGTCAAATATCTCAACCGGCTGAGCGACTGGTTCTTTGTGGCCGCCCGTTGCGCAAACACCGACGGGAAAGACGACGTCTTGTGGGTTCCGGGCGCGAACCGCTGATGGCGGCGCGGTGGCCAGTGGACACCATAGCGACCGGAAAGGCGAAGCCCCAGCCAGAAGGCTGGGCGTGAACTGCTGACCACGAAATACCAATTCTGTGGGTAACAATCTTTCGCCTCAAAGCAAAAAAAATTGCGAAACGCGACGTCCCGGCGGCATGACGTGACGATTTTGCTCTGTTGCGCCACTGCGGCAGGCGCTATCTAGTCCCTCGAGAGCATTGGTGGAGTCGCCTTCGCGGCTTACCGTTTTTTTGAGGAGAAAGCGCTACAATGAAGGTACTGGTGCCTGTCAAGCGCGTGATTGACTACAATGTGAAGGTCCGCGTGAAAGCGGACGGTAGCGGTGTTGATCTCGCCAATGTCAAAATGTCGATGAACCCGTTCGACGAGATTGCTGTTGAAGAGGCGATTCGCCTGAAAGAAGCAGGCAAGGCTGACGAAGTCGTTGCCGTTTCGATTGGTGTGAAGCAGGCGCAGGAAACCCTGCGCACCGCGCTGGCCATGGGTGCAGACCGCGCCATCCTGGTTGTAGCGGCTGACGACGTACACACTGATATCGAGCCTCTGGCCGTGGCCAAAATCCTGGCCAAAGTGGTTGAGGAAGAGCAGCCGGGCATCGTCCTGGCGGGCAAGCAGGCGATCGACAACGACATGAACGCCACGGGCCAGATGCTGTCGGCCCTGCTGGGTTGGTCGCAAGGCACCTTCGCGTCCGAGCTGGACATCGAAGGCGACGCTGCCCGGATCACCCGCGAGGTGGATGGCGGCCTGCAGACCATCAGCGTCAAGATGCCGACCATCGTGACCGTCGATCTGCGCCTGAACGAGCCGCGCTATGCGTCGCTGCCCAACATCATGAAGGCGAAGAAAAAGCCGCTGGACGAGAAAACCGCCGCCGATTACGGCGTCGACGTCACGCCGCGTCTGGAGATTGTCAAAACCGACGAACCCCCGGCGCGCGCTGCTGGTATCGTTGTGGGCTCGGTCGACGAGCTGGTCGAGAAACTCAAAGAAGCGGGGGCTGTGTAATGGCTGTACTTCTGCTTGCCGAAGTCAACAACGGTGAACTGGCGCTGGATGCGACCGCAAAGGCCGTGACCGCTGCGAAAACACTGGGTGACATCACCATTCTGGCAGCCGGTGGCTCTGCCGCCGCTGCTGGGGAAGCCGCCGCCAAGATCGATGGCGTGTCCAAGGTTCTGGTGGCCGAAGATGCCTCGCTGGGTCATCGCCTGGCGGAATCAACCGCAGCCCTGATCGTGGGTCTGGCTGATGGGTACGAGCATATCGTTGCCCCTGCCACCACCGACGCCAAGAACGTGATGCCGCGCGTGGCCGCGCTGCTGGATGTCATGGTAATCTCGGATGCGTCCGGCGTGGTCGATGGTTCGACCTTCGAGCGCCCGATCTACGCGGGCAACGCGGTTCAGACGGTGAAATCGAACGACGCCAAAAAGGTTGTCACCCTGCGTACCGCCAGCTTTGACGCAGCGGGTGAAGGTGGCTCGGCGGCGGTTGAAACCATCTCGGTCGGCGACAACCCGGGTCTGTCGTCCTGGGTCGAGGACAAGGTCGCCGAAAGCGACCGTCCGGAACTGACCTCGGCCGGTGTTGTTGTCTCGGGCGGCCGTGGTGTCGGTTCGGAAGAGGACTTCAAACTGATCGAGGGTCTGGCCGACAAGCTGGGCGCTGCTGTAGGCGCATCACGCGCCGCTGTTGACTCGGGCTATGCTCCGAACGACTGGCAGGTAGGTCAGACCGGTAAGGTTGTTGCACCGGACCTGTATGTCGCTGTTGGCATCTCGGGCGCGATCCAGCACCTGGCTGGCATGAAGGACTCAAAGGTCATCGTGGCGATCAACAAAGACGAAGAAGCGCCGATCTTCCAGGTCGCCGACTTCGGACTGGTTGCAGACCTGTTCCAGGCCGTGCCGGAACTCACCGAAAAACTCGGCTAAACCCAAGATTTTGACAACACGTCTTCAAAGGCCCGCCAAAAGGCGGGCCTTTTCAGTTCAGGTCGCGCAAAACAGGTAACAGTTTCCCGGCAATCTCTCTGTGCGCAGACGGGCCGATCACATGCTCAGCCATCGGCTGTTGCAACGTCCCAAACAACACGTCCTCCAACGCATCTGACTCCGCCGCCACGCGAACCGAGCATTCAACAACGCTGGTACAGAGGGGCCGAAGCTGTTCGATCATCGCGGCATCCGGTAAGACAGGATCGCTATGCATACCCGTCTGCCTCTGCACATGCAGCCAAAGCAGAATGACCGGCGGCTTTATGCGGCGTATCAATTCTGAACAAGCGCGCAACCAAGCGTCTCGCAGCTCTTGCGCGACAATTTCGAAACGGGCGTCTTGGTTAGTGCGCAGCCGATCCAACAGATGCCGCACGAAATGGACTTCCGTGAAATCGACCTCCGGATATAGTTGTACCAGATCGTGCGAGGGCTCCAAGAAACGATCATTGCGGCGCGGATGCACCCGGTAGAACCGGTTCGACTGGCACGGCAGATCGGGTGCCTGCAATACGCAAATCTCTGACGCTTTTACCAGCTTCAATAGTGCGGGATCCCCCAGCATGGCCTCAACACCACAAAAAAGGCTGCCGAAATTGATGCAGGGCAGCTTCAACCGTTTCCCAAGCTCGGCTGGAAACGGATGCTCCACAAACCGGCCAAAGGTTTCCTCTCCCCCCAGGCAGGCCACATATGGCTTGCCCAATTCACCCGGTGGCCCCCTAAACCACAACTTGGATCCCTTGTATTGACAGGCGGCCTCTCCTCCGCCGCCAGATTGATGAAAGCTCATATCAAGCCCCCCATTTTCTCACCCAGTTGCCATCTTGCGGCCTCAGGTGTTGAGAAAACCCTAATGCGCGCATTTAAAGCGAAATTGACAGGTTCGATCCCCTTGCCGCCTGCCCCGCTCTGCCGATACTGTCGCGATAACCTTCAGGGCAGAGGCAGCTGGTCATGGAAATACAATCGGTCGGAGTAATTGGCGCGGGTCAGATGGGCAATGGGATTGCCCACGTTCTGGCATTGGCGGGATACGAGGTCTTGCTGAACGATGTCAGCCAGGACGCGTTGAATAACGCCGTGACTATTATCGAAGGCAACATGGCGCGCCAAGCCTCTCGCGGCAAGATCAGCGACGACGACATGCAGGCCGCCTTAGAACGGATCGCGACTACGTTGGAACTGCCCCGTATTGGTCAGACCGATCTGGTCATCGAGGCCGCGACAGAGCGGGAGACAATCAAACAGGCAATCTTCGAAGACCTGCAACCACATCTGCTGCCACATACGATTTTGACGTCGAACACATCGTCCATTTCAATCACACGCCTGGCCAGCCGCACCGACCGGCCAGAGCGGTTCATGGGCTTTCACTTCATGAACCCGGTGCCTGTCATGCAACTGGTGGAACTGATCCGCGGCATTGCCACCGACGAAGAAACCTTCAGCGCCTGTAAGGTCGTGGTCGATCGCCTTGGTAAAACGGCCGCCAGCGCCGAAGATTTCCCGGCCTTCATCGTCAACCGGATCCTGATGCCGATGATCAATGAGGCCGTTTATACGCTGTATGAAGGGGTCGGAAGCGTACAGTCCATCGACCAATCGATGAAGCTGGGCGCGAATCATCCCATGGGGCCGCTGGAACTGGCGGATTTCATCGGACTGGACACCTGCCTGGCAATCATGAACGTCTTGCATGATGGGCTGGCCGATACTAAGTACCGCCCCTGTCCGCTGCTGACGAAATATGTCGAGGCTGGCTGGTTGGGCCGCAAGACCGAACGTGGATTCTATGACTATCGCGGTGAGATTCCGGTTCCGACCCGGTAGTGCGGGGGCCAGCCCCCCAACCCGGGATAATTAGCCCGAAAGAGCGCTGATCAGGTTTTGCTTGATTTCACCAGAGCCATGGTGTGGTTTCTGAGCCAGGTCATGAAACCACGCGGGTCGCGCTCTAGCAGTTCCATGTCCTGATCTGAGATCGGATCGCCGATGACTGGCGACTGCGGTTTATTGCAGGACCGGACGATCTCATGCAGCAGCAGTCCCTGTCGCAGGATCGGCGACAATTTGTTGGCGATCTGGTACGAGCGCGAGTTTCTGCCCGGGAAGAAAATCGGCACCACCTGCGCGCCCGAGCGGCGGATCATCTTGGCCGTGAACACGTTCCATTCTCGCTCGATAGCAGGGCCAAACCAGCTGTCCGAAGACATCACCACACCCGACGGAAACAGGGCCACTACACCGCCGTTCTTCAGGTGTTCCATGGCCTTACCACGCATCTCCAGCATTTTGGCCTGTGCCTCGGGGTCGTGCGGGAAAGGAACCGGGATCATGAAAGATGTCGCGGCCTCATCAAGACCGGTCAGGACCGAGCGGGTCAGAATACGATAATCGCTGCGTACCTGTCCGATCAGCTCAGCCAGGATCATACCGTCGACCATACCGTGCGGATGGTTGGCAACAACCACGACAGGGCCGGTTTTGGGAATGCGGGCAATCTGTTCTTGCGGTGTGGTCAGGTCGATTCCCATAGTCTTGAGGGCACCACCCCAAAACCGCTGGCCGCGATAGTATTCGTTCTTTCTTTCGAACTTGTTGACCATACGCAGAATGGTCAGCTTACCAGTGCACCATTCGATGGCCCGAATGGCGGTCGAAGTCCAGGCATCGTCAAACGAGTTCGCATAGGTCAGAGTTCTACGGTCGTAGATCTCGCCCTGATCCGCGGTCCCATCCACCACCGGGCTTGTCTTGGTCTCGTGCGTCGTTTCCGCCAATTCCTGGTCTTCCCGTTCTTCCTGTCCCGGCGGGGTGGCTTTAGAACCCCTCTCCGAACTTGTCGTTCACAAGCGTTTCCAGAGCTTCTGCCAATGCCTCAGCATCCGGCCCGGACGTCTCGACGTCAATAGTTGTTCCGCGCGATGCTGCCAACATCAAAAGACCCATGATACTGTCGCCTGAGGCAGAAAGTCCGTCTTTTGACACCTCGGCATGGGCATCAAACCCTTCCACGACTTCGACCAGCTTAGCCGAGGCGCGGGCGTGCAGGCCCTTTTCATTGATAATTTTAAAGCTTCGGTTGGTCATAGTCGTCAATCCGGTTTCATTCCAATGTCACATTTTGTGCATTTATGTATTTCCGTCCAGCCTCCATGGCCTGACGCACGGCATCGCCGATGGGCAGGTGGCGGCTTTTGGCCAATTTGATCAGCATAGGCAGGTTCGCACCATAAAGAATCCGCCGATCCTGAGGGGTGCAGGCCCTTAGGCTGAGATTCGACGGGCTTCCTCCAAACAGATCTGTGACGACAACAACCCCATCGCCCATGTCCACGCTGTCGGCGGCTTGGCAGATCTCGGCCTGTTTTTCATCGCGGTCGTGCTCGGCTTCGATGGCGATAGCCATCAGACCGGGTTGCTGCCCGACCACATGCTGAGTAGCGGCCAGGTATTCCCGGGCCAATCCCCCATGCGCAACGATCACGATTCCGATCAATCCGACCTCACATTCAACGTCCGGCGTTCCATCTCGCGATGTCTAATTGCCACTTGCTGACCGCCCTCTGCAAGGGCATTTGCGACTGCTTCTGCCATTGCAACAGATCTGTGTTGCCCTCCGGTACACCCAAAGGCCACAGACAAATGCGCTTTGCCTTCGGCCCGAAATGCGGGCATCAACAAGGTCAGCAAATCCATCACGCGGTCAAAAAACGGCAAATAGGTTGTGTCCGATTGCACATAGTGCGCGACGTACGGGTGTCGACCATCCGCCGCACGCAGTTCTGGGCGCCAATAGGGATTGGCAAGGAACCGGCAATCGAACACCATATCCAGCCCGCGCGGCAGCCCGCGCTTATACGAGAAGGATTCGATCGAGACCGCAAGGTGCCGCCCGCCTTTGGGGGCAAACCAGGTCTCGACCTCTTCGCGCAAATGATGGACGTTCAGAAGACTGGTATCGATCAGCGTATCCGCAATCTCGCGGATCGGGGTCAACAGTTCTTTTTCGCGCTGGATGCCGGTTTCGGGGCCGGCATTTCTTGCGACCGGGTGACGGCGGCGGGTTTCCGAAAACCGACGCAGCAGGACGTCATCGCTGCAATCCAGATACAAAACGGTCAGATCCACGTGCGCCATCCGGCCCAGCTTTTCGGCAAGCTCAATAAATCCGATTGTCGAGAAGTCCCGATTGCGGGCATCAACGCCCAGCGCCATCGGACGGTCGCTGTCTGCACTATCGAGCAGACGCAGTAGCAGCCCCATCGGCAGGTTATCAATGGCCTCAAAACCAAGATCTTCCAGCACATGGATAGCGGTGGACCGGCCTGCCCCGGAAGGGCCAGTGACCAATACGATCCTCCGTTGTGAAGTCATGTTGTCGGCCATTCCGGATTTACACGCCCATCTCTTAGCAACTGCATCAACGCTGCAGCCAAATTGGGGACACCCGCACCTCGAAGCAAGGGAACAGTTTGCCTCAGGACCTGAACGGTGACCTGTTCGGGCAAGCGCTTGGGTTCGCTTTGATCCAGATCCACCACATAATCCAATGGTACCGCCCCGGTCGTCCGGGCCATGAGCAGGCCGATATGGCGCGCCTCGATCAAGCCGCGGATTTGCGGGACAGCGGATGCGAAGACCTGATCGCCGCGCATTTCAAGGGTCACGCGGTCATCTGCAACAAGCTCTGCGCCATAGGCCATCATCTGCAACATCAGCCCGGATTTCCCCGTGCCTGAAGCTCCGATAGCCAACATCCCTCGTCCGGCAACAGACACGCAGGAGGCGTGAATACACGCCTTGTCCCGGTCTTTGGCGTTTGACAGCAAAGCGGCTTGCATCGGTTAAACGGGCAACCCCACCACAAAGCGCGCACCCAGCGGATCCGAAGTGATATCGGCCTCGGTCGGGCGGATGTTCTCGGCCCAGATCACACCGCCATGTGCCTCGACGATCTGCTTCGAGATCGCAAGCCCAAGGCCCGAGTTGTTACCGAAATGCTCTGCCGGACGTTGCGAGTAGAAGCGCTTGAACACTTTGGTCAGTGCCTGCTCGGGGATGCCCGGCCCGGTGTCTTCGACCACGACAAGCACGCGGTTGTCGCGCTGACGAACCCAGACGCGAATGGCGTCGTTTTCCTCGCAAAAGGATATGGCGTTGGTAATGAGGTTCACGAAAACCTGCGCCAGCCGGGCTTCGAGTCCGTCAATGATGATCGGTTCTGGCGGCAGGTCGGTGATGTAATCGATGCCTTTGGATCGGGCATCTTCACCCAAGTACTGACCCAGATTGCCCAGCAATTTAAGCAGATCAAAGGGCTGCTCTTCTTCCTTGACCAATTCCGCATCCAGACGCGACGCGTTCGAAATATCGCTGACCAGACGGTCAAGACGCCGGACATCATGTTCAATCACGTCCAGCAACTTGTCTTTTTGGTCCTCACGCTTGACCATGCGCAGCGTGCCAACTGCAGATTGCAGGCTGGCCAGCGGATTTTTGATTTCATGCGCCACGTCAGCGGCAAACTGTTCGTTTGCGTCTATCCGATTATAGAGCGCAGTCACCATACCGCGCAGGGCGCGGCTGAGCCGTCCAATCTCGTCCGGGCGCGCACTGAGGTCCGGAATGCGGATGCGACCGGGATTGACCCCTGTGCCCCGGTCCTTGCCCATTTCAGCCGCCGCCGCTAGATCCGCCAACGGGTTGGCGATGGTCGAGGCGAGCACAAGGCTCAGGCCCACAGAAACCAGCAGGGCCACCACGAACATCTGAAGGATACGTTCCTGTTCGCGGCGGGCAAGTGCGTCGATCTCACCTGCCGGGCCTGTGATTGCAACGGCTCCGGCAAAGCTATTTTCGGATAGGATTGGGGCAGCGGCAACGATCACCGTTTCACCAGCCTCGTCCGAAACCGCCTGAACCTGCGCTTGTCCCGCAAGCGCCTGCGGAATGATTGCCTGCACGCGCTGCGCCAATGTCGGGAATTCTGCTTCGGTCGACCAATTGAACAGTTTGGACAAACCGATCCAAACCGCGTTCAACGTGTCGCTGATTACAGTACTGCCGGTCTGCAAGTCAGAATCAGAGCGTAGTAGAACCGGCATTTCGGATGCCTGCGGCGCTCCACGTGTCCAACCGATCAATGTACCACTTGCGTCGTATACAAAAACTTCACCGCCTTCGGGCAACGTCAGCCCTGAAAGCGTATCTTTGACGTCCAAGCTTCCAGCATTTTGGGGCGTGCTTTGAGCACCTTGGCGCAGCTGGGTTTCAAAGACGTTGCTGACCAGCTGCGCATCGCCCAGCAGATTGCGTGCGGTCTGCTGCACCTTCTCTTTCCGCGAATCGTCCAGATAGAGCAGCCCAGTGACCAGAATGACCAGGGCGATCAGGTTGAAGGTGATGATCTTGCGCGCCAAGGGTGAGCCGCGCAGAGAATACAGGCTTCTCCGGGACCTCTTCTCCCTAAGCTCGGCGGACTCGGAATCTTGGGGGATGACCCAATCATCCCCGAGAACGACATCGCCGTCGCGCATTTCTGTGGCTTCTTCAGTGTCGCGCACGAGAGCCCATTACCTCTTGCAGTCGTCGCGCCTATTCTTCGTTGTACCGGTAACCGATCCCATACAGGGTTTCGATCGCCGAAAACTCGGGGTCGGCCGCGCGCATCTTCTTGCGTAGGCGTTTAATGTGGCTGTCGATCGTTCGGTCGTCCACATAAACTTGATCGTCATAGGCCACATCCATCAGTTGATCGCGGCTTTTGACAAAGCCAGGACGCTGGGCAAGCGCCTGCAGCAGAAGGAACTCGGTCACGGTCAGGGACACATCATTCCCTCTCCAGCTGACCGCATGGCGCAGCGGGTCCATTCGCAAGTCGCCGCGCTCCATGACTTTTGTATCATTACTGTTGGCTGCAACCGCATCACCGGTTGTCGCCTCTTGCCGACGCAGCAATGCCCGGATGCGTTCCACCAGCAACCGTTGCGAAAAGGGCTTTTTCACATAGTCATCCGCGCCCATGCGCAGGCCCAGAACTTCGTCGATTTCATCATCTTTCGACGTCAGGAAGATCACTGGCATCTGCGTTTTCTGACGCAGCCGCTGCAGCAGATCCATGCCATCCATGCGCGGCATCTTGATATCGAGCACGGCCATGTCCGGCAGCTTTTTGTTGAACGCATCCAACGCGGCCTGGCCATCATTATAAGTTTCAACCTCGAAACCTTCGGCTTCGAGCGTCATGGATACGGACGTCAGAATGTTTCTGTCGTCATCCACCAGTGCAATCTTTGACATCGGGCTCACCCCTATTCCTGCTCACTCACGCAATAATTCGCTTATTTGTAAGGCATTGTTGGCGGTTTTAAGACGCCGAATCAATCCGTAACCTCGAATCGTGCCTTTGTTGCGGCAGGTCTGCGGCATATTTGCCTTGATGCCCGCAAAAATCTGCCTGCATTTCGAACATTGAAATTGTGATGGCGCTAAACCCGGACTTGGTTGCGCTAACTGCGTCAACCCGCCTGTTCATGCCCCAAACGACCGTGATAAGAGGCGCCCAGCCGCCGGTTTTCCGGCTCACTGCCCCAATGGCGCTTCCGGGTCATACCTTGTGCGCCGCCACAGGAGAAGACACACATGACATCTGGACGGGTTAACCCGCAATTTCGCCTCGAAGATCAGGGCATCGAGGGTCTGGGCAATGTCTATTATAACTTCATGGAACCGGCGCTGATCGAAGAAGCGCTGAAGCGCGGCGAAGGTACACTTGGCAATGGTGGCGCATTTCTGGTCACGACCGGCAAATTCACCGGTCGCTCGCCCAAGGACAAGCACGTCGTCAAAACCGACAGTGTCGTCGATACCATCTGGTGGGAAAACAACGCCGAGATGAGCCCCGAAGGCTTTGACGCGCTGTACGAAGACATGCTGACCCATATGAAAGGTCGCGACTATTTCGTGCAGGACCTTGTCGGTGGCGCAGACCCAGCATACGCAATCAATGTGCGAATGGTCACAGAGCTGGCCTGGCACAACCTGTTCATCCGCCACTTGCTGCGCAGACCAGATCGTGAGGATCTGGACGAGTTCACCGCAGACTTCACCGTCATCAACTGCCCCAGCTTTCAGGCCGACCCGGCAAAACACGGCTGCCGCAGTGAAACGGTGATTGCCCTGAACTTCGATCGCAAGCTGATCCTGATCGGTGGCACAGAATATGCTGGTGAAAACAAGAAGTCCGTTTTCACTTTGCTGAACTACATGCTGCCCGAAAAAGGCGTGATGCCGATGCACTGCTCGGCCAACCACGCCGTTGGCAACCCGGTCGACACCGCCGTGTTCTTCGGCCTGTCTGGCACCGGCAAGACCACCCTGTCCGCCGACCCGTCACGCGTGTTGATCGGTGATGACGAACATGGCTGGTCGGATCGCGGTACCTTCAACTTCGAAGGTGGGTGCTATGCCAAGACGATTAACCTGAACGCCGAGGCCGAGCCCGAAATCTATGCAACCACCAGCAAGTTCGGCACCGTGATCGAAAACATGGTCTTCGATCCCGAAACAAAAGAGCTGGATTTCGACGACGATTCGCTGACCGCGAACATGCGTTGCGCCTACCCGCTGGAGTACATTTCCAATGCCTCCAGCAGCGCCTTGGGGGGGCATCCCAAGAACATCATCATGCTGACCTGCGATGCATTTGGTGTTCTACCGCCGATCGCGCGGCTGACCCCGGCGCAGGCGATGTATCACTTCCTATCAGGCTTTACCTCGAAGGTTGCTGGGACCGAACGCGGCGTCACCGAACCGCAACCTACCTTCTCGACCTGCTTTGGCGCACCGTTCATGCCGCGTAGGCCGGAAGAATACGGCAACCTGCTGCGTGACAAGATCGCCCAGCACGGCGCGACCTGCTGGCTGGTGAATACCGGCTGGACAGGTGGTGCTTATGGCGTGGGCAGCCGGATGCCGATCCGGGCCACTCGTGCCCTGCTGACCGCCGCACTGGAAGGTTCGCTGCGTGATGCCGAGTTCCGCAAGGATGCAAATTTCGGCTTTGACGTACCAGTCTCTGTACCGGGTGTTGCCGAGGTTCTGCTGGACCCACGCCGGACCTGGGACGATCAGGCCGCGTTCGACAAGCAGGCCGAGAAACTGGTTAAGATGTTTGCTGAGAATTTTGAGCAATACCTGCCGTTCATTGACGACGACATCAAAGCTGTCGCAATTGGCTGACAAGGCGTTGGAAAAGAAAACAGGGGGCCTGTGGGCCCCTTTTTCGATGCCGACGACATTTAGTATTATCAACTAGTGGTTGTATGTAACGAAAAGCACATACAAGTTCGTTGTGTCAAATTGCGATCTAAGGTACCTGTACGTATCGAAGAAACGAAAAAGCCCGGCACATCAGCGCCGGGCGTTGACTGAAAGAACTTTGGGGCTGCTCATATGCGCACACTCACAGCGCTGGATTGAGCAACCTAATCAGGTACCTAGTGTAGGTAAATGGGGATGAGTGTCAACATGGGACCTGCTGATCAGCATTATGGTCAGCGTGGCGCGTATCGTCGCAGAAGGGCGGCAATTGGCACAGGAAATTGTAGGTAAGAACATGACGGAAATCTCGAAGCTCACCGAACTTCGCAAACTGATGCAAAGCATGGAGAGGACGCTGGGTCTGGAAAAACTATCTCCGGTTGAGCGCGATATTTATTACGCCGCCGAAGAGCTTTCCAAATCCGACCAGGAAGTGCGCACGTTTGGTTTGATCGAGCATACTCTGGTCCAAAGCGTGTCACGCCCGACCTTTTTTCGCGCTCTGAAATCGCTGGTGAAAAAAGGGTATCTTTCGCAGAGCGGCAGCGCAAACCGGGGACGGTACATCGTTCATGCACCCAGATGACGCCAGTCAGACACGCGAGGTGCGATGATCGCGCTGCGTGCGTGGGCGATTGAAACGGCAGCGGCCTCGTTGGCCTATGTGGCGGCGTCCGCCCTGACTTTCACCGTTCTGATGCCTCTTCAGAACTTGTATTTTCCGGAATATCCAAGCCGGGCGAGCCTGTTGTTTCTTCCGCATGGTGTGCGGGTTCTCTGTGCATGGCTTTTAGGATGGCGTGCAATCTTTGCCCTATTGCCAGGCGTGTTCATCGTCTTCGCTTATCTGGGGGGCTCGGATGTATTCCTGCCCAGCCGTCTGCTGGCCATTGCCATTGCAGTCACCACGGTTCCGGCAGTGTTCTATTTGTTCAAGGCTGTGGGATGGGACCTGTTCCCGCGCCCTGATCGGAAACCCTGCTGGATTTGCGTCATGGGTGTGGGCGTCATTACATCCGTTCTCGTTTCGGCACTGACCAATTTGGTCTTTGGCAGCGCAACGGTCGAATACATTGCCTTTCTCATCGGAGATATCTCTGGCCTATTCTTTCTGATGCTGGGGCTTTATTTCGCGTTCCGCTTTGTCGACAAGCGCCCGGGTTAAGGCATCAGCCCATCAACCCGCGTCGCAGCAGGTTCAAACCAACCACCAACAACACAAACAGGGTCGCCTTGCGAAAACTGGCCTGATCGATTCGGTCCTGCAGCTTGGTACCGACCCACATCCCCGCCAAAGCGGGAAGGATCAGTATGGCGGAAAACGGTAGTGTTTCTGCCCGCAAGATGCCGGACCCCAGATGAGCGGCAAGCAACAGCACCGCCCCAAGCCCATAAATAACACCTTGAATACGGATCTGTTCCTTTTTGGGCGTGTTCAAGGCCATCAGATAAGCAACTGTTGGCGGCCCCCAAACACCTGACATACCGCCAGCAAAACCTGCCACACCCCCAACAGCAGCCTCAATTCTGACCGATGGTTGGTTCAGAACAAGCCGGACCCCCAGCACCTGGAACAAACAGAATACCGATACCATGCCACCGATCAGAAGCAGCGAGACGGAACCAGGCATCATTGTGACAAGTTGCGCGCTCAGGACCAACATGAGGCCACCGACGATCAGGAACACCCGAAAGCTCAGGATCGAGGAATAGGCGGCCGCTGCGCCACCGCGCAGGGCTTGAAGTCCATTTGTCACAAGTGTTGGCAGAATAAGCCCCGCCAGGGTCAGCTCCGGGGTAAGAAAGGAATTCAGCCCTGACACCATAACCATGGGCATGGCGAAACCAACGATGCCCTTGATCCATCCGGCGGCAAACGCAACGGCCATGGCAAACATCAGGTCTTGCGGAGAAAGAATGGAAAACAAGGTCATTCCCTCTAGATACCATCTGGAATTTCTTCTGCATTGCAAAAATGATCGAGTAATATTTGAACTTTTCTGCTGCGTAATAAGTATTTTTGTTGCGCTGCACGTGCAGCATGATATGACCAGACGACCGAGGAAAGGACGCGATTCATGGCCCACGACGGACAGGATATGACCGAGATGACAACTGCTGCAGTTTTGCCCGATCTTCTGGATTTGACCCGGACCGCCGTGCCAGCGGTAGACGCGGTGTTCGAAAAAGCCCGCAAGTCGGTGCGTGGCATGGTCACTGCGGATGGCCGCGTTTCCGGCGCATTGATCGAGGCGAACCAGACTGCCGCGCATGGTCTGGCTTGGCTGGCCACCTACGCTCAGTCACTGCAACAGATGCAACGCTGGGCCGAAGCTCTGCATGCCGATGGTAAGTTCGGCGAGGTCGAACAGCTGTTGCACCAGATCGCTTTTGGCGAATATCTGCATCAGGTCGCCGGCGGCATTCCGATGAACCAGGGCGAAGTTGTACGCCTTCAGGATATGGGCCTTGGCTGGGACGCGCTGTCGGGCTTTCAATCGACTGAAGTGCAGACCTTGATGGCGCAGGCCAACTCTCAGGCTGCGCGCAGCCGTTTGGTCGAATTGATGCAGGATCAGGCTGGCGCCACCATGTTCGGCACCTCGGGGTTGGACGAAGAACTTGAGATGATCCGCGACCAATTCCGCCGCTATGCACAGGAAAAGGTCGAACCATACGCCCATGAATGGCACCTGAAAGATGAACTTATCCCACTGGAGATCATCGAAGAACTGGCCGAAATGGGCGTTTTTGGCCTGACCATCCCCGAAGAATTTGGCGGGTTCGGCCTGTCCAAAGCCTCGATGTGCGTGGTGTCAGAAGAGCTGTCGCGCGGCTATATCGGTGTTGGCTCGCTGGGTACGCGGTCCGAAATTGCGGCCGAGTTGATCATTGCCGGTGGCACGGACGAGCAGAAAGCCAATTGGCTGCCAAAACTGGCCAGCGCCGAAATCCTGCCCACTGCCGTGTTCACCGAGCCCAACACCGGGTCGGACCTTGGCAGCCTGCGCACGCGCGCTGTGAAGGATGAAAACGGCGATTATCAGATCACCGGCAACAAGACATGGATCACACACGCTGCGCGGACCCACGTCATGACCCTGCTGGCGCGGACGAACCCGGACAGCACCGACCACCGCGGCCTGTCGATGTTCCTGGCCGAAAAGACCCCGGGCACCGACGAGAACCCTTTCCCAACCCCCGGCATGACTGGCGGTGAGATTGAAGTTCTGGGCTATCGCGGCATGAAGGAATACGAACTGGGCTTTGATGGCTTCCAGGTCAAAGGTGAAAACCTGCTGGGTGGTGAAGAAGGCAAGGGGTTCAAGCAGTTGATGGAAACCTTTGAATCCGCCCGCATCCAGACCGCCGCCCGCGCCATTGGCGTGGCGCAAAGCGCGCTGGATATTGCCATGCAATACGCGATCGACCGCAAACAGTTCGGCAAATCGCTGATCAACTTCCCGCGCGTCTCGGGTAAGCTGGCGATGATGGCGGTTGAGATCATGATTGCACGTCAGCTGACCTATTTCAGCGCGTGGGAGAAAGACCACGGCCAGCGCTGTGACCTGGAAGCCGGTATGGCCAAGTTGCTGGGCGCCCGAGTGGCCTGGGCCGCCGCCGATAACGGGCTGCAGATTCACGGCGGCAACGGTTTTGCGCTGGAATACAAAATCAGCCGCGTTCTGTGTGACGCGCGCATCTTAAATATTTTCGAAGGGGCTGCTGAGATTCAGGCGCAGGTCATCGCACGCCGGCTGCTTGGGTAACTTTTGTCAGCACCCCGTTTCCCCAACTGGCCCGGCCATTGCGCCGGGTCTTTTTCTTGGCTTGGTGGCTTTGCACACACAACCGCCGCCAGAATTTCAGCGCGTAGAAAACGGGATACATCCGGCGCTCGTCCGCTTTAAGGCGCTCGGCTGTGCAAACTTCCCCTTTGCATCTGTTTTGAACCCCGGTAGAGCACCCAGCGAAACAGGCCCCGGCCGAGGAATGGTGAGCATAAAATGACCCGACAAATTTTTGCGCTTTGGGCGACCCTTGCTGCACTTGTACTTGGCGGTTGCGCCGTCAGTCAGCCGACCACCACCCAAAGCGATATCGAAGCGCTGGCACAAGCCATCCAGTCGCTCGGGCCCCAGGTTGATCCCGTCGAAGCGCAACAGGCTGCCACGATCTCCTACACCTATTCCCAACAGTTGGCGCAGGAATGGAACATCACTGATCCAGCCATCATTCACAACGCCAAGATCGCCAACGGCTTTCGCGAGTTTGGCCTGTGCAATGATTGGGCGCAGGCCATGACCGCGCGTCTGCGGCAGGAAAACTTCCGTACGCTCGATCTGCATTGGGTCACGTCGCCGCCGACGCAGTTCCGTATCATCCATCATTCAGCGTTGATCAGCGCGAAGGGGGATTCGATGTATGACGGCATCATCCTGGACCCGTGGCGGAACAGTGGGGCGCTGTACTGGGCGCCCGTGCGCGAGGATACGAAATACAACTGGAGGCCACGACTTGAGGTGCGGCAGGAATTGCTGAGCGGCGCGATCCCCTATTGAGGTTTTCGCGACACCCCGAATGGATTAAGACCCTGAAATGATCCGCCTGATCCTGACCCTGCCCCTGCTGGCTCTGTTGCAATGTGAACAGGACGAAACCGTCTCCGCCTATGGCGCGGCTGGGCAGACTTGGGTGTTGCAGGAAATTGATGGGCGGCCCTATGAGGCCAGCGCACTGTTGCGCTTTCCAGAAGAGGGTAAGATTGCAGGCAATGCCCCCTGCAACAGCTATGGCGGCACTCTGAACGCGCCCTACCCCTGGTTTGAGATAAAAGACCTGAACGCCACGCGGGCTGCGTGTGCAGGGCTTGAGGCCGAAGGGTTTTATTTCGCCGCCCTCTTGGTCATGACCCAGTCCGAAGTATCCGGCGACGTGCTGATCCTGCGCAATGAGAACGGGAATGAGATGGTGTTCACAGCCGCCGAGTGACCTGATCCACGAACCGCGCCCGCGCCTCGGGCAGCGGATTATGCCCCAGCGACGGGGCGACTCGGTGTTCAAGGAAATATCCGGTCGTGCGCAGGGCGTCCGCGATCTCGGTGTCCGGCGCGGTGCCTTCCCCGCGCAAGCAGGGCGGCAAAGGCAACAGCTTGTCCGCCCATTCGCCGGCCCCGTTCGTACTGACGGCGCGGCCCGTTTTGGGTGAAACGTAAACCAACCCTTCTGTCACACCGGTCACGGCGCAAACGGTCAGGTCAAGACCAAAGCCCAGCTCATCCAGCAACGCGATTTCCCAACGCAGATAAGCCAGCGGCCAGATCTCATCCTGCCCCAGCAGGTCCATCAACTGTTCGGTTCTCTTGTAAAGGGCCGGATGCGGTTCGCGTTCGGGCAGGCAAAAGGACAACAACGCCACAACGGCATTGAGCCCGGACAAGGCCAATCGCCCTGAAAATGCCGCCGCCGCGCGGGACCGCAAGGGCTCGACTTGAAAGGTGCCGAGATGCTCTTCCAATCGCGCCCGCCACAGCACATCCAATTGCGCACCAGGTTGTAGAATGGGCGCGACCTTGCGGCTGGTCCCGCCGCGCACCACTCCAGCGTGACGTCCGTGAACCTCGGTAAAGACTTCGATTATCGCCGCCGTTTCACCATGGCGCCGAGAAGTCAGGAGTATGCCGTGATCGCGCCAGTCCAAAACTCAGCCCTGTTGCTGCTTGGGTTGAACCGCAGCAAATCCCATGCAGTGTTCGGGCGCAAGAGTAGAACCTTTACTGCCCCTATCGCTCAGGGCTTTTTTCAGAAACAGCCATAGTTTTGTGACTTCCTGCCAGCCACCTTGTGCGCATGCGCGCGCCGCCCCAACTGCGCTTCAAACGAAGGGGCCGCTCTATGATCGATGACGAACCGCAACCAGTTGCTTATTACGAAGAACGTAACATCTGGACTCATGATCCAACGGAAGCTGACATACATGTTTATGAGACATTTGCCTCGTCCGTTGTCGATCTGGTGCAGGTGCTGGACGACAATAAACTTATGCTATCAAGGGATGTTTACGCTCGGTTGTTCTCAGCATTGCTTCAGATTTCCAGAGTGTTGGGTGAGTACGAAGACGGGTGGAACGGAGAGCACAACGCGTGACCCATGGCCGTGAGACTGGTGCGGGATCGCACTTATCGCCTTTTTGTTTTTAAGGCCCTGCAGGATATCGCATTCTCACCGCCCCACAATTGGTTCAATTACGTCTCCAGAGAACTGCCTAACAAGCCTTAAGGCCGCTGCACTAACTATGAAACAGGAAGACAGTTGGTCCAAGGTCTTATCGAAACCCCGCCAATTGCCGAGCTTGGCTGGGCCGAGTTTCGTCATCGCAGCAAACTCAAAAAAACGCATTGCTCGATTCCAGTTTTGACACTAATGTTCTCTTTATGTTCTTTGAGGGAGAATCCTGAAATGTCTCTTAACTACGTGATGATTGGTTCAAATGATGTCGCCAAAGCCCGCACTTATTACGATGCGGTGGTGCCAAAAATAGGTGGAAAAATCGTCGCCGAGTATATGCCGCACGCGGTATGCTATGAGCTGCGTGGTGGCGGATGCATGTGGGTCGCAACTCCATTCGATAAAGAACTTGCAACGATCGGAAATGGCAACATGGTCGGTCTGCTATGCCAAAGCGAAGATGAAGTACGAGATGCACACGCGACCGCACTGGCCAATGGTGGCTCAAACGAAGGCGACCCGAATGATCGCCCCCAATATGGTCCGAACTTCTTTGGCGCCTATGCTCGCGACCCAGATGGGAACAAGATGAGCTTTGTCTATTTTGGCGACGCGGGTTGATGGCGTCGTATATGATTTGCGGGCTTGGAGGTGGGAACGAATCTGGAGCCTCCCTGGCCTCGGAACGTCACTCCGGCATGGATCAGAATACCGCTGACCATCAGCAGGTTCAGCACCATCGAGATGCCATTGCCCAAATAGATCTGCGACTTGTATAGTACCGGCTCGTAGACAAACCATAGCACGGGCAGCCCAGCACAGAGTGACTGGGACAGCAACGATTGACCTATGGCGTGTTCAAAATGGGTAAACTAGAGCGTGACCAGCTGCGAAAGCGTGGCAGAGAGGCCGAGTTGCGGTTTTTCCAGTTTCTCAGAACGTGTTTCAGCCACGAAAACACCCCATCACCGTACTTGGTCTCGAAGGCAGATCAGCCCCAACTTGCCAAAAACAAAATCCCAAAAAGTCGCTTTGATGCCGGTGTCAAAGGCCCATCAAAGGTCATTCCAACCCCTCTTCACCCAGCATATGCCGTCCTTGCCGGTCCTCAACCTCAAGCACCCAGAGATCAGGGTCAAAGCTGCGTTGTTTGGTGATCGCGGTGTCCACATCTGCCTCGGGGCCGCTGGAAAGTTCAATCCATTTGCGTTCACCGCTCATCAGGTCAAAGCTGCGTTGGAAAGCGACGGCCTGCCCGTCCAGCGTATTGAGCTTGACCAGAACGGCCCCTGCAGTGTTGTCACCATGGGCCACAACAAAGGCCGGGATCTCCTGAAACCGAAGCCGCGCCAGATAGGCGTGAACCCAGAATTCAGCCGTCAGGCGCGTCATGCGTTGCCGTCTTTGAAATCCAGACCCATTTCCGAATAGCGCTCGGATTCTTCCAGCCAGTTAGGCCGGACTTTCACTTGCAGGAACAGGTGGATCTTACGGTCCAGGAACTCTTCCAACTCGGCCCGCGCAGCCTGACTGACAGCCTTGATGGTCTCACCCTTTTTGCCCAGTACGATGCCTTTGTGGCCGTCGCGCATAACATAGATGACCTGATCGATTTTGGCAGAGCCATCTTTGCGCTCTTCCCAGTTTTCAGTCTCGACGGTCAGCTGATACGGTAATTCCTGATGCAGGCGCAGTGTCAGTTTCTCGCGCGTCATTTCAGCCGCGATCATGCGCAAAGGCAGGTCAGCAATCTGATCTTCAGGATACAGCCACGGACCTTCGGGCAATTCCGCGGCGAGCCACTTGCGCAGATCATCAACACCATGACCCTTCTCAGCCGAGATCATAAAGGTTTCAGCAAAGGGATAGCGCGCGTTCAACTCGCTGGTCAGCGCCAGCAGCTTTTCGGACGGCACCTTGTCGATCTTGTTAATCGCCAGAGCGATTGTGCGGCCCTGTCCGATCTCTTCCAGACCTTCGAGGATGCGTTCAACCCCTTCAGTGATGCCACGATGCGCCTCGACCATAAGCACAACAACATCCGCATCTGCTGCCCCGCCCCAGGCGGCGGCGACCATGGCGCGGTCCAGACGGCGGCGGGGTTTGAACAGGCCCGGCGTGTCCACGAACACCAGCTGCGCGTCGCCCTCCATCGCCACACCTCGGATGCGAGTGCGTGTGGTCTGCACCTTATGCGTCACGATCGAGACCTTGGCCCCGACCATGCGGTTCACAAGGGTGGATTTGCCTGCGTTTGGCTCTCCGATCAGGGCGATAAATCCGGCGCGTGTGGTCATGTGTCCTGCGATCCTGTTTGCAAGTGCGCACCCCTATAACAGAAAGGTCCGGCGGGCCAGAGGGATTTGTCGCATTGCAGCCATGCACGCAGGGTGGCAGGACGGACGCAGACGCCCAGCCATTCCCAGCCCGGCATCAGATCCGTTCAGTGAGGTTTTCATGAAACGTCGCGAGTTTCTTCTTGGAAGCAGTGCCGCCGCCGGCGTCGTAGGGTTGGGAGGGTTGTCTCTGGCCGCAGGCAACGATGCGCAGGAACTGGTGCTGCAATCCGCCAACTATCGGTTGCGCGATCAGCTGACCACGGGGATGGTCAGCCTATCCCCTGATGCGCCGCCACCGGTTCTGTACGGGCGACAAGCCGAGGCAATGCGTCTGACGGTGCGCAATACCCTGCCCGATTACACCGCAATGCACTGGCATGGGCTGCGCATTGCCAACAAGATGGACGGGGTGCCTTATCTGACCCAGATGCCCATCGGTGAGGGTGAGAGCTTTGCCTATGAATTTACACCTCCGGATGCGGGGACACACTGGTATCACCCCCATTGTATGACGATGGATCAGATGGCCCATGGGCTGACCGGTGTGATGGTGATTGCCGAGCCGGAAGACCCCGGTTTCGACAGCGAGCAGGTGATCAATCTGCGCGATTTCAGGCTGGACGAGGAGGGCGCATTTCTACCCGCATATACCGCGCGTAGAGCTGCGCGAGCGGGCACATTTGGCAATGTTCAAACCGCGAACTGGCGGACAGAGGCGGTATATGATCACGCGGCAGGCACCCTTGTGCGATTGCGCGTCGTCAATACGGACACAACCCGCATCTACAGGCTGCATCTTGAAGGAGCCGTGGCCCGGATCATTGCGTGGGACGGGCATCCAGTTGAGGTTGATCTCGCCTTACCCACCGCCGACGAACCGCTTTTGCTTGGCCCAGGTCAGCGGGTGGATTTTGCTGTGCGAATGCCAGAGGATGAAGGGCAATCGGCGGCGTTGATGGCCAAATTCCCAGGACAAAAGCATCGCGCAATGGCGCGTTTGCGGGCGACCGGTCAATCCGCGTCACGCGATCTGAAGGAATTGCGCCCTTTGCGTACCAACCCTGTTCTGCGCCCTAATCTGGACCAAGCCGAGATGCATGAATTCGTGTTCGGCTGGACACCCGAAGGTGGTGCGCCCAATGACGGGTTCTGCGGGTCGCTGGGCTACAGTTTCTGGTCCATTAACCGCACGCCGTGGCCCGGGGATGCAGCACAGGGAACCGGACCGCTGGCCGTGCTGGAACAGGGTAAGAGTTATGTTCTGCGACTGCGTAATGAGTCTCCGAATCTGCACCCGATCCACCTGCACGGGCTTGCTTTTGTCCCGCTAAAGTCAAACCTGCGCAAGCTGCCACCGTTGGTGTCCGATACGGTGCTTTTGTTAAAAGACGAGATCATTGATATCGCGCTGGTTGCCGACAATCCCGGCGACTGGGCGTTTCATTGCCATGTGATCGAGCATCAGAAAACCGGGCTGGCTGGGTTCATCCGGGTGGTCTGACCTTAGCCCAACGCTGACATGTCCAACGCCAGAACGTGGTTCGGATAAGCTTGGTCGCTGATCCGAAAATCCGTGACGCCGACCTGTCTTAACCCCTTAGACAGATAGAAATCGATGGCAGCAGTGTTCTCGGAATTGGTCGTCAGCCAAATCTCAGTCCGGCCTTTATCCCGACAATAGTCAATCGCCACTTCCAACAGAGCGGAACCGATGCCCTTTCCATGATGGCGCGGCTGAACGTAAAACGTCACGATCTCAAGATCGGACAGTCCGTCAACGGGTGCAATGCTACCTTCTGACAACCGAATATAACCATCAATACCGTCCCGGTTTTCCGAGACCACCAAAAGGTCCGCCTCGTCGTCGATAAGCGCTTCAAACCGTGCTGTTGTGAATTCGCTCAGTGCAAATTCAGCGAAGAACGAACTCACACCATGCCGCAGATAGGTACCGATCCAGACTTCGATGGATAAAGCGGCCAAACTGGCGGCATCTGCCTTCTGGGCTGGTCTGAGCTTCATGTCCTTAGGATGAACTGGCCGGGCTCAACTGCTCTAGCAGCGCCTTTGCAGCTGCCTGTTCGGCCTGACGTTTGGATCCGGCGGTGGCCTGCGCCTCGGCGCCGTCCTGAAGGCGTGCAGCGATGGTGAAGATCGGCGCGTGGTCGGGGCCACTGCGTTTGACCTCAATATAAAAGGGCGGCTTTTGTCCACGGGCCTGTGCCCATTCCTGCAGCGCGGTTTTGGCGTCGCGTGCGTCGGCCTCGACCGTGTGGACACGGTCCCCCCAAAGGGCGAGGATAACATCGCGGGCGGCCTCGAACCCGGCATCGCGGTAAATGGCGGCGATCACGGCCTCCATCGCGTCGCCCAGCAGGGCCTGTTTGCGGCGACCGCCAGACAGCATCTCGGACCGACCCAGTTTCAATACCGCGCCCAGATCGATCTGGCGGGCCACGTCAGCGCAGGCCTCTTTGCGGACCAGCGCGTTGAACCGAGGGGCCAGTTGGCCTTCGGATGCCTTTTTGTCGGCCTCAAGCAGCGCGGTGGCCATGACAAGGCCCAGTACGCGGTCGCCGAGAAATTCGAGCCGCTGATTGTCGGGTCGGGTAGTCGACGAGACCGAGCCATGGGTCAGCGCGCGCACCAGCAGTTCGGGGTTGGCGAACTCATACCCCAAACGCTGCTGGAACGCCTTTATTTCAGCCGAAAGCTTCAATTGACCGCCTTGAAGAACCGATCTCCGCGCCAGGTCCAGAAGAACAGCATCGACCGGCCCGCGGACGAGAACATAATCCGGTCGGCTCGACCGATCAGGTTTTCATACGGCACATAACCCACGCCACCGGCGGATTGCGGCAGGCGGCTGTCACTGGAATTGTCGCGGTTGTCACCCATGAAGAAATAGTGGCCTTCGGGCACGGTATAGATGCCTGTATTGTCCGATCTCTGATTGCCAATGTTCAACACGTCATACGAGACACCGTTGGGCAGGGTTTCGATCAGGCGCGACTTTTCGCAGGTACCGCCAATGCCGACAGGTCCGTTTTCGCAGCGCGGGCGCAGGCGCTGTGGCCCTTGCGGCTCGGCGATTTCTGTGAACACACCGTCAGGCTGCTGGGTAATCGGAGTACCGTTGAGGATAATCTGACCGTCGCGAACCTGTATACGATCGCCCGGCAGACCGATCAGGCGTTTGATATAGTCGCGCCCGGTGACCGGATGGCGAAAGACGATGACATCGCCACGTTCGGGATCACCGCCCCAGATACGGGTATTGTCTTCGCCCTGCATCCAGCCACAGATATCTTCGGCATCCACATTCAGACCAACGCTGGGAATAATCAGGCTGGGACAGGATGCGTAGGAATAGCCATAAGCCATCTTGTTGACGAAGAGGAAATCACCGATCAGCAGCGTCTGCTTCATCGAGCCTGAGGGGATCCAGAACGGTTGAAAGAAGAGGGTGCGGAACACGCCGGCAATCAACAGGGCGTAGACGATGGTTTTGATCGTCTCCCAGACGGGATTTCCGGTCTTGGCTTCCTCGGCCATACTGCTCTCTCCAGTTCTTTGCTTGGCTTCGCTGCTACATGCGGGGGGGATGGAGGCAAGTCAAGGCTGCGTGGCGTGATCTTGAAGCGGACGCGCCTCGATCACTACAAAGGCCTGCGCCCAGGGGTGATCATCGGTCAGGGTGACGTGAATGATCGCCTCGTGCCCTTCGGGGGTCATTTCCTTCAGGCGTTCGGCGGCCCAACCGGTGACATGCATCACAGGTTGGCCGGTGCGCAGATTGGTGACGGCCATGTCCTTCCACGAAATGCCCATGCGCAAACCGGTGCCCAGCGCCTTGGAACACGCCTCTTTCGCGGCCCAGCGTTTGGCATAGGTGCCCGCGGTATCGGCACGACGGTCTGCCTTGCGCTGCTCTGTCTCGGTGAAGACACGGTTGCGGAACCGGTCGCCGAAACGGTCGAGGGTGCCCTGAATGCGGTCGATATTTGCGAGGTCTGTGCCGATGCCGAGGATCATTTCAGGTAGCCTGAGCTTGAATGTTCTTTGCTCCACGAAAGACACGCGACGCAAGTCTGACGACCCACCAGTTGAGAATGAATACGGCCGAAAGTGCCATCACTGCTAAGCTGATGAAAAAGACAGCATATTCTCCGGTGAAAAAGAAGACGTATGCTTCCACCATTTCTGGCCTCCCAAGTAACAACAGAAAACCGAAAGTTACCAGTAAATCAACAACGAAGACTCTGGCCGTTGCTGCAAATGCAAAGCGCCGCGCTTCGCTGCGGTTGATCGCTCTTAGATTTTGGAGTTTGAATCTGCGGCCAACAATGAAGGCAGCCAAGACCACTGGCAGCAACGTGACCAGAAACCCGTGAAAAGTAATGTCAATTCCCGTACGCAAGCGGAACAAAACTGCAATCACTGGCACCAGAATTCGGAAAACAAAAAACCAAAACGTGTACCTTGAAAGGCTGATCGTTGTCATTTGTAAATCATTTCCCGAATATCGAGGTGCTTTATACCTCCACGCTGCATAGCCGCCAGTTCCTTCACGACAACCGCACCGTCAATATCTTGTAACTCGCCACACCGAAGAACCCCGCAAAGGCGAAATCGAACCAGCGGCGGGCGCGGCGGTAGGTGCGGACCATGCGCTCGGATGAAAACAGGAAGGCGTAACCGATGAAGATCAGTAGCGATCCCGCATAGAGCATGGCGAAATAGCCCAGCAGCATCGACAGGCTGGCATCATTGGGTGCGACGATGGCATAGATCGAGCCCCAGCTGAGGATTGCTTTGGGGTTGGTCAGGTGAATTGCCGCGCCTTTGGCGAAGATCGTCGGCAGAGAACCAGTGACCGGTTTGCCCAATGCGACCTCGTCCGAGGTCATCGCGCGGCGCAGAGCCTTGAGGGCCAGCCAGCCCAGATAGGCCACACCGACATAGCGGATCACTTCGAACACCCAGACATTGGCCAGCATGATCGCCGACAGGCCAAGTGCTGCGGCAATGCCCCAAGCGGCGGACCCGGCACAGATGCCCAGCGCGAAGACCAGACCGGCGCGGCGGCCTTCGTTCATGGCGGTTCCGGCAATGCCCATCGTGGCAGGCCCCGGAGAGCCGCCAGCCATCAGCCAGGCCAGCCAGATGGCGATAAAGCCGGGCGTGATCACGCGCGGGCCTCGTCCATCAGGCGGCGCATTTCCTGAATGGCGGGGGTGAGACCCAGAAAGATTGACTCACCGATCAGGAAGTGGCCGATATTCAGTTCTTTCACCTCAGGGAAAGCCGCAATCGGCTTAACCGTGTCATAGGTCAGGCCGTGGCCTGCATGGACCTCAAGCCCCAGCGAATGGGCAAACGCAGACATCTGACGCAGCGATTCAAGCTCTTGCGCGGCATCGTCCATGCGCCCCTCTGCGTGGGCGTCGCAATAGGCACCGGTGTGCAATTCGATCACTTCGGCACCAATGCGATGCGCCGCCTCGATCTGACGCTGATCAGCGGCGATGAAGATCGATACACGGCAGCCGACATCCCGAAGTGGCGCGATGAAATGCGCCAGCTTGTTTTCCTCACGCGCGACCTCAAGTCCGCCTTCGGTGGTGCGTTCCTCGCGCTTTTCGGGGACAATACAGACAGCGTGCGGTTTATGGCGCAGGGCGATTTTCTGCATCTCGTCCGTAGCTGCCATCTCAAAGTTCAGCGGCACCGACAGAACCTCCATCAGCCCGTCGATATCGGTGTCCGATATATGGCGGCGGTCTTCGCGCAAGTGGGCGGTGATGCCGTCGGCGCCTGCCTCTTCCGCCAGTTTGGCGGCGCGAAGCGGATCGGGATAAGTCCCACCCCGCGCATTGCGTACGGTGGCGACGTGATCGATGTTCACACCCAGACGCAAGTGGTTCTCAGACATCACTCGATTCCTTTTGTAGACTTTTCGGCCGAGCCTAGTGGCTTTGACGGGGGAACGGCAGCCGTTTCTTCGGCCAAACGTTTGATTTGATCAAACTTCGCCTTGATCCTGGCGCGACGGCGCTGTTGGTAGGTGCGGATCAGCGGCAGGCTGAGATAATAGCAGAGCACACCTGCCACGATGCCGGGAATGATACCGCCGATCATATAGGGGTAGAAGACGTCATCGTAGAACTGTGCTAACCCGTGCCAGTCGGCCACGCGATCCGTAAACAACGCCAGAAAATTGTTCTTGAGGTCACCGATAGCGTTAGCAAATTTGCCCATCAGGCCCTGCGTGTCACCTTCTTCGTATTCAGTGCCCAACAGGAAATGCCCGGTCTGAAGACAGATCACCCCAATCGGCACATAAGTCAAAGGGTTGCCGAAAAACGTGCCGCTAAGTGCGGCCAGAAGATTGCCCTTGAACAGCCTGGCGCCGATTGCAGCGACCAGAAAATGCAGCCCGTAAAACGGTGTGAACGCGGCAAAAACGCCTGCCCCGATGCCGCGCGCGATCCTGTCTGGAGTGTCAGGCAGCCGCCGGACCCGGTGTTTCACGTAATGAAAGGCGCGGGTCCACCCGCCACGCGGATAGACGAAATCCGATGCGACCTGAACAGGAGAGCGTCGGTCTCGGCGCTTGAATACCACGCGTGTTCACCCCTTCTCAGCCAGCTGTAACCGCGGATTTGGCCTGATCCCGATACCTTTCGACCGCCGCGACGTCGCTTTCCGCCTCGAGCATCAGCATAAGCGAATGCAACTGTTCAAGGTCGCGCAGTTCGACATTGATCAGCAGACGGTAGAAATCCGGTTTGCGGTCAACAAATTCCAAGTTCGAGATATTGGCCTTTTTCTCGCCGATCAATGTGCAAATACGCCCCAGAACACCGGCGTCATTGCCAATAGTCAGATCCAGCGTCGCGCTATAGACGGCTGGGTGGGTGCCCGAATGCCAGTGCAAATCGACCCAGCGCTCGGGTTCGCCTTCAAACTCGCTCAGCCGGTCGCAATCGATGGCGTGCACCACCACGCCCTTGCCACGGTAGGTGATGCCAACGATCCGCTCTCCCGGCAGAGGCTGGCAACACGGCGCGCGATCGAATTTCTGCCCCGGTTCAAGGCCGATGACGGCACGACGCAGCGGAATGGCATCGCCGTCGTCTTTGGCCAGTTCGGGATAGACGGCCTGAACCACCTCATGCGCCGTAAGTTCAGCGCTGCCCAGACGGGCCAGCAATTCGTGCCGATCTTTCAGACGCAGGTGTTTGGCTGCGGTGTCTAGCGTCTTTTCAGTGGCCTTGCGCCCAACGTGCTCAAAGCCTGAACGCGCCAGTTCCTTGCCCAGTTTAATGAACCGCTCCCGGTCGACCTCGCGCAGGGCGCGACGGATGGCGGTGCGGGCCTTGCCAGTGACGGCAATCTCAAGCCATGTGACCTGCGGCGTCTGACCGTCTGCAGTGATGATGTCAACCGACTGGCCGTTCTTCAGCCGCGTCCAAAGCGGCACACGGATGCCGTCCACCTTGGCCCCAACACAGGCATGGCCGATCCGTGTATGAATTGCATAGGCAAAATCAATCGGCGTCGCCCCGCGCGGCAGTTTCACCACATCGCCCTTGGGCGTGAAGCAGAACACCTGGTCGGAATACATCTCCAATTTGACGGCCTCGAGGAAGTCTTCGTGATCTTCCTCATTGTCGAACTGCTCGGTCAGGTTGGAAATCCACTTGGCCGGGTCAACGGCAAACGGGTTCTCGGTACGTACCCCGTCGCGATAAGACCAGTGCGCTGCAACGCCGGTTTCAGCCACGTCGTGCATCTGGCGGGTGCGGATCTGAACCTCGACCCTTTTACCGTCACGCCCCGACACCGTGGTATGAATCGAACGGTAGCCGTTCGACTTCGGCTGACTGATGTAATCCTTGAACCGCCCCGGTACCGCGCGCCAGCGCTGATGGATCGCACCAAGTGTGCGATAGCAGTCCTCTTCGGTCTGGGTGATGATGCGAAAGCCGTAAATATCGGACAGGCGCGAGAAGCCCTGATCCTTTTCCTGCATCTTTCGCCAGATCGAATAGGGTTTCTTGGCGCGGCCAAAGACCTCGGCATCGATCCCCGCCTTCTCCAGCTCGTGCCGCATATCGCCGGTGATCCGATGGATCACGTCACCGGTTTCGCGTTGCAGCGTGATGAAACGCCGGATGATCGATTGGCGGCCTTCGGGGTTCAGGACACGGAAAGCGAGGTCTTCCAACTCTTCGCGCATCCATTGCATACCCATCCGGCCCGCAAGTGGCGCATAGATGTCCATCGTCTCGCGCGCTTTAACCACCTGCTTTTCTGGGCGCATTGCCTTGATCGTGCGCATGTTATGCAGACGGTCTGCCAACTTGACCAAAATGACTCGCAGGTCCTTGGACATGGCCATGAACAGCTTGCGGAAATTTTCAGCCTGCTTGGTCTCACGGCTGGACAGTTGCAGGTTGGTCAGCTTGGTAACACCGTCAACCAGCTTGGCGACTTCATCCCCAAACAGCTCGGCCACCTTGCCATAATTGGCTTTGGTGTCTTCGATCGTGTCGTGAAGCAGCGCCGTAATGATGGTCGCATCATCCAGACGCTGTTCTGTCAGGATGGCGGCAACGGCAACGGGATGGGTAAAATAGGGCTCGCCGGAATGTCGGACCTGCCCCTCATGCATCTGCTGACCGAATTCATAGGCCAGTGTGATACGTTCAGCATTCGTCTTGGGATTGTAGTTGCGGACCAGCGCAATCAGGTCGTCAGCAGAAATCATCCGGTCCGCACCTTCGCTTTTAGGGCTTACCCCTGTCCCTGGGCCTCCATCAGAGCGCGCAGGAGTTTTTCTTCGGACATGTCGTCCATGGCAGGTTTGTCCGATTCGGCACCCATCAGCAGTGCCATCTGATCTTCTTCCGGCTCATCGACCTCGATCTGGGTCTGGTTGGCCTCGATCAGGCGCTCGCGCAGTTCATCCGCGCTTTGGGTTTCGTCGGCAATTTCGCGCAGGGACACGACAGGGTTCTTGTCGTTGTCGCGGTCAACAGTAATCGCAGCACCGGCGGATACCTCGCGCGCCCGATGGGCGGCAAGCATCACCAGTTCGAACCGGTTTGGAACCTTGTCTACGCAATCTTCAACCGTCACGCGGGCCATGAGGCGCTCTCCGTTTCTGAATCCATGTCAGGAAGGGGCTTATCTAAGCGCGAATCCGCGCCTTGACAAGCAGGAAATGCTGCATTTGCAAGGATCACAGTGGCGTGACCGCTGCAACTTCGTCCGCAGGCAGATCGGCGACCATCTGTGAAACCGTGCGATCCAGAACTGGATGACGCCAGTCAGGGACGATATCGGCCATGGGCACAAGCACAAATGAACGGTCCTGAAGGCGCGGATGCGGCAGGATCAGTTGATCCGGGGCCTTTTGCTGCTGCGCCTCAGGTGACAGGGTCAGCCAGTGATCGAACAGCGCACGATCCGGCAACACCTGATCGCTAAAACACACAAGATCGAGGTCCAGTGTCCGCATTCCCCAACGCTGCACCCGTTCGCGCCCGAACTCATGCTCAACCGCGTGCAGGCCGCGCAAAAGCTCGGCCGGAGACTGCTCGGTGGCGATCAGAGCCGCAGCATTCACGTAATCCGGGCCCGCGCCTGCGGGAAAGCAAGGTGTCGCGAAAAACCTACTGACTGCGCGAATCACCAGATCCTGACGCGAAATGGCGTCAAGGGCGCTCTGAAGGGTAACGGCAGGCCCATTTCCTCTCAAGTTGAGATTTGCACCCAGTGCAATAACGGCATTTGACAAAGAATTGCTCATCCAGCACCCTACATTCGACGCATTGCATACTTGCGATAACTGCCAAAAGTTCTAATTATAGCATGATCAGAACGCGCCAATTTATCACTCACTCACTCACTTAACGGCGCGATCTGGATTATACCGAAAGGGACTATTTATGTTTTATAAAGACGAACGGCTAGCGCTGTTCATCGACGGCTCGAATCTTTATGCTGCGGCAAAAGCACTCGGTTTCGACATAGACTACAAACTTCTGCGGCAGGAATTCATGCGCCGTGGCAAGTTGCTTCGGGCCTTCTATTACACAGCGCTCCTGGAAAACGACGAATATTCGCCGATCCGTCCATTGGTTGACTGGCTGCATTACAACGGCTTCACCATGGTCACGAAACCGGCCAAGGAATACACCGACAGCATGGGGCGTCGGAAAGTCAAAGGGAACATGGATATCGAGCTTACTGTCGATGCCATGGAACTTGCGCCTCGTGTGGATCATATCGTGCTATTCTCGGGCGATGGGGATTTCCGCCCGCTGATTGCCAGCCTGCAACGTCAGGGCGTGCGTGTGTCTGTCGTGTCGACCATCCGTAGCCAGCCTCCGATGATCTCGGACGAGCTGCGCCGACAGGCGGACAACTTCATCGAACTGGAAGATCTGCGCGACGTGATCGGCCGCCCGCCACGTGAAATGCCGGCCGAGCCGCGCAATGTCGCGATGGCCAGCAACAGCTGATCTGAAATACGCATTACTGATGGGGTAAAATTTGCGCGGTCAGGACCGAAGTCCTGGCCGCGCTTCCTTAACTATGTACAGGTGCTGAAACATCTCTTGGCTAGCATCGATTCGTGTCAGTTGAATGACGATCTCCTGTCTGGACCAAGGCCAGGAAAAGACTTACCTGTGCCTCAAGGAGACACCCAATGACACAGCCACCGCTGACACTTTACCTTGCAGCCCCCCGGGGTTTCTGCGCCGGTGTGGATCGCGCCATCAAGATCGTGGAAATGGCCCTGCAGAAATGGGGGGCTCCGGTCTATGTGCGCCATGAGATCGTGCATAACAAATTTGTCGTCGACGGGCTGCGGGCAAAGGGTGCTGTCTTTGTAGAGGAACTGCACGAATGCCCAGATGATCGCCCGGTGATTTTTTCCGCCCATGGCGTGCCGAAATCGGTCCCTGCCGAGGCCGCTAAACGCGAGATGATCTATGTGGATGCAACCTGCCCGCTGGTCTCGAAAGTGCACATCGAGGCACAGCGCCATGCAGATGCGGGGCTGCAGATGATCATGATCGGCCACAAGGGCCATCCCGAGACCGTTGGCACCATGGGACAGCTACCCGAGGGCGATGTGTTGCTGGTCGAAACCGTCGAGGATGTGGCCACGGTTGACGTGCGTAACCCCGAAAAACTCGCCTTTGTTACTCAGACAACCCTGTCAGTTGATGACACCAAAGACATCATAGCTGCGCTTCAGGCCCGGTTCCCGGCCATTGTCGGACCACACAAAGAAGACATCTGCTATGCCACCACGAACCGGCAAGAGGCCGTCAAGGCCGTGGCCCCCAAGGCGGACGCCCTGCTGGTTGTAGGGGCGCCAAACTCGTCGAACTCCCGCCGTCTGGTCGAGGTCGCCTCACGCGAGGGCTGCGAATATGCGCAGCTGGTGCAGCGCGCCTCCGAGATCGACTGGCGCGCGCTGGAGGGTATCTCATCCGTGGCCGTCACTGCGGGCGCATCGGCCCCCGAGCTTTTGGTGAACGAGGTGATCGACGCGTTCCGCGCGCATTACGATGTCACCGTCGAACTGGTTGAGACAGCCGTCGAAAACATCGAGTTCAAAGTCCCCCGTGTCCTGAGGCAACCGGTGTGATCGGAGTACCAAAGGCACCGCTCTATCTGGGTCTGGCGGGGCTGATTCCCTTTGTCTGGGGCGCTTTGACCTATCTGAACGGCGACCTGAACGCCTGGGGTGCGCAGAACCTTGGCGCGCGTTTTGTGGGACCGTACGTGCAGCTGTTCTATGGCTCGGTCATCCTGAGTTTTATGTCCGGTGTTCTTTGGGGTTTTGCCACCAAGACCTCGGGCAGCAAGGCGGGTCTATGTTACACCCTGTCTGTCCTGCCCGCGCTATGGGCCTTTTTCATGACAGGCGGCGGGCCGGTTCAGGCGGGCACGAACCTGATGTACGGGTTTGCCGGTTTGCTGGTGCTGGATGCCCTGTTTTCTTATTGGCGGCTGACACCGGTCTGGTGGATGCGGTTGCGCATCCTGCTGACCGCCGTCGTTGTCGCCAGCCTTGCCGTCGGAGTTTACCTGTGACCGACAAACGCACGATCAACGCCTATACCCCCAGGGTGGCCGAATATCTGAACATCCCGTTGCCCCCCGAGCAGCTCGAGGCACGTCAGGCATTTGCCGATGCAGTCTGTGCGGGTGGTTATGTGCTGGATCTGGGGTCCGGGCCCGGGTCAGACAGCGGTTTCCTGATGCGCCAGGGTCTAAAGGTAAGGGCGCTGGACGCGACGCCTGCCTTTGTGGACCATGCCCGTGAGAACGGAGTAGACGCGCATCTCGGTACGTTTGATGACGTGACCGAGACCTCGGTCTATGACGGTGTCTATGCCAGCTTTTCGCTGCTGCACGCGCCGCGCGCAGATTTCCCGCGCCACCTAAAGGCGATCCACAACGCCCTAAAGCCCGAAGGCCAGTTGTTTCTGGGCATGAAGCTGGGCACTGGTGAACACAGGGACGAACTGGATCGCTATTATACATATTATACCGAGGCCGAGATCGAAGGCGCTCTGACCCAGGCTGGGTTCTCGATTGACCGCAGCGTCAAGGGGATGGGCAAGGGTCTGGCCGGGTCTTATGACGGATTTATATTGGTGTTTGCTCATGCCTGATTTGTTTGCCTATACCGATGGTGCCTGTTCCGGCAATCCCGGCCCCGGAGGCTGGGGCGTGCTGCTGCGCGCGATGGACGGGGACACCGTTCTAAAAGAACGTGAGCTGAACGGGGGCGAGGCCGAGACAACCAACAACCGGATGGAACTGCTGGCCGCCATAAGCGCGCTGGAGGCGCTGGAGCGCTCGTCGACGATCACCATCGTGACCGACAGCGCGTATGTGAAGAACGGCGTCACCGGCTGGATCTTTGGCTGGAAGCGGAACGGTTGGAAAACTTCGAACAAGAAACCGGTCAAGAACGTCGATCTGTGGCAACGTCTGGACGAAGCGCAAGAACGGCATGATGTGACCTGGGAGTGGGTCAAGGGACATGCGGGCCACCCCGAGAACGAAAAGGCCGATGAGTTGGCCCGCGCAGGCATGGCGCCGTTCAAACCCAAGAAGGCGCAGGCGTGACCTCGCTATCCTTGCTGGATTACACCTCGGTCCTGATCTTTGCGCTGACCGGGGCCTTGGTGGCCAGCCGCGCCCAGCTGGATCTGGTCGGGTTTGCTTTCATGGCCTGTCTGACCGCAGTCGGAGGCGGTACAGTGCGTGATCTGTTGTTGGACCGGCACCCTATCTTCTGGGTCGGCCAACCGGACTACATACTGATCGCCGTTGCCGCCGCGGTTCTGGTGTTCTTTACCGCACATTTGATGGAAAGCCGTTACAACTGGCTGGTTTGGCTGGACAGTTTTGCACTGTCGGTTGCCGTTGCTGCCGGAACTGGCGCTGCGTTTTCTCTGGATCAATCCGGTATCATTGTCGTGCTGATGGGGGTGACGACCGGATGTCTGGGCGGGCTAATGCGTGATGTGGTCTGCAACGAGGTGCCACTGGTGCTGAAACAGGGTGAGCTTTATGTCTCTTGCGCATTTACTGGCGCGCTGACGGCGGTGTTGGCTGTCCGTTTAGGGACAGAACCTGCGCTTGCACTGGCTCTCTGCGCGTTGGTCTGCTGGGCGTTGCGAGCCGGATCATTGATATTTGGCTGGCAATTGCCCGTCTACAAAAGTCGTCCACCGCGCAAATAAGCCTGTCGGTAGACGTCAAAGCAGTGTGCTGATACCCCTTTGGAAAGCACAGCCCGGAGGCCAACGTGACCCTTAGACTTACATCCATTGCCGCCTGTCTGGCCCTGCTCGCCTCGTGCGGGCAATACTACACACCTGTCAGTTTTGTGGCGCAGGGCGACCAGATCATTGCCTCGGGCACAATTGATGAAACAACGCTATCCGCTTTTGAGGAGGCCATCGCTGAAAACCCCGAAGCCCGAACACTGGTCCTGCAGTACATCGAAGGATCCGTGGACGATGACGCCAATGTCATCTTCAGCCGCGCGGTGCGCAGGGCCGGTTTCGATACAATCGTGCCCTCAAACGGTCTGGTCGCCAGCGGAGGTACCGACCTTTTCCTGGCTGGAGAGCGCCGCGTGTTGCAACCGGGGGCCTGTGTCGGGGTTCACAGTTGGGCCGGATCTGGGCTGGTGGCCACCGAATTGCCCGAGGACGACCCGGAACATGACCGATACCTGGACTATTTCAAAGACATAGGCGTGGATGAGGAATTTTATTGGTACACGCTTTATGCTGCCCCGGCCGACAGTATGCACTGGATGACCGCCGCCGAGGCGAACCGCTACGAGATGACCACCAGAAGCGCCCCGGCACTTAGCTCGGCCACGGAGTGCGACGCGCGATAAATCAGCGCGTCATCAAGCGCGCACCGATTTCCTTGACGAATTTCGCGGCTACCATCGCGGTCATACCATAAGGGTCGCGATGCGGATTGAGCTCGACAATATCGGCCCCGACCAGTTGGCCTTCGAAACGGTGGATCAGGTTGATGACTTCGCGCGTGCTCAGCCCGCCGGGTTCGTGATGCGAGACGCCCGGGGCAAAGGCCGGGTCTAGCGCATCCAGATCCAGTGACAGGTAAACTGGGCCATCAAAGGAAATCTGCAGGTTGGGGCTCCAATTGCGCATATCGATCACCTCGACCCCGAACTTGTCGGCCTGTTCGCGCTGATGCGCGTTCATGGTACGGATGCCGACCTGCACCAGCCGCTTGATCGGGCAGTTCTCCATCACGCGCGCAAAAGGGCAGCCATGGCCCAACGGGCCGATATCCTGTTCGTCGTACAGATCGGGGTGGCTGTCGATATGCAGGATATTCAACCCTTCGTACTTCTCCGCATGGGCCTTGATCAATGGATAGGCCACGGAATGGTCGCCACCCAGTGACAACAGGCGTGCACCGGTTGCGATACGCTTGGCAGCTTCGGCTTCGATCCGGTCAATCGGCTCCTGACCGCGCATCTCAAAAACGTCCAAGTCGCCGGTATCTCGGAATCTCTCGGTCGCACCCAAGTCGGTGCCATCCTCGGCGGTCAGGTTGGCGGCACCGGAATGTAACGCTTCGCGTATGCGTCCTGGGGCGAAGGCAGGGCCTTGCAGGAACGAGGAATGCAGGTCCAGTGGAACGCCCATCAGAGCAACGTCACCCGGTTTCAGATCGTGCTGCATCGACAGCCTCCCTTGTCGTTGAACGCGATCTGGCCGGAGAGTTGGCGCAAGGTCAAGGCGTTAACGGCGCAGATAAGTCTGCCAGATCCAGATCACCAGCAATGCCCCAAGGACCGCCCCTACAAACCCTGACAGCCAGCCCATGACGGTTAGCAGAAACCGCAGCAGAAGCCCTCCGATCAAGGCCCCTACAATGCCGATCAGCATTGTCGTCGGGATATCCGCCTCGATCCGCATCAAACGGGTGGCGAGGAACCCTGCCGCAGCACCGATGATGATCAACACAACGATGGGCATCTCATTTCCTCCAATGGGTCGGAACGATAATCAGGGCACCAACGGACGATATCACCGCATCCAGACCTGGCGGGCCAAAGCTGATCCCGAACATGATGCGCACGAAATAGAACAGGAACGCGCCGCCCACACAGATGATGATGGATTGCAAATAGCCGTTACGGGTAAAACCGGTCTGTTCGGACAGGTATCCGACAATCCCGGCAATCACGACGGTGCCCATCATCACCATGAACATATGGCTTTACTCCGAAGATAGCCGAGTGCCGGTGGGTATTGCCCAGCCCCGTAGGAAGGTTTCCCTATCCTGCGCGCCTTTGCCTGCCCTTTGCAAGCGCAGCAGTTCGACAGCACCCTGCCCGCAGGCCACGTACAGATCATCATTCAGAACCTCCCCCGGAGTGCCCTGCCCGTCCACCAAACGCGACGCCAGCAGTTTGATGCGTTCACCCTCCATCTCGGTCCATGCCCCGGGAAAGGGTGACAGGCCCCGGATTTGCCTGTCGACGTCGACCGCCCGACGTGTCCAGTCGACGCGGGCTTCGGATTTGTCGATCTTGGAGGCGTAGGTCACGCCGTCCTCAGGCTGAGGTTCGGGCGTGAGATCCTGTAGCTTAGAAAGCGCATCGACGATCAGCGCCGCCCCCATGGTTGAGAGCCGGTCATGCAGTTGCGCGGTTGTTTCTTCTGGTTCAATCGCAGTTGCCTGCCGCAGCAGAACCGGGCCTGTATCCAGACCAGCCTCCATCTGCATGATGCAAATGCCTGTCTCGGTATCGCCGGACATGATCGCCCGATGAATCGGCGCAGCCCCGCGCCAGCGCGGCAGCAGGCTGGCGTGGATGTTCAGGCAACCCTGCTTGGGCGCATCCAGAACAGGTTGTGGCAGGATCAGGCCATAGGCCACAACCACGGCCACATCCGCATTCAACGCGGCAAAGGCATCCTGCTCCTCGGCTGATTTCAACGAAACCGGATGGCGGACGCGCAAGCCCAGAGCCTCGGCCCGGGCGTGAACGGGCGTTGGGCGGTCTTTCTTGCCGCGACCGGCGGGGCGTGGGGGTTGGCAATAGACGGCGGCAATCTCATGCCCGGCCTCGACCAGTGCATCCAGAACCGGCACCGAGAAATCCGGGGTTCCCATGAAGACAACGCGCATCTTTACCCCTGCTTTTTGGCTTTGCGCAGCAGCATGTCACGTTTGACCTTGCTGAGCCGGTCGAAAAACATCCGTCCGTTCAGATGATCGATCTGATGCTGCACACTGGTGGCGTCTATGCCAACAAAATCTCGGCGATCCACCATGCCCTGCTCATTCAGGAACTTCACCGTTACTGCACGCGGTCGTTTGATCTTGGCCGACACGCCGGGCAGGTTTGGACTGGCTTCTTCGTGTTCGCGCAGCTCCATCGAGCTGTGCAGAATTTCCGGGTTGGCCAGACGCACGGCCTTGCCCCGTTCGGCCGACCCATCGACCACAGCCAAGCGCAACATCACGCCGATCTGCGGTGCAGCAAGGCCAACACCGGGCATTGCCTCCATCGTGTCGATCATGTCGTCCCAGATGTCCCGGATCGCATCAGTGATTTCACCCACCTCATCCGCTTTGGTGCGCAGGCGTTTGTCGGGCCATGGCAGGCAGGGGCGGACGGTCATGTCCGGGTCCGTTCGCGTTTCAGCTTTTGCATCTTGCGGGTGATCATCTGCCGTTTCAGCGGCTTGAGATAGTCGATGAACAGCTTGCCGTTCAAATGGTCGATCTCATGCTGCACACAAGTCGCCCAAAGCCCGTCAAAGGTTTCCTGCTGAAGCTTGCCGTTCTGATCCATCCAGGTGACATCGACCACCTTGGGGCGGGTCACTTCGGCGTATTGATCGGGGATGGACAAGCAGCCTTCCTCGTAAACACTGATTTCATCCGAAGACGCAACGACCTCGGGGTTGAACATGATCAGGGGGCGCGGTGTCTCGCCCTCTTCCTTGACGCAATCAATCACGATCAGCCGGTCCAGCACACCGATCTGAGGCGCGGCCAGGCCGACGCCGGGCGCATCATACATGGTTTCCAGCATGTCGTCGGCCAGTTTGCGCAGCTCGTCCGTAAGGTCGTCCACAGGCGCGCAGACCTTCTTCAGGCGGGGGTCGGGATGGATCAGGATATTGCGTTTCATGAGGCTGATTTAGGCCATCCCGCCCCGCGCCGCAACGCCCCCCTTGCACCTGCCCGATTTGCGGTTAGCTTTCGACCAACAGAACGGAGCAGACATGACTTTCAACGACCTGATCGACCGCCGGGGCACCAACAGTTCAAAATGGGACAAGATGGAGACGCTGTATGGTGTTTCACCCGAGGATGGGCTGGCCATGTGGACGGCCGATTCCGATTACCAAACAGCGCCTTGCGTGATCGATGCGGTGCGCAAAGCGGCAGATCTTGGCGTGTTCGGCTATTCCTGGATGCACCCGGACTATCTGGCTGCGGTTCAATGGTGGATGAAAACTCGCCACGACTGGGAGATCGACACCGATTGGATTTTGACGACCCAAGGCTTGGGCAACGCAATTGCGCTGTCACTGGATGTCTGGACTAAGCCGGGCGATGGCATCGTGATCTTCACCCCAGTTTATCATGAGTTTGCCCACAAGGTGAACAAATCGGGCCGCAAAGTCGTGGAATGCCCGCTGGTGCGTGAAGGCGACAGCTATGGCCTTGATCTGGAGGACGCTCAGTCGCGTTTGGATGGGTCCGAGACGATGCTGCTGTGGTGTTCGCCACAGAATCCGTCGGGTCGGGTTTGGACGCCGGAGGAGCTGCGCGCCGTGGCCGCGTTTGCCGAACGCAATGGGTTGATCCTAGTGTCGGATGAGATTCACCACGATCTGGTCTATCCCGGCACCAAATTTGTGCCGATGGATGTTGCGGCCCCGGATGCACGACCCTGGACTGTGACGCTGACCGCTGCGTCAAAGACATTCAACATCGCCGGGCAACGCACCGGCAACATGATCATTCCTGATCCCAAACTGCGCGCGACCATGAAGCATCGGTTGCAGACGCTGGACTACGACCCCGGCGCATTGGGTGTGGCGATGATCACCGCCGCCTACAGCCCCAAGGGGGCCAAATGGGTGGATGCCCAGATCGCGCATCTGGAGGGCAATCGCCGTCTGTTCGATCAGACCATTGCCGAAATTCCAGGCCTGTGGTCGATGCCGTTGCAATCGACTTATCTGGCCTGGGTCGATTTCTCGGGCACCGGTATGGATCATGACGAGTTTGTCCGCCGCCTTCGCGAGGATGCGCGGATTGCAACTTCGTCAGGTCCTGGTTTTGGCGCTGGTGGAGAGACGTTCGAACGGTTCAACCTCGCAACGCAACGGGCGCGGGTCGAGGAAGCTTGCGCGCGATTGAAACGAGCCTTCGGGGATCTGCAATAAGACATGCGTCGGTTGGGGCTGATATGTCTCATTCTGTTGACACTAGGTGCCGGCTGGTTTGGCTGGCACCGCTATGGCCCGCGCCCGCCGGCCCCTCCGCTGGCGCCCGAAGCCACACGTATTGACCATATCCTGATTGAGAAATCCGCCCGCCGCCTGACTGCCTCGCTGGACGGGGCAGTGGTGATGCAGGCCGACATTTCGTTAGGTTTTGCCCCGGACGGAGACAAGCAGATCGAAGGGGACGGAAAAACCCCTATCGGGCTTTTTGAAATTAATCGACGCAACCCGAACAGCGCCTTTCACCTGTCACTAGGAATAGACTATCCACAACCCGATGACATTAAACGCGCACGTCTGAAGGGTGAGGACCCCGGAGGAGACATCTTCATCCATGGGCAACCAAACGGTGTGGTCGGTGTTACCCTGCCCGGAGATTGGACATTGGGCTGTATTGCACTGTCGAATGCCGAAATGGCGCAGCTTTGGAGCCTGACCGAAACCGGCACGACCGTCGAAATCCGGCCCTAATCCTCGTGCCCCAATAGGGCAATCGGTGCATCCGGCGCGCGATAGAAATCCAGCGGGGCACTGTCATGGGCTGCGGTGCTGCGTTTGAATTCATACCGCATTTCACCACCTTCGTCCTCATCCGCGACGATCAGGCATTGGTAAAGATGGTTTGCCCCATCATAGATATCGACCAGCCCGCGCAGACGCGGGGTGGTTTGGGCCTCAACCGTAAATCCATCTTTCCACAATTTAAGAATTTTGTATGTATTGTTGCCCATTTCCACCCGCAAACGGCTGGCTTTCTTCATCGTGGCGATTCGGGCCGCGTCCAACTCGGCGCGTATTTCCTTTGAAACATAGGTACTCATTAATCCGTTCCCCCGCTTATGAGTTCTATTGTGCGGGAAGAGTTGTAAAAATCCAGTGAACCGCATCACAGATCACGTTCTATCCGAAGTCTGTTGCACAGAAATCCCGACCCCGACTGTGCGACAATGCAGAGCTCTTGCGCGGGTGTTCGGATAGGAAGATGCCGGGTCTGGGCCTATCTTTGTCAAAACGCTTTTGCGGAGGAAAAGAAATGGGCCTGCTGGTCGACGGAAAATGGCACGACACCTGGTATGACACCAAATCCACGGGCGGCGCGTTCAAACGCAGCGCCGCGCAGTTTCGCAACTGGCTGACCGCCGATGGCAGTGCAGGGCCGTCAGGCAAGGGCGGGTTCAAATCGGAAGCCGGGCGCTATCACCTCTATGTCAGCTACGCCTGCCCCTGGGCGCATCGCACACTGATCTTTCGCGAATTGAAAGGGCTGAGCGATCTGATCTCGGTCTCGGTCGTGCATCCAGACATGCTGGACAAAGGCTGGACCTTTGAACCCGACAATCATGGTGCCGCCGGTGACGACCTGTATGGCTTGGATTATGCCCATCAGATCTACTCCAGGGCCGATCCCTCTTATTCTGGTCGCGTCACGGTGCCGATCCTGTGGGACAAACAGCACGAGACAATCGTTTCGAACGAAAGCTCGGAAATCATCCGCATGTTCAATTCGGCCTTCAACGGGATTACCGGCAATACCGACGATTACTGGCCCGAAGCGATGCGGAACGAGATCGAAGAGGTCAACGCGCGCATCTATTCAGACGTCAATAACGGAGTCTACAAGTCCGGCTTTGCCACCTCGCAAGCGGCATATGACGCCGCTGTGGGGCCGCTGTTCGACACATTGGACTGGCTGGAAGACCGGCTGTCCCGTAACCGCTATCTGATGGGGGACCGGATCACCGAGGCCGACTGGAGGCTTTTCACAACTCTGGTCCGCTTCGACCCAGTGTATCATCTGCATTTCAAGTGCAACAAGCGGCGTCTGACTGATTATCCGAACCTATGGGCCCATACGCGTGAGCTGTACCAGTGGCCGGGTGTCGCGCAGACGGTGAACATGAACCACATCGTGCGCCATTATCACTACAGCCACGACAGCATCAATCCGCATCGAATTATTCCGGTGAACCCGGTACTGGATTATGCAGAGCCGCATGGCCGCGATCAACGACCTGCAGCGTAATGTTCGACCATCGCCGCCAGATCCTCTGGCGGTGTTTCACTTTGCACATAGGCGCAGGCATTCGGGCTGTGGGCAAAGATCGATCCATCCGAGAAGAAGGAGGTGTTGGTGACAAAGATCACCCGCGCCTCGGGGCGGCGATAGCTGGCGAAATCGGCCACGGCCAAAGCGCTGCCGGTTTCCAAAACCAGATCCAGCACGATGATTTCGAAATCCGTGCCATACAGCGCCAGAATGGCGGCTTCCTGCGTCTCGACCAGCGTGACCTCGGCGCCTTGCCTTTCCAGATGCCTTTTCCAGACCCGACCAAGATCGGGATTACTCTCAACAATCAGAACTTTCATTTGCAACAACCTCGGCACTTGATATGGTGATTGGTGCCGACCCCCGTGGTCCGTGATCTCGTTATTTCCTTAACAAAGTGTTAACAGCGGCCCCACAGCTCCGTGAACTGGCGGATTTGCTTGTGTAAGAGGCAAAAATCCGCTTGAAACGCGCAAAAATCGGTCATTTCCCGCAGAGAGAGCAAATGAGCACATTGGATCACGGTCTGGACCCACGCGCGGCGCGCGACCACGGTGGAGGGCTGGACAGGGCGATTGTCAGGTATAGTGGTCAACGCTCCGACTGGATCGATTTGTCGACCGGCATCAACCCACATCCTTACGAGGTTTCTGGGCTAACTGCCGGAGATTGGGCTGAACTGCCGGATCACGGGGCCTTTGAACGACTTTCAGATGCCGCACGCCGGTTCTGGAATGTGCCGGACGGCGCGGCGATCCTGCCCGCACCGGGCGCATCGGCCATCATCGCACGCATTCCCGCGCTTGCGACGACAGGCGCCGTGCAGATCACGCCGCCCACCTATAACGAACACGGCGCCGCCTTTTCGGCGCAAGGTTGGACCGTTCAAGCTAATACACCCGGAGATGCCCGCGTAATCGTGCATCCGAACAATCCCGACGGTCGTATCTGGAAGGAAAGCGATGTTTCTGCCCCACTGACCGTGATTGACGAAAGCTTTTGCGACGTCATGCCGGACGCGTCCTTGATCCATCTGGCAGACCGCCCCGGCGTTATCGTACTGAAGAGCTTTGGCAAGTTCTGGGGGCTGGCCGGGATGCGTTTGGGCTTTGCAATCGGGCGGCCAGAGATGATCAACCGGCTGAACGATCTGACGGGCCCGTGGTCTGTGTCTGGCCCTGCCCTGAGGGTTGGAACACAGGCCCTGGCGGACAATGGCTGGGCAGACAATACACGTGCGCGATTGGATGATGAGGCCGCCCTGTTGGACGCTCTGGTGACTGCCAAGGGGGCAAAGGTCATCGGTGGCACCAGCCTGTTCCGGCTTTATCAGGTTGACGACGCCGCTGGATGGCAGAATCGACTGGCACAAAGCCATATCTGGAGCCGCGTCTTTCCTTATTCAACCACCTATCTGCGTCTCGGGCTGCCGCCTGCGGACGGGTGGGATCGGCTGGAGACCGCGCTGTGAGCCTTGGCCTGATGCTGGTTTGCGCCATGTGTCTGGACGCAGCGCTGGGAGAGCCCGACTGGCTCTGGTCGCGCGTCAAACACCCGGCTGTGATGATCGGCAATCTGATCGGCTGGCTGGATAAACGTTTGAACCATGGGGCCGGGCGTCGGCTGAAAGGGGTGGGTGTGCTTGCCCTGCTGGTCTGCGGTGCATTGGGGCTGGGCTGGGCGCTGTCTCTGCTGGGGCCGGTTGTCGAGGTCTTGCTCTGTGCGATCCTGCTGGCACAGAAATCGCTAGTTGCACATGTGCGTGCGGTGGGTGACGGGCTGCTGACCTCATTGGCTGAAGGGCGGGCACAGGTGGCCATGATCGTCTCACGCGATACGCGGGACATGACCGAGGCGCAGGTGGCGCGCTCGGCCATCGAAAGCGCGGCGGAAAACCTCAGCGACGGCGTCATTGCGCCTGCTTTCTGGTTTCTGGTCGCCGGTTTGCCCGGGCTGCTTGTCTACAAAGCCGTGAATACCGCCGACAGCATGATCGGTTATCGCAATGAAAAGTACCGCGCGTTTGGCTGGGCCTCGGCCCGGTTCGACGACCTGCTGAACCTGATCCCTGCCCGCCTGACCTGTGTGCTGATCGTGGCGCTCTCCGGCCAGCGGTCGCGCTGGCGCGAAATTGTAGGGGATGCGCGCCGCCATATCTCGCCTAATGCAGGCTGGCCCGAGGCCGCCATGGCCCGCGCGTTGAACGTCGCCCTTGCCGGACCGCGCAGCTATGACGGGCAGGTCAGGGATCTGGCCTGGGTCAACGGCGATGCGCCGCACGACATCGGCGCGGCGGAAGTTTTCCGCGCATGTCACATGTTGTGGTGCGTTTGGGGGCTTGCGCTTGGGCTCGTGTCAGTGTCGGTTGGGGTCAAACTGATTTTCTGACGGGTCCCTTCATGCGATTTCTTTCCGGTCTGATCGCCGCAGCTCTGTTTGCCTCTCCTGCTCTGGCCCAATGTGGTGGCGGGTTCAATTCGTTCGTTAAGGGGTTAAAAGCCGAGGCTGTGCAGCAGGGTTTTGATAAATCCACCGTGAACGCGTTTTTCAATGGCGTGCAGCAGGACAATGCGGTGCTGAAGGCGGACCGTGCGCAGGGGGTGTACCAGAAACCGTTCATCGAATTTTCACGCCTTCTGATCACGAGAAATCGGATCGAACGTGGGCAGGCAATGTCGCGCGAACACGACGTTGTGTTTGACCGGATCGAGCGCGAGTATGGCATCTCGCGCGGGGTGCTGCTGGCCTTTTGGGCGTTTGAAACAGACTATGGTGCGTTTCAGGGGAACTATAACACCCGCAACGCGCTGGTGACGTTGGCGCATGACTGCCGCAGGCCCGAACTGTTCCGCCCGCAAATATTTGCTGCCATCGAACTGTATCAGAACGGTGATTTCGACCCTGCCCGTACAACGGGCGCATGGGCCGGAGAGATTGGCATGGTCCAGATGCTGCCCCGTGACATTCTGGAAAACGGTGTCGACGGAGATGGTGACGGGCATGTTCGCCTGAAAACTTCGGCCACTGATGCGCTGATGTCCGGGGCCAAGATGCTGTCGCATCTGGGTTGGCGTGCGGGCGAGCCGTGGCTGCAAGAGGTCACAGTGCCCACACAAATGGATTGGTCCCTGTCTGGCCCCGGCAAACCACGCTCGGTGGCTGATTGGCAAGCCATGGGCATACAGGCCCGCAGCGGGTCGCTGGCCAATCTGCCAGCCTCATTGATCCTGCCACAGGGACGCAACGGGCCAGCGTTCCTAGCCTATCCCAATTTCGACGTTTATTTCGAGTGGAACCAAAGCTTTGTCTACGTTGTGACAGCCGCCTATTTCGGCACACGACTTGAAGGTGCGCAGATCTATGATGCAGGCAATCCGGCGCAAGGTTTGAACGGCGCACAAATGAAGCAGCTACAAAGCAAGTTGCAGGCCAATGGCTATGATGTCGGCAAAGTCGACGGCATTCTGGGAGCTGGAACGCGGGCCGCCGTGCAGGCGGAACAGCAGCGCTTGGGCCTGCCTGCAGACGCGTGGCCGACAGTTGAGTTGTTGAACCGCCTTTAGACGGCTTTAACTGTCTTCAAACACAGGACGTGGCACCCCGGTCTCATCCAAGGCAACAAAGACGAAATCCGCATCCGTTACCTTTTGGCCATTGTCGGATTGTCTGGGACGCGCCCAGACATCCACATGAACGCGTATGGATGTGCGTCCGACATGGACCAGCGTTGCATAGAGCGTCACTTCGTCCCCAACCTTGACCGGTTGCAGGAACTGCATCGCCTCGACGGAAACGGTCGCCGATCGTCCCTGCGCCACACGCGCCGCCATATTGCCCGCAGCCAGATCCATTTGTGACATCAGCCATCCGCCAAAAATGTCACCCGCCGGATTGGTGTCGGCGGGCATCGCAATCGTTCGAATGACCAAAACACCTTTGTCTTGCTGACGACCATGCGATCCGCGTTGTTTTCCCAGAGCGAGGCGTTTGTCGTAGTCTTCTGTCACAGGTTATATCCCCTCATGGGCCTTTGGCTGGAAAGGTCGTCCGCACAATCTGACAAGTTTTTTCGTCAAAATGAAGAGAGTCCCTGTTTTGTGCTTTGTCTTTGGACCGTGATCACACACCGGTTTACTCGGGCCGAACCGGATACCGATCGCCTTTCTCGTCGATTAAGATCAGCCTCTCGCCGCTGTGCACATACAGATCACATCGGCTGAACCCATTTCGATAAGCGATGCAGACGCTGCCATCCTCGGCAATGGAATAGGTCCCAAAAGCCGAGTCTCCGCTGGCATAAGTGAAGGAATAGGCCCCTCCAGCCGAGAATTTGGCCTGACCGTCATCGTAGAAGGTGAACGTTTGGCCCGCCAAAGCGTCGAGTTCCGATGATGTCAGGGGAACATCCCCGGATTTGACAGACCAGTCTGTGGCAAAGGCCGGGCTGGCGGCGATTAGGGCGGGGATCAAAAAACGCGTCATGTTCCCAAGTTAGCGTGATACAGCCGCAACCGTCATAAACTTGCAGTGAGCGGTCAGGCGACCATCTGCTCGGCTTTCTTCAGATCAACCGAAACCAATTGGCTGACGCCCTGTTCCTGCATGGTCACGCCGAAAAGCCGGTCCATCCGCGCCATCGTGACTGCATGGTGGGTGATGATCAGGAAGCGCGTATCGGTCTGACGGCACATCTCATCCAGTAGATCACAAAAACGCGTGACGTTGGCGTCGTCCAGCGGCGCGTCGACCTCGTCCAGCACGCAGATCGGCGCGGGATTTGCCAGGAACACACCAAAGATCAGCGCGGTCGCGGTCAGGGTCTGTTCTCCACCCGACAACAGGCTGAGGGTCGACAGTTTCTTGCCCGGCGGTTGGCACATGATCTCAAGGCCAGCATCCAGCGGATCGTCGCTTTCGACCATGACCAGGTTGGCTTCACCACCGCCGAAGAGATGCTTGAACAGCATCGCGAAATTCGAGTTCACCTGTTCAAACGCGGTCAGCAACCTCTCGCGCCCTTCGCGGTTGAGGCTGGCAATACCGCTGCGCAGGGCCTTGATGGCCTCTTCCAGATCTGCTTTTTCGCTACCAAGCGTGTCGAACTCTTCTTGAACTTCTTTACTGTCTTCTTCAGCCCGCAGGTTCACCGCGCCCATTGCGTCACGTTGGCGCTTGTGGCGGTTCACCTCTGATTCCAGTACATCCGCAGCAGGCATCTGGTCGGGGTTCACGTCCAACTGGTTCAGCAGCTGGTTCGGGGTCAGCTGTTGATCTTCAGCGATCCGTTCCGCTGCAGCGACGACGCTTTCTTTGGCCGCATCACAGCGTGCTTCAGCCGCCGCGCGGGTTTCACGCGCTTCCGAGGCCAAACGTTCAGCCTCACGTTCAGCCAGAACAATCTCTCGCTGCTGGGTCTCAGCCTCGGCCAGCTTGTCAGCAGCCTCTGCCCGACGCGTTTCAGCCGCTTCGATCAGTTCGTTCAACTCTTCCCGCGCTTCGGCGATTTCTGCGGGCGCTGCCATGGCTTCGGTCAGTTCTTCTTCCGAGCTTTCCTTGCGCTCGGCCAATTCCGAAATCCGCTTTTCTGCAGTTTCCAATCGGTGCCGCCATCCGCTGAGGTCTTTTGTGACCTCCTGCGAACGGCGGGTGCGTGCGTCCCCCTCACGACGCAGCTCATCATGGGTCGAACGGTGGGTCAGCATTGTGATCCGCGCCGCTTCGACGGTTTGTTTGATGTCTTCGACCTCGGCACGGGCGCTGTCGAGTTCACCTAAACCGCTCAATGCACCCTCAGCTTCGCGCAATTGCGCGCGGGCCGCGATGGCGTCTTCCTTGTGGCGATCCACGGTGAGAGTCAGGGTTTCCAGCCTTCCCTGCGCCAGATTGCGATCCGCTTCGGCCCGGCTGAGCAGACGCGCGGTTTCAGCCATGCGCTGATCAGCAGCACGGCGGGCTTCACGCGCCCGACGGTCGGCCTCGGTCACGTCTGCCAATTGGCGCGACAGCGCCTCATGCGCAGCGCGGGCACCATCTGCTTGCGCCTCGGTGCGTGTCAATTCCTGCTTCAGCGTTTCCAGTTTGTTGAGCTGCTCCAACCGCAGCGCTGCTGCGCTTGGGGCATCTTCGGCCCATGCGCGGAAGCCGTCCCAACGCCACAGATCACCCGAGCGGGACACCAGCCGTTGACCCGGTTTCAGCGCCGCCTGCAGGCGTGCACCCTGATCCGCATCCACAAGGCCAATCTGAGCAATCCGACGGCTGAGACGATCCGGGCCAGATACATGCAGCGCCAGCGGTTCGACCCCATCCGGCAACTGCTGATCACTGTCATAACCCGCCACCTGCACCCAGCCGGAGGGGCCATCGCCCTCGACCAGCGGCGCACGCAGATCATCGGCCAAGGCCGCGCCCAGGGCTTTTTCAAAGCCCGGCTCTACACGCAGCAAATCCAGCACTTGGCCACCTTCGGCGGTGTCGCGTTCCACCAGCTTGGCCAGGGCAGTGGTTTCGGCACGGATCGCTCCAAGTTCACCTTCAGCCTCAGAACGCTGCGCACGCGCTTCGGCCTCGCGCGCTTGCGTTTCGTTGCGCAGCTCGTCGGCGACAGCCAGTGCCTCGTCAGCGGCTTCTGCTGCTTCGCGCGCTTCTTCCTCGCCCTCCTGCGCGGCTTCAAACGCCTCGCTGGAGCGGGTCAGGGCCGTTTTGGCCTCATCCACTGCGTGCCGTGCTTTTTCCTCTTCGCCCTCGGACCGGGCCAAAGTCTTGCGACTGTCTTCGACCAAACGTTGCGCCGATTGGTGCCGGGCAACAAGGCGGGCCATATCTTCGGTCTGTTGCGACAGGTGGTCTTCGCGGTCCTGCAGGATCGAGGCCGCTTCGCGCGCGATTTCTGCCGCTTCGGCCACTTTCTCATCATGACCTTCGGCTGCCTTGGTCAGCTCGCGCGCTTCCCATTCCAGACGCTCGATCATCTGACCCGCGTCGCGGTTCAGACCGGTTTCACGCTCAATATCGTTGCCAAGCTGCTGAATACGGTTGGTCAGTGTCTCAATGGTCTGCCGCGCGCGGGTTTCCTGATCCGAAAGCTGATCGCGCTGCACCTGCTGACGTTGCAGAACAGCCGCAGCAATGGCCTCTTCTTCGCGCAAAGGTGGCAGGGCTTCTTCGATCTCGGACCGTTTGGCGGCGGCTGCTCGGGCTTCAGCCTCGGCGCGGGAGGCTTCGGTGATCCGTTCGCGCAGCTTTTCTTCAGCCTGCTGGCGGGCCATATCAGCTTCTTTCCAGCGCCGATACAGCAGCATCCCTTCGGCCTGCCGCAGTTGTTCGCCAATCTCGCGATAGCGCGCGGCCTGACGCGCCTGACGGGCCAATTGAGCCAATTGCCCACCGAGCTGTTCCAGAACATCATCGACGCGGGTGAGGTTGGCCTCGGTCCCTTTCAGCTTCAACTCGGCTTCATGGCGGCGCTGATAGAGGCCCGAGATGCCAGCGGCTTCTTCCAGAATACGGCGGCGGGCACGGGGTTTGGCGTTGATCAGCTCGGCAATGCGGTTCTGTCCCACCAGTGCGGGCGAATGTGCCCCGGTCGAGGCATCGGCGAACAGCATCTGCACATCTCGGGCTCGCACGTCCTTGCCATTGGTCTTGTAGGCGCTGCCGACATCACGGGTGATGCGGCGGACGATCTCCAATTGATCACTGTCGTTGAAACCTGACGGGGCGAGACGTTCCGAGTTGTCCAAGGTCAGGACCACCTCGGCAAAGTTGCGTGCAGGCCGGGTGGCAGCACCGGCAAAGATGACATCTTCCATCGCGCCGCCACGCATGGATTTGGGGCGGTTTTCACCCATCACCCAACGCAGTGCTTCCAGAAGGTTGGACTTGCCACAGCCATTTGGACCAACCACCCCGGTCAGCCCGTCCGCGATGATCAAATCGGTCGGGTCCACGAAGCTTTTGAAGCCGGTCAGTTTAAGTTTGCTGAAACGCAATGGCTGCTCTTGGTATGATTCCTATGGTTAAGAAGTCTGCGCAACCATGGGTACAAGTGTCAACGTGATTGCGCAGGATGTGGCATATTGGGTCGAGTTATCCACAATATCTTGGCGAAACCACGCGCAAGACCGGTTATCTCAGTAGGGCGTACACTCGAACACCTGATAGTCATAGCCGCTGGTATAGCCGTAATCGACACATTGATACGGGCGGAGGAGGAGTGCGCCGAAAATCAGCTTTTCCCCCAATTCGCGGTCGCACCCCAGCACCCCGACGGTGACTGCCGCATCGCCCAATACGTCCAGAAGCGGACAGCCCGACACGTACTCCATCGCCAACGCGGCCCGGTCGCGGATCGGGCCAAGACGCGGGGCGTATTGAGCGTTCACACGGACGGCCTCGGCCAGTTCATTGCGGACCCGCACGTCAAAGACGCTGCCATTCACCGCGACACGTGTTGCCGGCAGGTCGCGGAAGTAAGGCGTGCCGCCTGAACAAGCGGCGAGGAACAGAAAGGCAAACACTCGGGTCATGCCGCATTTCTAGCGGCAATATGGTTAACGAAACCTTTCCCAATTCAGGCCCGCAAGACTTCTCCCAAACGACGAATACCTTCGCGGATTGTCGCTTCGTCAGAATTTGAAAAACTGAGACGAATAGTATTGGTGCCGCTGCCATCCGGGAAGAATGCTTGCCCCGGTACAAAGGCCACTTTCACCGTATCCAGAGCTCGCGCCAACAGGTCAGACCCATTGATCCCTGCGGGCAGCGTGACCCAGATGAACATACCGCCTTCGGGCCGCGTCCACTCGACCCCCTCGGGCATATGCTCTTGCAACGCGTCCAGCATCACATCGCGACGGGCCGTGTAGACCGCACGCACTTTGAGAATATGTGTGTCAAAACACGTTTGTGCCACCTGATGTACGGCCATTTGATTGATGGTCGCCGAATGAAGATCCGCCGCCTGTTTCAACAAAACCATCTGAGAAATGATCGGTTTGGAGGCCACAACCCAACCCATGCGCAGCCCCGGCGACAGGGTTTTTGAGAAACTGCCGCAATAGATTGTCCGGCAGCTTTCGATAGACCCTTTACGATCGAGCTCCAGGGACAGGATCGGTGGAATCGGATCACCATCATAGCGCAACGCCTGATAGGCCCCGTCCTCGATTATGGCGCAGTCCAGTTCTTCTGCCAGATCCAACAAAGCATCCCTGCCCTGCCGATCCAGAGTTTCGCCGGTTGGATTGGCAAAATCCGCCGACAGATAAGCGAACTTCACAGTGCCATCCCTTGCTGCTGCTATGTATTCCGCGGCTCCGTTGTTGCCATTCAGCCGATCAAACCGGGGCTCGTAGGCATTGAACGCTGCAAGTGCGCCCAGATAGGTTGGCCATCCGACCAAGGCCGTATCACCAGGAGACAGGAATAGCTTGCCCAGATAATCCAACGCCTGCTGCGACCCCGAAGTGATCAGGATGTTGTCAATGTCACACTCTACTCCGATTTGACGCATGTGTTGCACCAGCCATTCTCGCAACGGGACATAGCCCTCGCTCACCGAATATTGCAGCGCCAGCGCCTGTGTCTCTGGTCCCAGTGCTGCTTGGAATGCCTGTGCGAACGGGTCAGCTGGAAACAAAGCAGGGTCCGGGATGCCACCGGCAAAAGAAATGATACCGGGCTGATCGAGCAGTTTCAGCAGCTCTCGGATTTCTGATGCCTTCATCCGGGAAGTTCGGGTGGCAAACAATGAGTGTCGAGACATGAGGCTCCTCCGATCTCAATTCAGGGCAGCCTATGGGTATACATCTTAAAGTCAATAATGCTGACCTATTATTTCAATCGATGTGAACTGGCGTTCTTGAACGCATTGCTCACCCGTGGTCAAATGAGTTGACCAATTCCGGAACGAAGATGCCCTTTCACAAAGTCGAAACCGAAAAACTCTCGCTTGCCGTCGTTCGCCAGATCGAACTTCTGATCCTGCGTGGTATCCTGCGCCCCGGTGAACGCCTGCCATCCGAACGCGAGTTGGCCGAGCGGATGGGGGTGTCGCGCCCGTCGTTGCGCGATGCGATATCCGAACTTCAGGCGCAAGGGTTGCTGGCCGCAAAGGCCGGATCAGGAATCTATGTGGCCGAGGTGCTGGGATCTGCCTTTTCGCCGGCGCTGATCCGACTGTTTGGCAGTCATGACGAAGCGGTATTTGACTACCTGTCCTTTCGCCGCGACATGGAGGGGTTGGCCGCAGAACGGGCCGCACGGCTGGGATCAGACAGCGACCTGAAGGTGGTTCAGGCGGTCTTTGACAAGATGCAGGCGGCCCATGACAGGAACGCGGCGCATGACGAGGCGCAACTGGACGCCGAATTCCACATGGCCATCATCGAGGCCAGCCACAACGTCGTCATGCTGCACATGATGCGCTCGATGTATGATCTGCTGATACAGGGCGTGTTCTATAACCGACAGACCATGTTCCAACAGCGCGCCACGCGCGAGGCCATTCTGGACCAGCATCGGGCGATCAATGGCGCGCTTCAGGCGCGCGATCCTTCGGCTGCGCGCAACGCAATTGAACAGCATCTGGACTTTGTTGAACGCAGCATGGCGGATCAACGAAAGGCCGAACGTAATGAAGCCATCGCACAACAGCGGCTGGCCCACGAAACCGAACACGACTGACAAGCGCCAACCGCCATTCAGGGCTTTTGCTGCTGCTCGGTCACGCGGCGCTTCAATTCGTCATAGTCAACCTGCGTCAGGCTGTCGTGGCCAAAGCGCTTTTTCAGCTTTCGGCGATGCCATTTTCCAGGCCACGCAAACTTGTCCAATGTCGTGAAAACATAGATGTCGCCGGTCAGGTGAACCTTTCGCATTCCCAGTTCAGAGGCCATGAAATCAAGGCACTGTTCCGAGAAAAAGCTGATATGCTGTCCGGTTTCAAAGACCCAATACCACCAGTCCCGTGAGGGTATGGCGTTTGGATCGAAGCATGTGGCCGAAAAGAACAAAGTGTCAAAACCGAACCGGGCGCGCGCCTCTTTGATTTGTGAAAGTGGGTTGGGCAGGTGCTCCAACACTTCGAAGGCGGTGGCAACAGAATAGGAACCGTTATCCGCTTCGAACCCACGCGCAACCAGATTGTCGGCAAAGGGGTCGGACCAATGGAAGTGAAGCCCTATATCACGCAGGCCACGCACGAGCAGCCCGTAGCCACCTCCAATGTCGATGCCACGAGCCTCGGCAAGGCCATTTGCGCGCATGGCAAGTGACACACCGCGAATATTGTTCAGGTTGCGCGCCAGAATTCCGGTATCTGTCAGAGCGATGGCATCGCTATAAGCTTCGTCCAGCCAGGTGGGAGAATCCACCCAGATAAACCCGCAACTTTTGTCCAGAAAGTACCGCGCCGGGTGACAGCCGATTACATTGGCCTCAAACAGAAACTCACCTTTTTCACCAGTCAGCGGGGAATGAGACATTCGTTAGGCCGCCCCTGCTTCTCTAGGCAGTAAATTAGATGGAAATGGCGCGCCGCTGCCTTCTCCCAAATGATGATCAGGGGCCAATGTTGTCAGCGCCGGATCGATGAACAATCTTGCGCCACGGTCCCGCAGCTGTTTGTGCAGCATCACATGTTCGCACACCTGCTGACCTTTTTCGTCCCGGCAAGAATAGCGCAAGCCCCTGAGCGCGCGGGTCTTATACAACCCGGCGCCTCCAAAAGCGCTATCAACCGGGATAAGCGGCGTTTCGGCCGGAATATGGAACTGGCGGTCAAAGACCGCTGACTTCAGCAAACTATGGCGCCATTTGCGACGCCCGAACAATGGTCTGCGCGTGCTCTGAATGCGCTGCCAGACGTCTTCATCACACCAACCGGAGCAGCGCAAGGCATGGATGTCATAATATGCAGGCTTGGAATTGCCGAAGACACCCTCCCACAAAGGGGCAACCCTCTGCGCCGCCGACAGAACCGCCTGAACATCCAGACAGACGTTCGGGCCATCCAGATCCAGCACCAGGGTAAGATCGAGATCGATGTCTTTCTCTTCCAATCTGTTGAGTACGGCATTTCTTGCGGCTGTGATGCGCTCAATCCGATCAGGTACACGAGAAGCAAGCCCATCCAATTGAATGATATCGACGTGCTGATTTCGATCGGCGTAATCGAATAACACACGGTCCGTATCGTCCGTGTTGTCATTGGTCGCAATGGTGGCTGAATACCGGCTCAACTGGGCCGACAGATTTTCAATCCTGTTGATCGTATCGATCAGCGCCAAGCCGCCGTTTCTGACCACGCCAATAATATTCATCGAAACTGGGTCGCCCGACACGGTCTGTCTTTCCCTGAACTGTAACGCTCTTCGCGGAGTTTACCTGCCAACCTGATCCCCGACGGGTGGTAGGATTCGGAGTGTGACCAACAAAAAAGCAGAACTGCAAAAGAAACAAAAGACCCGAAAGCCACTGGCCTTCGGGTCGTCTGCATCACTTTTCTGTAAGGGGCATCCCTCAGTGCAGCTTGGTGCCCACATCTGCAATCGACGCGTCGATCAGCTTGTTTGCCTGTGCCGCGGTCATCTGCTTGGCCAAAACGGAACCTGCAGCAGCAACCGCAACCGAAACGGCTTGATCACGTACTTCTTTCACAGCAGACGCTTCAGCCGAAGCTATCTGGTCCTTAGCAGCCGCCAGACGACGTTCGATCGACTTTTCAAGGTCGGCCTTCGCCTGTTCAGCTGCCAGAGCCGCGTCTTCTTTTGCCGCCGCAACGATGGCGTCAGCCTGAGTCTGCACCTCGCGCTGCTTGCGCTCGTACGAGGCCAGCAGGCTGCGTGCTTCTTCGTGCAGGGCACGGGCTTCGTCGAGCTCTGACTTGATGCCTTCGGCCCGGTTGTCCAGAGCGCCGCCGATCATACCGGGGACCTTGAAATAGAACAGGACCGCGATGAAAACGATAAAGCCCAGAAGAACAACAAAGTCTGTGTTGCCAAGCGAGAAGAACGGGCCGCTTGCAGCAAAGGCCGGGCTGGCTGCGCCAAATGTCAGGATAAGGGCAAGAGTGTTCCGCATGTCACTTATCCTTTCGTCTGCGTATCTACGGCACTGGAAATGGCATCCGCTTCCGCTTCGCCGCCCAGAGCTGTAACCAGTTCGGCCGCCGTGTCTTTGGCAACCACTTGAATGCTTTCCAGCGCACCGGCACGGATTTCGACAATTGCCTTTTCCGATTCAGCCGCCTTTGCAGCGATTTCCGCATCCGCCTTGGCAATCGCGTCGTCCAGTCCAGCCTGGATTTCGGCGCGTGCTTCGGCAGCAATACGCTGCGCTTCGGCACGGGCATCGGCCAGCGCCTTGTTATAGGCTTCTTCAGCCTCGACCGCCTTGGCCTTCAGATCTTCGGCCGCAGCCAGGTCATTTGTAATGGTCCCCTGACGTTCAGCCAGGATTGCCGCGATGCGTGGCAGAGCCACGCGGGACAAGACCAGAAAGATGACGACCAGCGTAACGACCAGCCAGAAGATCTGGTTGGGGAACCAATCGAAGCAGAGCTGCGGCATCCCGATGGCAGAGCCATAGGAGTCAACGCACGAGCCAGCTACCTCTTCTGTAAGGGGTTCAGTCGCCATGATGTCCTCCGTCGGAACGTTGTCTTTACAACAGGTGGGCCGCTATGGCTTGGGCCCACCCGCGCGTAAGGATCAGGTTCCGCAGATTAGACGGCGAACATCAGCAGCAGCGAGACCAGGAATGCGAAGATCCCCAGGGCTTCTGCGAATGCGATACCGATAAACAGGGTTGCGGTCTGCGAAGCAGCCGCCGAAGGGTTGCGAAGGGCTCCGGCCAGGAAGTTTCCTGCTACGTTGCCCACACCGATTGCGGCTGCGCCGGAACCGATTGCTGCCAGGCCTGCGCCGATGTGTGCGAGATCGCCTTCCATGATGTTTCTCCTTACGAATTGGAAGTTTCGATGTTTGGGTATCGGACCTTAGTGCGACGGATGCAGCGCATCTTTCAGATAAACACAGGTCAGAATGGTGAAAACGTAGGCCTGGATGAAGGCCACAAGGACCTCGAGACCGTACATTGCGGTGATCGCCAGAACCGACACGGGCGAGATTACGGCAACCGCTGCAAAGCCCGCGAAAACCTTGATAACTGCGTGGCCAGCCATGACGTTACCAGCCAGACGAATAGAGTGGCTGACAGGACGTACGAAGTACGAGATCAGCTCGATGATCGCCAGGATCGGACGCAACGCCAAGGGTGCGCTGGAGACCCAGAACAGGCCCAAGAAGGCCGCGCCGTTCTTGACGAAGCCTAGGATGGTTACCGTCAGGAACACGGCCAGTGCCAGCGGGATGGTGACCGCGAAATGCGACGTCGTTGTGAACGAGGTCGGGATCAGGCCCAGGAAGTTCGCGCAGACGATGAACATGAACAAGGTCATGACATACGGGAAGAACTTGACGCCTTCCTTGCCGCAGATATCTTCCAGCATCTTGTAGACGAAACCGTAGGTAAGTTCCGCAATCGACTGCATGCGGGTCGGAACGATTGCTCGTTTCGACGTGGGCAGCACCAGCAGAGCCACAACGGCAGCAATTGCCATGAACAACCACAGGGTCACGTTGGTGACTGTGAACATGCCCACTGCATCGTCGCCGAACAACGGCTTGACGATGAATTGGTCCATCGGGTGAAAAACCAGGCTGCTGCCTTCTGCTGCGGTGGTCTCAGTCGCCACGTTCAGTCCCTCTCGTCCTTTTCGGCCGCGTCAGCCGCCGTTTGCTTCGCCTGAGCTTCCTGTGCGCTGCGGAGCATAACCTTAACGCCCGCGACAAGACCCAGCAATGTGAATAGCACCAGAAATATCGGGATTGTCCCGAGCAGGCTGTCCAGCCCGTATCCGATGCCAAATCCGATCCCCAGACCGGATACCATTTCGATGACCATCCTCCAGGCAAGCTCGCCCCCGGACACGTCAGCATCTGCACGGGGCTTCGGCGCTTTGGCCTTTTTCGCCGCGTCGATCTTGGCCTCAAGCTGCGCCATACGCTGCTTTTGGTCGTCATCGGTCACGGGCGTTTCCCTCGTACAGTCTTGAGCATGGTGCTAAGGGGACAGAGGCCCAGAGTCAACGGGCTTGCACATCCTGATTGCCGCATCTTAAATATTTGTTTTTATTAACTATTTTCAGCTCACACTTGACTCAGGGGGATATCACACCCGAGCGCCGGTCCAAAAATGCGTCCAAACCTCATATTCAACCAAAGAGTTGATTATCCCCCGTCAACAGGTTGCCCGCGAAGACCGGCTGTTTCATCCAGCAACCAGCCACGAAAGGCCTGAACAGACTTCCTGCGGACTGCGCCCGCTCCAAGAACCAACCGGAATCCCCCGTCCCTAAAGCCGATCGGAAAGCACCGGATCAGCCGCCCCGCATTGAGATCCGAAAGCATACAATCTGCGGACCCCAGAAAGATGCCCTGACCATACAACGTCGCCTCCATCGCCAGCCCCGTCATGGTCTTCCAGCTGCCGATACGGCGTTCGGGCATTTCAATTCCAGCCAATTCCGCCCAACGCCGCCAGGTTTCGGCCGGTCGATCGCGATAAAGACGATAGTTCAGGATTTGCTCGGGGTTGCTCCAACCTTCGGGCCGCAGGGCTGGCGCGGCATAGGGATATACCGGCGCATCGCTGATCAGGTCTGACGGCATGTCCAATTCACCGCGATGCGCAAAGCGAACGGCCAGATCCGCGTCGTGACGGTCAACGTCGGCCAAAGCCTGCGAGGCCTCCAGCCGCAACTCAACACCCGGGAAGGCATTGTAAAAACCGGACAACCGGGGGACGAGGTATTTTTGTGCAAACAACGGCTCACAACTGATCGTGATGGTTCCTTCGGGCCGCTGGCGCACCAGTTCGGTGGCTTCGGCAATCTCGTCGAGCGCCGCCATGACCCTGATCAGCAAGCCGCGCCCTTCCAGCGTCAGCTCAACGCCGCGCGGCAGGTCCCGGAACAAAGCGACACCCAGCCGATCCTCGAGACCGCGCACATGTCGGCTGATCGCAGAATGGCTGACATTCAGCTCATCCGCGGCACGGCTGAAACTTTCGTGCCGTCCCGCAGCTTCGAACGCTTTCAGAGCATTAAGAGGAGGTAATATGCGAGCCATTCCCAATATGTGCTTTTTTGTAACGCATTGAGTCAAGTAATTGATTTTGTGTTTCTCTACAGAACCGCTCATTTTCTCAATGAAATTAGTGGATAAGGAGCATGTAATGGAACAGATTCAGAAGAAATGGACATTTAATTTACGTCTGATTTTTAAACCACTTCGACGTTTTTCACTTCTAAACCGTAAACGGCGCGCCAGGGCGACGCCTTTGCCAGCAACTGCGCGCATGGTCCGGGATATCGGCCTGATTGAAAGTGATGTGGATCGATTGCGGATGCACTTGCCTTTAGACAGACTCCGCCATCCGATGCTGTAACGCCCTTTCCGCGCGCACGCCAAGCGGCTATGAAAGCGTGATGAACGATCCGCTCGACACAGTCTTTGCAGCCCTCGCCGACCCCACACGCCGTGCTATCCTGGCAATGCTGCTGGAGGATGACATGGCCGTGACTGATGTGGCCGAGCCATTCGACATGTCACTGGCTGCGATTTCCAAGCATCTGGTCATTCTGACGAAAGCCGGGTTGATCAGTCAGGAGAAACGCGGGCGGGTGAAATGGTGCAAGCTGGAACCTGACGCGCTGCGCGCCGCATCAGTTTGGATGCAGGGGTTCGGTCAGTTCGAACCCGTTAATCTGGATGCGTTCGAGCGTTTTCTGGAAGTTGAGCTTCCGGCCTCGGACGAAGCCTAGCGCACCACAAAGACCGACATGCTGGCATGTTTGGCCAGATACCCGGCGTGGCTGGAGAATATGTAGTCTGTAATCCGGGGGGCATGGGTTCCCACAATGATCAAATCAGCCCCCATCTCTTCCGCTGCGCGGGTCAGGTCGCCGTCCACTTCGGCGGCAACGTCGACCGAGTGAATCTTGCGGATGGTAACTTTGGTCCCACTATCAGCGGCAAGCTTTTCGGTGAACACCGCCAAATCCCTGTCGATTTCGGCTTCGGTTTCCGTGGATTCACCCATATGGGCTCCGGTCACGCTGACCAGAGTGATTTTAGCCCCCTGCCATTTCGCCACTTCCGCAGCGATATCAGCAGCTTTGCGGACCTCGGGCGGCAGATGCCGATCTATCGGCAGCATAATATGCTTGAACATAACCTCCTCCTCTCACTTTCTTTGCAGTGTATTGGAGGGGCAAATCTCAAGCCTTGATCTGGCTCAAGCAAATTCCGCATTCGGAATGCATTCGAAAACCTAGGCGGCTTAAAGCGCACGTTCGGCGTTATTCCGCAGTTGTGCTCATCTGCACGGCACGCGGTGCTTCCTCTTTCAGCAGCATCAGCAAAGCGATGACGGTCAGGACCACCCCACCCAGGATCAAACCCGTGGGTACAGCTTTGCCCAGCGCGATTTCCCACAAGATCACCCAACTTGGCACCAGATAGGTATAAGCCATCACCTTCGCCGAGGGCAGCCGCAAAGACGAAAACTGCACCAGCACAAAACTGGCAGCCGTTGCAAAAAACGAAATATAAAGCAAACCAATCCAGACAATGGCCGGAAGCGCGGCCCAGTCTGTGGCCCCCAGATCAGACCAGCCAAACACTGTCAGCAAAAGACATCCGGCAAGCAAGGTACCAAAGGTGAAGACCACAGCGGGCTCTCCACGATTCAGTTTACGTACCATCGGAGTATAAACCGCATGGGCGACACAGCCCCAGAAATAGATGACCTCTCCGCGCCCGATCTCAAATGCGCGAAACACCTGCCAATCGGCTCGAAAGATTACCCATAACGCCCCCACTGCCCCAATGGTTAAAGCCAGCGCCATACGCGGGGTGGTGATCTGACGCAACAGAACCCATCCTGCGAGGGCCGAGACGACGGGTGTCAGCGTGAAGACTGCGGCGGCACTGACCGGTGGCGCGGTTTGCAGACCATAGAACATCAGCACGAAGTAGGTGGCGAACAACCCGCCCAATACAAGATAGCGCCAGGGGGCCTGCGCCGCAGCGCGCGGCAATCCGGTTGTGGCCAGAGCGGCGACACCAATCACCACCGCCGCAATGGCAAACCGCACCGCATTGAGCGCCGCCGGGGCAATCTCGTTCGCAATCATCGACCCAAGCGAAAAACTGCCCGCAACGAGCGCAGAAAAAGCCAGCATGGCCAGATGGCCACGGGCCTGAGGGGTCATGATTGCCAGCCTTTGGCCTGTGCTTTCAAAAAAGTCAGGAACGCCTGCACCTTGGTCGTTCGATGCAGATCCACATGCGTCACCAGCCAAAGGTTACCGAACCATTCTGGCAGCGGCTCCATCACTTCGACAAGATTGTCATGGCGGGTTGCTTCCCATCGGGACATGAATCCAATACCGGCCCCGGCCAAAACGGCCTCGCGCATACAGAAGTTGTTGGTGCAGCGAAAGGTAATGCGGTCAGTAGGCACCGTCGCGCGCAGCCACCGGGTGAACGGTGCCCGGCTGCCTTCATCATCAGAGCTGACAAATTGGTGCTTCGCGAAATCTTCGGTGCCCGACGGTTTACCAAACCGTTCGACATATGCAGTGCTGGCATACAGGCCGACCTCTTCTTGCCTGAAGGGCTGAACGACGTTGTCTGGCTGATCCGGTGCCGACCCGGCGCGGATTGCTACGTGCGCTTCGCCATATTCCAGCCGGAACAGCCGGTCTCCGGTTAAGTAACGCACTATCAGATCCGGATGCATCTCTTGAAAAGCGGTGAGCGTTGGAACCACCAGAGGCGCAATCGAGCCCAGTGACGTCACCACCAACTCGCCCGAAACATCTTCACCCCGACCCTTCATTCGGCCCACAAGCTGATTGAACTGGTCTTCAGTGGCCTGGGCCACACGCAACAAATCGTCACCCGCTTCGGTCGGCGTGTACCCGCGCGCGTGACGCTGGAACAGTTTGACCCCCAACCGCGCCTCGATCGCGTCGATATGGCGGATCACTGTGGCGTGGTGCACCCCCAGAACCTCGGCGGCACCACTGACCGTCCCCATGCGGGCCACCTGATAGGCAGTTCTCACCTCATCCCAATTGTCCATGGCAATGTCGTCACTGTGCAATTTCCAACAATAGCTGTTGATGTATCCGAGTTTTGTTCACCAGTGCAACATTCATATTGGAAGCAGGACAAGATTTCCCTGACCCAAAGGACCCAATCAATGACCAATACTATCCTTCATATCGACTCATCCGCCCGCCGCGTGAACTCGACCACGCGCGATCTGTCAGAGCGTGTGGTCAAGCAACTGGGCGCAGAGCGCATCATCCGACGTGATCTTTCCACCCCACTTCCAATGCTGACTGAAGATTGGATCGCTGCCAACTTCACACCAGCGGAACAGCGCGACGAAGTACAACGCGACCGGCTCGCCCTGTCAGACCAGCTGGTGGCCGAATTGCAGGACGCCGACACCATCGTCATTGGCCTGCCTATCTACAACTTCTCGGTACCGGCCGCCTTCAAGGCCTGGATCGACCTTGTTGCACGCGCCGGTCTGACTTTTTCCTATACCGAAAACGGTCCCAAAGGTCTGTTGGAAGGTAAACGCGCCATTCTGGCTATCGCTTCGGGCGGTGTCCCTGTCGGGTCCGAGGCGGATTTCGCCACCAACTACGCGCGCCACGTTCTGGGCTTTATCGGCATCCATGACGTGGACGTCATCGCTGCCGATCAGATGGCCGTGAACCCCGATGCAGCGTTGCAAAGCGCCCATAAGGCTGTAGCTGAGCTTGCAGCCTGATCCCCTCTGGTCAATGAGCCCGGAAACGTCCAGTCTGCCATTCAGTATGACAGGCAGACTGGATGGGCACATGAAGAAAATCGGCATTCTGGGCGGTGTGGGCTGGGCCTCGACCGTCGACTATTACAGGGCGATTGCCGAAGGAGCCGGGCGGTATTTCGCGGAACGCGGCCATGGCTCTCCTTTGCCGATCCCTCCGATGACGATCGAATCTGTCACACAGGCCAAGACGCGCGCCTTGCGCGGTGTCGCCGGAGATGAGGCAAGCTGGGCGGGTTTTGATGCCGTATTCCGTGATGCACTGCTGACGTTGGAGCGTGCAGGCTGCGACTTCGGCATCATCGCGTCCAACACACCGCACGCACGGCTCCACGCGATCCGGCTGGGTGTTTCCATGCCCATCCTCAGCATCTTTGATGCAACCGCCGACGCCACGGCAGGAACTGGCGCGTCCGAGGCTCTGGTCCTGGGCACAACCGTAACGATGCAGGCCACCAACTATGCGGATCGTCTGGCCGCCGAGGGCATCACTGCAAATGAGCGGCTGCCAGAGCCCGAGATTTCCGAGATGCAGGCCATGATCGACAGTGACTTCTACGGTGGCGCATCCGACACCGCCCGTACGCGATTGCTGGCCTTTTGCAACAAGCACGCCAGTCCGGGAACCGCGATCCTGCTGGCCTGTACCGAGCTGCCACTGGCTTTTCCGAACAATCTGGACGACCCGGTGTTCGAGGCTGACGGGCACATGTTCGTCAACCCGTCTGCCGCGCATGTCGCCGCCGCGCTGAAAGAGGCACTTGAGTGATCAGGGCAGCCAGGTGATTTCGCAATCGATGCGATCAAAGAAAGCCATCATGTCGGTCTGTTTCAGGACGACAATGCGGTCATTGACCAGCGGGTGCATGTAAATCACCTCGGCCTGTCGGGCCGCCGCGTCCATGAAGAACCGCACATCATTCTGTACCCCGTTGATCATCGCCAAAGGGCTGACCGCGCCCGGTCGAATGCCGAGGTTCTCTAGCAGCCTGTCCGCTGAGCCGAAGGACAGATTGCCAATTCCCAACTCAGCACCCAGCGCCTTAAGGTCGATCTCGCGGCTTTGCTCAAGTGTCACCAGATAGTTGCGCTTTTTTTTGTCGCGCAGATACAGGTTCTTGACCCGTAACGCATTCTCGCCCGGCACCGTGAATTGACCTTCGACGGACTTGGCATCCTCGACCGTACGCAGGGGCACATGAGTATGCATACGATAGGCCAACCCCCACTCATCCAGTTGCGCCAGCAATGCGTCGGAACTCAGCGGTAGTGTGTCCTGATAGGCGGATGAAGCGTCCATCCTGGTCTCCTTGCGCAGAATTTCCTGCGCTGTGCCACAGAACGGACGCGCCCGCAATCAGCCGAAATACAGTTAAGAGCATTGGCCACTCCAAACCCTTGATTCAAAGTGAACGCAGTTGACTCTGACGGCCATTGCGCCTAAAGCCCGGTCCAAACATCCGGAAGCGTCTGATCTTCCGGTCCCTTGAGTCGTTCAGGGATCGCCCCCCACCAGCGAGTTTCGCCCGTGGGGGCAATGCCATTTGGCATTACCCCCACGTCTAATTCAGTGGGAGGGGGCAATTGTGTACTCAACCGGTGGTTCCTACTTAGGAAGCGCCTAGTCAAAACCGGCGAAGGAGGCCGAAGGCATGTTTGAAAATCTATCCGAACGCCTCTCTGGCGTCTTTGATCGGCTAACGAAACAGGGTGCCCTGTCCGAGGAGGACGTCAAAACCGCCCTACGCGAGGTTCGCGTTGCCCTGTTAGAGGCGGATGTTTCGCTGCCGGTGGCACGCGAATTCGTCAAGAAGGTGCAGGAACAGGCAACCGGTCAGGCCGTCACCAAGTCGATCACACCCGGCCAGCAGGTCGTCAAGATCGTACATGACGCGCTGGTCGATACGCTGCGCGGCGAGGAAGACCCCGGCGCGCTGAAGATCGACAACCCGCCCGCCCCGATCCTGATGGTCGGTCTGCAGGGCTCGGGTAAGACGACCACGACAGGTAAGCTCGCCAAACGCCTGAAAGAGAAAGAGGGCAAGAAGGTTCTGATGGCCTCGCTCGACGTCTATCGCCCGGCGGCGATGGATCAGTTGGCGGTTTTGGGTACTCAGGTCGGCGTCGATACTTTGCCCATCGTTCCCGGCCAGTCGCCGGTCGACATCGCCAAGCGTGCCAAGCAGCAGGCAACGCTGGGTGGCTATGACGTCTACATGCTCGATACCGCGGGCCGTCTGCACATCGACGAAGTGCTGATGAACGAGGTCGAGCAGGTTCGCAACGTAGTTGATCCGCGCGAGACCCTGCTGGTCGTCGATGGCCTGACCGGTCAGGTCGCTGTTGAGGTGGCCGAGGAGTTTGACGCCAAAGTTGGCATCTCGGGCGTGGTCCTGACCCGTATGGACGGTGACGGGCGCGGCGGTGCGGCGCTGTCGATGCGCGCAGTCACCGGCAAGCCGATCCGCTTTGTGGGTCTGGGTGAGAAGATGGACGCGCTCGAAACGTTCGAGCCGGACCGGATCGCCGGTCGTATCCTGGGTATGGGCGACATTGTTGCCCTGGTCGAAAAGGCCCAGGAAACGATGGAGATGGAACAGACCGAGCGCATGATGAAGCGCATGGTCAAAGGTCAGTTCAACATGAACGACCTGAAAATGCAGCTGGAACAGATGATCCAGATGGGCGGCATGCAAGGCATGATGGGCATGATGCCGGGTATGGGCAAGATGGCCAAGCAGATGGATCAGGCGGGGCTTGACGACAAGATCCTGCGCCAGCAGATCGCCCTGATCCAGTCCATGACCAAACGCGAACGCGCCAACCCGCAGCTGTTGCAGGCGAGCCGTAAAAAGCGGATCGCGGCAGGCTCGGGCATGGAGGTCAGCGACCTCAACAAGCTGCTCAAGATGCACCGGCAGATGTCGGACATGATGAAGAAGATGGGCAAGATGGGCAAAGGCAAGATGCTGAAACAGGCCATGAAGGGCATGTTTGGCAAAGGCGGCCCCTCGCCCGAAGACATGGCCGCAGGCATGGACCCCAAAGCGCTGGAACAGGCGGCCAAGGCGATGGGCGGCAAGATGCCCGGCGGCATGCCCGGCATGGGTGGCGGCATGGGTCTGCCCCCCGGGCTGAGCGGGTTTGGCAAGAAGAAGTAAATGACTACCCACGCGCTTCATATCCCTCAGCTTGAGACCGAACGCCTTATCCTGCGTGCTCCGTCCGAGGCTGATCTTGACGCAGACACCGCGTTCTTCGCCAGCGATGCTGCGAAGTATGTCGGCGGTCAGATGCGCCGGGATGAGGTGTGGCGCGTGATTGCCGCCTTGCTGGGCCACTGGACTCTGCGCGGCTACGGGTTTTGGAGCGTCGATGAAAAAGACACCGGCACCTATGTTGGTCGTGTCGGACTCTGGTGCCCCGAAGGATGGCCCGAACCCGAAGTCGGCTGGACGCTGCTGAACCATGCCACCGGCAGAGGATATGCCACCGAAGCCGGGTTTGCGGCACGCAGCTATGCCTATGATGTTCTGAGTTGGGACACCGCGATCTCGCTGATCGATCCTGACAATCACGCCAGCATCGCCGTTGCCAAGCGTTTGGGCGCACAGTTCGAATACAACTACGAGCACCCCAAATATGAGATCTCGGAAATCTGGCGACACCCTGCCCCGGCAGATCTGGTGAACGGTGGAATGGAGGCCTACGCATGACCTCGTTCACTATCCCCACTGTCGAAACCGAGCGTCTGATTCTACGTGCACCGCATCAGGACGATCTGCCCGCGATGACCGCGTTCTTTGCGACCGAGCGCAGCCACATGGTTGGTGGCCCGAAAGATGAGCTGGGAAGCTGGGACTCACTGGTCAAACGACTGGGTCATTGGGCACTCAATGGTTTTGGCCTTTGGCATCTGACCGAGAAATCGCGCGGCGTGTTCGTCGGTTGGGCAGGCATCATCTTTGCTCCGGGCTGGGATGAACCGGAACTGGGCTGGACCCTGATGGAGCAAGCCGAAGGCAAAGGTCTGGGATTTGAGGCCGCAGAAGCTGCGCGCGACTATGCGGCACGTCATCAAGGCCTGAATGGCGTGATGTCCTACATCGCCCACGCAAATGACCGCTCGCGCGCCTTGGCCGAGCGTCTTGGCGCGACCTATGAACGCGAAGCCGAGCTGCTGGGTAAAAAAGCCCAGATCTGGCGGCACCCGCAAATCGATTTGTCTGAACCCGCTTTGACCACCGAAAGGACCGGCCAATGACCAACCCCGTGACACAGGCTGCCACGCTGTTGAAAGAGCATCGCGAAAGCATCGACCGACTGGACGCGATTCTTGTCTATACGCTGGGCGAGCGGTTCAAACACACTCAGGCCGTTGGCAAACTCAAGGCTGAACACGACCTTCCCCCGTCCGATCCCTCGCGCGAAGCGGCGCAGATCGCACGGCTCGAAGACCTGGCGAAAGAGGCCGATCTGGACCCCGATTTCGCCAAGGCTTTCCTGAGCTTCATCATTCAGGAAGTCATCCGACACCACAAGAAACACCAGAATTGATCGGGAAATTCCCGGCACACGCCATCTAAAGGAGATACCACCATGGCAATGAAAATTCGTCTCGCCCGCGGCGGCTCGAAAAAGCGTCCCTTCTATCGCATCGTGGCTGCCGACAGCCGCATGCCCCGCGACGGCCGTTTCATCGAGAAACTGGGCACCTACAACCCGCTGCTGCCGAAAGACAGCGAAGAGCGCGTGAAAATGGACATGGAGCGCATTCAGTACTGGCTGGATCAGGGCGCTCAGCCTACCGACCGTATCGCACGTATGCTGGAAGCAGCCGGCAGCCGTGACAAAGCCGAGCGCAACAACCCCAACAAGGGTACCCCGGGCAAGAAAGCTCAGGAGCGCGCGGAAGAGAAAGCGGCAAAGGCAGCTGAAGCTGCCGCTGCACCGGCTGAAGAAGCGGCTGCAGAAGAATAAGCAGGCGGGCGCGTGCGGGATCAAACCTTTACTGACGATTTTCGCACGCAGTTCGAGCTGTTGTTGCGGCTCCGGCGTGATGTGCGCCGGTTCCGTACCGACGCGATAGACGAGGCAGTGCTGGCGCGCTGCCTCGACACATTTCGACTTGCCCCTTCGGTGGGGCTCAGCGAACCCTGGCGCGTGATCCGCGTCGAAAGCGACGCGGCAAGGGCCGCAGCATTGAAGAATTTTCAAACCGCCAATACCGAAGCTCTGGCGGGGTATTCCGGCGACAAGGCGCAGCTATACAGCCGCCTGAAATTATCCGGGATGCAGGAAGCCCCTGTACAACTGGCCGTGTTCTGCGATGACAGCACCGATAAGGGCATGGGGCTGGGTGCAGGCACGATGCCCGAGATGCGGCGCTATTCCGTTGTGTCTGCCATAACCCTGTTCTGGCTGGCCTTGCGCGCCGAAGGGTTGGGTTTAGGTTGGGTATCTATTCTGGATCCCGAACAGATGACGCGCGATCTGAAGGCACCGGAAGACTGGCGTCTGATCGGATATTTCTGTGTCGGCTGGCCCGTGCGGGTCTCGGACACGCCGGAACTTGAACAAGTCGGTTGGGAAAACCGGGCTGACGGTCTGAAAATCGAAACACGGTAAGGCCACATGTTCGGATTGATACGACTTCCCATTCTGCTGCTGATCGCCTTTATTGTTGGCGTGTTCTTCGAACGCAGCAATCAACGCGAAGCCTGCGAGGGGCTTGGGGAATGGAGAAACGGAATTTGTTTGACTACGGGCGCTTCCAATGAGTGATCTGATCTGCGTCGGCAGTGTTGCAGGATCTTACGGCGTACGCGGCGAAGTGCGCCTTAAAAGCTTTTGCGCCGTTCCCGAAGAAATCGAAGCGTATTCGCCGCTGACCGATGAGGCGGGTAAGGAACGCTATCCGGTTGTTCTGACACGCGCGATCAAGAACGGGTTTGCGGCCCGTCTGGGTGGGGTCGAAACAAAGGAAGAGGCCGATGCGCTGAACGGGCTGCGCCTGTTTGCACGGCGCGATCAGTTGCCGTCCTTGCCTGATGATGAGTTTTATCACACCGACCTGATCGGACTTGACGTTTATGACACCGGCGGCACGCTGCTGGGCAAGGTCAAATCCGTGCAAAATCACGGCGCGGCGGATTTGCTGGAACTGCATGGGCCAGGTTTGAAATCCACGGTTCTGCTGCCCTTTACGCTGCAAGTGATACCCACTGTAGATCTGGAGCAAGGCCGCATCGTGGCCGACCCGCCCGAAGGTCTGATCTGATGCGTCGGGTCTTGCTGCATCTGGGTTTGCACAAGACCGGCATGGCCGCCGCACAATCGTTTTTGCATGAAAACCGCGAGTTGATCTGGCCCCGTTACTCGCTGGTTCTTCCCTATAAAACGCGCAAGTTGGGGCTGAGCGAAGCGGCCACGCGCCATTCGATCTATCGTCTGGACGCAACGATGGCAGGGTTTGGCGGGCAGATGAGCGAATTCCTTGATGGTCTGGATTTCGGAGCTCGTCGCGGGTTGATCGTGAGCGAAGAGAATTTTCTGGGCCTTCGCCCCAGCAGAAACAAAAGCGAAGGTTATGGGGCGGCACCGGAACTGGCAGAGACTCTGGTCAGCGTATTGCGCCGCCGTCTGCTGGGGCAGGAAGTCGAATTCACAATCTACCTGTCTTTGCGCCAGCAGGATCAATGGTTGCGCAGCCTTTGGGCCCATGATCTGCAGCATTCCCGCCTTGTTCAGGATCTGGACGCCTACTGCAACGCTCTTGCCCATCTGCCGCCGCTGCAGGACACGGTGGACAGGATCAGGGACCGGCTGCCTTCAGTCACCGTACGGACCGGGTGGATGGAAGAGGTTCAGAACCATAAGTTTGGTTCAGCTGCGCCTTTGGAAGAGTTCCTGGATCTGCCGCCCGAGAAAACAGCGCAGCTTGTTGGGCCCACGCGGACAAGCCCCAGGTTTTCTGCCGATACACTGGAAGAAATGCTGGTGCTGAACCGTTCATCGCTGGACGAAGGCGCAATGATCACCCAGAAGAAGGCTCTGATTCAAACCGCGCAGAACGAACTGGCCCGCTAGATATGACAGAAAAACCCAGCAAGTCCCATGGTCGCAAGGCGATCCGGCCCACCTTGAAGCCGCGTGAACTGATGACCGCGACCCCGGATCTGCATGGGGTCTGGAAAGCCAAGATCATTACGCTGTTTCCCAACGCCTTTCCCGGTGTGCTGGGCGAGAGCCTGACAGGCAAAGCGTTGCAGGAGGGGTTGTGGCAGCTGGAGACCGTGGATCTGCGGCCGTTCGGCGCCGGCAAGCACCGCAATGTTGATGACACGCCCGCTGGCGGTGGTGCGGGAATGGTACTGCGTGCAGATGTTCTTGGCGATGCGATTGAACATACCATGGCCGATGTGCGCGGCAACTGGCCGCTGATCTACCTCAGCCCCCGCGGACGACGCATGGATCAGCGCATGATGCAGAACCTTGCCCGCTGTGACGGGATGACCTTGTTGTGTGGCCGGTTCGAAGGTGTGGACGAGCGCGTGCTGGAACATTACGGCGTGCAGGAAGTGTCACTGGGCGATTTCGTGATGACCGGCGGGGAAATCGCCGCGCAAGCCCTGATCGATGCAACGGTACGCCTGCTTCCCGGAGTTTTGGGCAATCAGGCGTCGACCGAAGAGGAAAGCTTTTCCTCGGGCCTGCTGGAACACCCCCAATACACCCGTCCTGCAGATTGGAAGGGCCGTTCGATTCCCGAGGTTCTGATGTCAGGCCATCACGGCCGCATCGCGGAATGGCGCCAAAAGATGGCCGAAGATCTGACGCGTGAACGACGCCCGGACATCTGGGCGGAATATCTGAAAACCTCTGCCGAAAGCGCAGACTAAAGGCGCGGTATGTGGCCGACGTGCCGCAGGTTAAATGTTTGTCAGAATGCCATTTGAAGTTGTTTATACCTCATTTTATTCACGTTTAAGTCCCATAAAATTTTTGGGTAATTAAGAGTGAGACTAACAACATTATGAAGAAGTTATTGCTTGGCGCTTTGTTGGTTGCCTCGGCCTGCACCACCAAACCCCTCGGGACGTCTATTCCTACGCAAGCCGGACATAATTTGCACTCGGCGCGGGTCGCAGTCGATTCCTGCTCTCAAGAAGCGGATGAAGGCGGAAACAGCGCCGTCATTGGGGGCTATGCGACCAATATCCTTCTTTGGGGAATTATTGTCGGACCCGCCGTTACCGTTCCGATTCAGGACCAGTTGCGCGTGCAGGGCGAAATCGATCAAGTGGACCGGTGCCTCCGCGAGCGTGGGTTTGAACGCCGCGAGCTGAGTGCGGGCGAGTCGTTCTGGCTGCGCAACGCGTACGGTGAAGAACGCGAACGACGACTGGGCCATCTGGTGACGGGCGGTACTATCGAGACCTACGGAACACCTAACACCTAATTCCCCGACTTCCAGCTGGCCCAAGCTTCCGGAGTTCCGTTGAACGTGTTGATGTCCACCCTGCCCTGAACACCCGGTACCAGCCCGGTGCCGGTGTATTGCCAGAACCGCCAGACAGTGCGCGGATAGACCTGGCGCGGGTGGCCGGCGACCGACCTCAGCCAGAATTCGGTCTTGGGCAAGCGTCCGATATCCGTGTCTGCGAAAAAGTCCACAGTGGTATAGACGATTGGACGCCGACCATAGTGCCGTTCCAGAATGTCCAGGAACCGCTGCGCCTCGGCCCGAACGGTTCTGCCATCGGGCCGCAGCGTGCAGGTTTTGGAATGCGGCGTCCATTCCATATCCAGAACATGCGGTAGGTCTGCCCCTTTCGGAACGTTCTGGATGAACCAACGGGCCTGTTCACGGGCGGACCGGCAGAAATAATAATAGTGATAGGCCCCCCAAGGCACGCCTGCCGCCTGCGCGCTACGTCGATGTTCGTCGAACATCGGGTCGGCCACATCACCGCCTTCCGTCGCTTTCATGAATGCAAAGCTCACACCCGATGCCTTGGCCGTGCGCCAGTCTATCGGTCCCTGCCAGCGTGAGATGTCCAGCCCGTGGATCGGATACAATCCGGGATGGCGCCCCTCCCATTCATGTGGATCTGCGTCGCCAAAGTCAGGGTAGATTACGGACGGTGCAGTCCTGTCCACGCCCGGTGTGGATTCTACGACCTGCGGTTTCGGGCCACCGCGCCCGCAAGACATAAGCACAGCAGCCGTTATGGCCAGCATGAACGTAATTCGCATCATTGGATCCTGCCTGAAATTTCTGCTCTTTTAATTCCCCTCAGAATGCCTGATCTGACCATCATGACAACGGTGCAATTTCGGAAAGGCGGATTCCCACCGCCATGCCCCACAATTTGCACTTGATCCCAGCGCCCAATCCCCGTACACGACCGCAATCCGGTGCCGCATCCTGCGACTCCGGTGTTTTGGTTTGCATCATGGCGTGACGCTCAGCTTTCTTCGGCCGGGACGTGTCAGATCTGACCAGACCCAAGGAACAGTCGATCTGATCTCTGGCGGGCTGCATGCAGGACCCGGTGAAGACCAAGAGCTCTCAGGCCGCGCCCAAACTTCGTGGACCAACCACGAGCAGATAGGAGTACCTGCGATGGACCTGATCGCACAGCTTGAGGCGGAACAGATTGCCGCCCTGGGGAAAGACATCCCCGACTTTAAAGCCGGTGACACCATCCGTGTCGGCTATAAGGTGACCGAAGGGTCGCGCACCCGTGTGCAGAACTACGAAGGCGTCTGCATCGCGCGCAACAACGGCACTGGCATTGCCGGCTCGTTCACCGTTCGCAAGATTTCGTTTGGCGAAGGCGTGGAGCGTGTGTTCCCGCTGTATTCGACCAACATCGACAGCATCACCGTTGTCCGCCGTGGCCGCGTTCGTCGCGCCAAACTGTACTATCTGCGCACCCGTCGCGGTAAGTCCGCGCGTATCGCGGAAGTCACCAACTACAAGCCCAAGGCTGGCGCCGAAGCGTAAGGAACGGAAAGATGAAAAAAGACATCCATCCCGATTATCACGTCATCGACGTCAAAATGACCGATGGCACCGTAGTTCAGATGAAATCCACCTGGGGCGCCGAAGGCGATCAGCTGGCTCTGGAAATCGACCCCTCTGTGCACCCGGCATGGACCGGTGGCTCGTCGCGCCTGATGGACGCCGGCGGCCGCGTGTCGAAGTTCAAAAAGAAATACGAAGGTCTGGGCTTCTAAGCTTGACTGGTATGAAATGCGAAAGGCCGCCCTTTGGGGCGGCCTTTTTTCTTGCCTGCGTTGTGTCCGGAATTATCCGAAGACGTAGAAGCAAAGCTTGTTGCCATCTGGATCCCGCACATAAGCACCATAGAACCGGTCCGGTACGCGCTGCCCGGGTTCGCCTTCGTCCGTCGCGCCAAGGCTGATCGCCTTGTCATACATTGTGGTAACAGCCTCTTTGGTGTCGGCGGCGAAAGACACCATATTGCCATTCCCTGACGCGCAGTCATTGCCATCATAAGGCTCGCAGACGGCCAGCATCGGTGCGGCCGGATTATTGCCGATAAAGGCAATGCGACCCGCGTCGATCAGAACCTGTGCGCCTTTATCCTCGAACAACGAAGTATAAAATGTCTTGGCGGCATCCATGTTGGAAACGCCGATGGTTACATATCCGATCATATGTGGGCCCTTTTGAATACTGCGTGATATCCGGGGCATAGTCTGTCAGGCTCCCGAGGGTTACAAGTCACGAAACCGGCATCGGTCGGGTGTCAGATCCAGTAGGACAGCGCCACCGGCAGCACCAGTATTGTCGTCAGTGTCGAGACCAGAATATAGCCCGCCACATCAGGCCCGTATTCCGGCACATGCTGATCGATGAAGAGATAGGTCGCCACCGACGACGGCATTAGGCAACACAGGATTACAGCACCCCGTTCCGGTCCTGTAAATCCGAACAACCAGATCAATGCGCTGGCAATGACAACAGCCATCACCAAATGTAAAAGCGTCAACAGGATCGATCGTCCCAGACTTTTCACCTGCAATGTAGCCAGGGTGTGGCCCATCGTCAGAAGCATCAGCGGAATCGACAGCCCACCCAGTATGTCAAACGACTTCGAAATCGGCTGTGGCAGGCTGGTTCCCGTCGCCATCAGGATCAGCGAAAGCGCCACGGCATAAATGATCGGGGATGTGGTCAATTTCTTGGGTGAAAACTCTCCGGCTGGAATCCACATGCCCACGGTGAAAATGCTGATCAGCACAACCACCACAAACGCCATGGTATAAGCCATGCCCGCGTCGCCCAAAGCCAGCAGAGTGATCGGCAAACCGATATTGCCGACATTTCCATGCATCAACGGCGTCAGAAACGCCCTGACCGGCAGGCGCATGACCTTGAGTGCGACAAACCCCAACACGCCAAACCCTGCCACTGCCAACGCGGCCGCAGTCATCACATCCAGAAAGGTGCCAACGGCAAGTTTGGTGGTCGAAAGATGCGAAATGATCAGCGTTGGATAACCAACTTTTGAGACGATGCCACCGATCACCTTGTTGTCGAATGGGGCGTGAATCAGCGCAAGGCCATAACCGATCCCGGCGCAGATCAGAACCGGCAAAACCACGTTCAAAACGTTCAGGAACAAGTGTTCCAAGCCACATTCTCCCTGCCAGACCTGCAAGTGGACTGTGAATCAGGGCCGATACATTGGCAAGTGCCCGTCTGTAACCTGCGCACCACGCAGGGTTTTCCGATTTAGGGTCTGATATTGCCAGAAACCGCCGCTCGAGGTTCTTTTCTTCCAAGGCGACACAACATATAGTGGGAACCAACAACGTGTAGTTAAGCACGGCGGGACTTGGGAATACAAGCATGGCACATATCATTGTGGTCGGGAACGAAAAGGGTGGCGCAGGCAAATCGACCGTGTCGATGCACGTGGCGACCGCACTGGCCCGATTGGGACACAAGGTCAGCACACTGGATCTGGACCTACGGCAACGCAGTCTGGGACGCTATTTTGAGAACCGAAACAACTTCCTCAAAAGCTCGGACCTGACCCTGCCCGGCCCGCGCCATCACGACCTGCCCGAGATCGACGCCGCCACGCTGAAGCCGGGCGAGAACATCTATGACCACCGTCTGTCCGCCGCCGTGTCGCAGTTGGAGAGCGACAGCGACTTCATTCTGATCGACTGCCCGGGCTCTCACACCCGGCTCAGCCAGGTGGCACATTCGCTGGCCGATACGCTGATCACGCCGCTGAACGACAGTTTCATCGACTTTGACCTGCTGGCGCGGATTGATTCAAAGGGCGAGAAAATCCTCGGCCCGTCGGTCTATTCCGAGATGGTCTGGAACGCGCGGCAGTTGCGCGCACAAGCCGGGCTGAAGCCCATTGACTGGGTTGTGGTCCGTAACCGGGTCGGCACGCAGCGGATGGTCAACAAGGAAAAGATGCAGCGCGCGATCGAGATGCTGTCACAGCGCATCGGTTTTCGCGTCGCTTCGGGCTTTTCCGAACGGGTCATCTTCCGTGAGCTGTTCCCCCGCGGTCTGACCCTGCTGGACCTCAAGGATATCGGCGTCAAGCAGCTGAACATCTCGAACATCGCCGCCCGTCAAGAGCTGCGCGACATGATGAAAGAGCTGAACCTTCCGGGTGTTGAGATCGATTTTTGATCTGTCAGGCAGTCGCTCTGCGGACATTCCGGTCATTTCCTTTTTACCCGGGACCTAGCCATATTGTTGAACAGGAAGAATGGAGAGTGTCTAGAAAATTCAACTCGGCCAAGCCCAACTGATCGCCAAACTTGAAAGACAAATTTGATTTCATGGTGTCCACATCCACGCTGCGGGTATTAGAAACCTTGGCCAACGTATTGGTCTTTTATGACGGCCGCGTTGTAGGCAGGCGGTTGCACTCTTCGACGTGGAATTGGCTGGACGATGCGGCGTACACACTCGGGATCGCGAGCTACGCCGTTGTCGATGGCAGCAACGCCCTAGTCTATGATACCCACATCTCGCCGGACCACGCGCACTGGATACGAAGCGAACTGCAAAGGCGTGGGGTGACATCAATTCGGGTTGTGCTTAGCCATCATCACAAAGACCATGTCGCCGGAACCGAGGTGTTTGCTGATTGCGAGATAATCGCCGGTAAAAAAACGGAAGCCGCGTTGGTTGAAAAAGAGGAAAGCTATTCCAAGAGCGATCCAGCGATCAATCCTGTGATAATGCCTACAACAGTGTTTGACGGCGGAATGACACTGAACGTGGGAACGACCGAAATTGAACTTCGTCCTTTGGACATCCACAGCCACGATGGAGTTGCACTCTACCTGCCAAAGTCCAGGGTCTTGCTGGCTGGTGATGCACTGGAAGACAGCGTGACCTATGTCGCCGAGCCAGAGCGCCTTGAAGTTCACTTGGCCGAGCTTGATAGGCTTTCAACCTGGGATATTTCGTCAATTCTCCCCTGTCATGGCGACCCTGATCGGATCGCGAAAGGTGGTTACGGTAGTTCATTCATTACGGCCACAGAGCAATATGTTACCAAGCTCTTGCGGTGTAGAGAGAATGCCGAATTGGCCGGACTGTCGCTGAAGGAATTTGCGAAGGATTGGTTCGATAACGGCTCACTGACCTACTACGATGCCTATGAAGCGGTTCATCGCGACAACCTTCAATCAGTGGCGGGTACCTTATAGCGGCGTATTGTTTATGTCCTGCATGAGGTCAGCTTTGGGCTGATATTGTTGAAAAACAACGTGTTGCTGGCGCAGAGAGAGGCGTACCGAACTGAGCGCGAGTGCC